>NZ_JAVIJB010000059.1:0-34087 GCF_033977165.1 Mesorhizobium captivum
TTGAGGCATCAGTCCCTCTCTCAGGACTGTCCCTTATATCCTTGTCTCAGTTTTGGGGTGCACTCCACTCCCCTACTCCCCTACTCCCCTACTCCCCTACTCCCCTACTCCCCTACTCCCCTACTCCCCTACCTCGCATTTTCGGGGTTACATCCGCCAAAACTCTTCCCTATAAGGCCCTCCTAGCCTGATACCAGAATCGCAAGCACAACCGGCCGGGTCCTCCCCCGCCCGGTTTTTCGTGCAAGCCGCTCGCCGAACGGAATTTTCGAATATGCCAAGACGCACCGACATCAAGTCGATCCTGATCATCGGGGCCGGCCCCATCGTCATCGGCCAGGCATGCGAGTTCGACTATTCCGGCACCCAGGCCTGCAAGGCGCTGAAGGAAGAGGGTTTCCGCGTCATCCTGGTCAACTCCAACCCGGCCACCATCATGACCGATCCGGAGCTGGCCGACGCCACCTATATCGAGCCGATCACACCGGAGGTGGTGGCCAAGATCATAGCCAAGGAGCGCCCCGACGCGCTGCTGCCCACCATGGGCGGGCAGACGGCGCTCAACACCGCGCTTTCGCTGCGCCGCATGGGCGTGCTCGACCGCTACAATGTCGAGATGATCGGCGCCGACGCTCATGCCATAGACAAGGCCGAGGACCGCGCGCTGTTCCGCCAGGCGATGAGCAAGATCGGCCTGGAGACGCCGCGCTCGATGCTGGCCAACGCCACCGAGGTCAAGGATGCCGACCGCAAGATCCATGAGGCCGAGCGCGCCGCGCTGAAGGCGGAGCACCCCGAGAACCTCGACGCCGCGCTCGATGCGCTGGAGACGCGCTGGAACCTCGGCGAAGGCGACCGCAAGCAGCGCTATATCAGCCACGCCATGGCGATCGCCGCCCAGGCGCTCGACCATGTCGGCCTGCCGGCCATCATCCGCCCCTCCTTCACCATGGGCGGCACCGGCGGCGGCATCGCCTACAACCGCGCCGAATTCTACGACATCGTCCAGTCCGGCCTCGACGCCTCGCCGACCACCGAAGTGCTGATCGAGGAGAGCGTGCTCGGCTGGAAGGAGTATGAGATGGAGGTCGTCCGCGACAAGGCGGACAACTGCATCATCATCTGCTCGATCGAAAACCTCGACCCGATGGGAGTGCACACGGGCGATTCCATCACCGTCGCCCCTGCCCTGACGCTCACCGACAAGGAATACCAGATGATGCGCAACGCCTCGATCGCGGTGCTGCGCGAGATCGGGGTGGAGACCGGCGGCTCCAACGTGCAGTTCGCCGTCAACCCGGCCGACGGCCGCCTGGTGGTGATCGAGATGAACCCGCGCGTCTCGCGCTCGTCCGCCCTTGCCTCCAAAGCCACCGGCTTCCCGATCGCCAAGGTCGCGGCAAAGCTCGCCGTCGGCTACACGCTCGACGAGCTGGAAAACGACATCACCGGCGGCGCGACGCCGGCTTCCTTCGAGCCGACGATCGACTATGTGGTGACGAAGATCCCGCGCTTCGCCTTCGAGAAATTCCCCGGCGCCGAGCCTGTGCTGACCACCGCCATGAAGTCGGTGGGCGAGGTGATGGCAATTGGCCGCACCTTCCAGGAATCGCTGCAGAAGGCGCTGCGCGGACTGGAAACCGGCCTGACGGGTCTCGACGAAATCGAGATCCCCGGCATCGGCCACGGGCCAACCGCCGCCAATCACGCCGACGACCGCAACGCGATCCGTGGAGCGCTCGGCACGCCGACGCCCGACCGGCTGCGCATGGTAGCGCAGGCGATCCGCATGGGCACCTCACTCGAAGACGTGCACGCCATGTGCAAGATCGACCCGTGGTTCCTCGAGCAGATCGCCGGCATCATCGCCATGGAGGAGCGCATCCGCGAGCACGGCCTGCCCGAGGATGCCGCCAATCTGCGCATGCTGAAGGCGATGGGTTTTTCCGACGCCCGTCTCGCGTCGCTGACGAACACCGACGCGGAAGTGATTCAGAAGGTCAGAGAAAAGCTCGACGTCCATCCGGTCTACAAGCGCATCGACACCTGCGCCGCCGAGTTCGCCTCGCCGACCGCCTATATGTATTCGACCTACGAGACGCCCTTCGTCGGCGAGCCCGCCAACGAGGCGCGTGTGTCGTCGCGCAAGAAGGTCGTCATCCTCGGCGGCGGTCCGAACCGCATCGGCCAAGGCATCGAGTTCGACTATTGCTGCTGCCACGCGGCCTTTGCGCTGCGCGACGCCGGCTATGAAGCGATCATGGTCAACTGCAACCCGGAGACCGTGTCGACCGACTACGACACCTCCGACAGGCTCTATTTCGATCCGCTGACGGCGGAGGACGTGCTGGAGATCCTGCGCGCCGAGCAGTCGTCCGGGGAGCTCGTCGGCGTCATCGTCCAGTTCGGCGGCCAGACGCCGCTGAAGCTGGCGGATGCGCTGGAGAAGGCCGGCATCCCGATCCTCGGCACCTCGCCCGACATGATCGATCTGGCGGAGGACCGCGACCGCTTCCAGAAGCTTCTGCACAAGCTCGGCCTCACCCAGCCGAAGAACGGCATCGCCTATTCGGTCGAGCAGGCCCGCCTCGTCGCCGGCGAGCTCGGCTTCCCGCTGGTTGTGCGCCCGTCCTACGTGCTCGGCGGCCGTGCCATGCAGATCATCTACAACGAGGGCATGCTGCAGACCTACCTGCTCGACACCGTGCCCGGCCTGGTGCCGGAGGACATCAAGCAGAAGTACCCCAACGACAAGACCGGCCAGATCAACACGCTGCTGGGCAAGAACCCGCTTCTGTTCGACACCTATCTCACCGGCGCCATCGAGGTCGACGTCGATTGTCTCTGCGACGGCAAGGATACCTTCGTCTCCGGCATCCTGGAGCATATCGAGGAAGCCGGCATCCATTCGGGCGACAGCGCTTGCTCGCTGCCGGTACACGCGCTGCACCCTGACCTCGTCGACGATCTGGAGCGCCAGACCGCCGCACTTGCCCGCGCGCTCAATGTCGGCGGCCTTATGAACGTGCAATACGCCATCCAGGACGGCACGGTCTATGTGCTGGAGGTCAATCCCCGCGCATCGCGCACCGTGCCCTTCGTCGCCAAGACCATCGGCCGCCCCATTGCGAAGATTGCAGCCCGCATCATGGCCGGCGAGACGCTGGAAAACGCCTTCGCCCACTACGGCGCGATGCCCGACCCGCGCAATCCCGGCCACATCGCGGTCAAGGAAGCCGTCTTCCCCTTCGCCCGCTTCCCCGGCGTCGACATCCTGCTCGGGCCGGAAATGCGCTCGACCGGCGAGGTTATGGGCCTCGACCGCGACTTTGCTTTAGCCTTCGCCAAGAGCCAGCTGGGAGCGGGTGTTGATCTCCCCCGCGCGGGCACGCTGTTCGTCTCGGTCCGCGACGAGGACAAGAAGGGCATCCTGCCAGCGGTGAAGCGGCTGGCCGGCCAGGGTTTCAAAGTGCTCGCCACCTCCGGCACCGCGCGCTTCCTCGCCGAGAACGGCGTGGTTGCGGAAAAGATCAACAAGGTGCTCGAAGGCCGCCCCCACATCGAGGACGCCATCCGCAACCGCCAAGTCCAGATCGTCTTCAACACCACGGACGGCCAGAAGGCCGTATCGGACTCGAAGTCGCTGCGGCGCGCCACGCTGATGCAGAAGGTGCCGTATTACACGACGCTTTCGGGTGCTGCCGCGGTGGCGGAAGCCATTGCGGCGCTGAGGGCTGGGAATTTGGAGGTCCGGCCGCTGCAGGAGTATTTTGGGTGACAATTAGCTGATCTCCCCCCTTATGGGGGAGATGGCCGGCAGGCCAGAGGGGGCGCTGTCCCGCCAGCGCTTGGAATCTACTATCTCGACGCTAGCGTGTCGTCGAAATGCATAGTTTATGTCGTCAACATAAGTCTCGGACTGTCAACTTCGCGATTTTTGTCCGCCCACTCTATGCAGCGAATTAGGCACAGACGTGCCAATTGCTCTGCCCGTGCGGACATATTACTCCAATCTGTTCCAACTCTCTCGTTGTTACCATGGATTGTCCGGCTTCGTCCGTAGCCATAGATCACCGCCACCGCGCTCTTCAATGTCGTTCCATCCGGGAACACGCGAGCGTCGCCCTTCAAGCCAACGCGAACTTCGAACAGTTTCAAAATATCATTCTCACCCTTGCCGCAGGCGAGAGCGTCCATCGTCGCCGCAAATTTTACAATAGCTATGAGCGGCGAGCGATCTCGACAACCTTCATGGAACCAAAGGAGAGCGTGGAAAAGCGTACGCATGAGATGTTTTCGTGACACATCCGCGAGCGACAGACTGTAGTTTATTATCTCCTCGATAATCGAAAAATAGTCCTTACTTTTGGCTATCAGCATGTCCCATTTTTCTCGGTTGAAATCACCGTCAACCGTCAAATGAATCTTATTTCGACTTGTAAGAATATTTTTCTCGCAGAACGCCATCGCAATTTGTGATTGAACTGTTCGATCATAGGCTAGATTAAAACCATCAAGTTTTTTCGAGGGCGTTTGCCAGAGAAGCGCGATTGATGTGAGGACCAGTCGGGCAGCAATAAGCGCCTTCTCCCGCCCTAAACCCAGGCTGTATCCATCCGTTGTGACGCTACAGACATATGGACAGTCACCGATAGTATCGAGGATATCCCTTTCGCCCATACTCTCGAAGCTGGGCTTTCGACCTCTTAGTTTACGTCCAGACCAAATTTTTTCGATGCGCCGATGGGTAATCAGGCTTATGTCGCCTGCAATCAACTTTTGTCTTAGCCACTCCGCGCGCCTCTCGAAACGCACAGAACCTACCGCAAAGTCAGAGACAGACAACCTGCTGAATAGCGTGCAGCCAAAACAATGCTCCTGGCGTAATTTTTCCCTATTGATGGACTGTTTAATGAAGCCCCTGACACTGGAAAGTGTAATATCGGCATTTTCAGAAACATCGCGATCAAGATCTATCGCCGCCAAGGCAGGCCCGAAGGCCCTCCGAACAATCGAACGCAACTCGGTAGTTCCTGTACGCCTTCCTAAATCGGGGTCACTCGTATGTATTTGGTGCGAGACTAGATCGATTAGATTATCGATCTTTTTCGAAACATAAAGCGTCCGTTCTCCATCTACGGCAATCATTCGTGGGAACGGAAAATCATCATCCTCCCTCCATGGAGGAAGGGCTGCACCTTGAAGTTGTGTCAGCTCTACAATGATATCAGAGATCAGCTGTCCTAGTTTCATAGCTCCCCGCCGGCGATTCCGAATATAACCAACCTTGCCGATTCGTGTCCGGCTTAGGTGCAAAGCGTTCTTGTTTATCCGAAGGAAAGTGGCCGAGCGAAGCGGGTTCGGATTGGATGCTGGAAGGAATGAGGCGTTGGCGATCCGGCCAACACCCCTCATCCGTCGCCTTCGGCGACACCTTCTCCCACAAGAAGCGCAGAAGCGGCAGCTTCCATCACCCCTGCCCCGGATACGCCCTCCCATCCTTGTGCAGAAACCTTCCATCCGAACTCGGGCTCATCAGGTCGATGTCGGAGCAGGTGATGACATCGTCCGGGTTGCGCGAGCCGACTTCCAGGTAAAGCACCGTGGTCGATGAGCGGTTGATCAGGTGGTGGCCCTCGCCGATGTTCTTGGCGAAGGTGGCGCAGTCGCCCGCCCTGAGCAGTGTTTCGCCGCAGTCCTCGACCAGCGTCAGCTCGCCCTCCAGCACATAGACGAGCTCGTCCTCATGCCTGTGCCAGTGGCGCTGGCTCGACCAGCCGCCCGGCGGCAGGGTCATCAGGTTGACGCCGAAATCCTTCAAGCCGCCGGCATCGCCGAGGCGGCGGCGTGTGCGTTCCGCGCAGGGCTGGTCGAAGGGGGGTGGGTAGCCGGAGCCTTTGCGGACGGGGACGGCGGATAGGTCGATTTTGGGCATGGCTGCCTCCGACAAGAGGTCCCCAGTTTAGCTTGCAAGGCATTTAGGTACAGGGAGTCGATGATGACAATTTGCCAAGGTCGGGCCCTTGAAAATTAGCCGAAGCAACTCGAACGTCGTCATCCACGGGCGGAGTGGGAGCGCAGCGGACGCGTAGACCCGAGGATCCATTCCGTGACCTCGCGCGAAGGGCTCAGCCGAGCAGAATTCTGGACCGTGGAAAGCGCGTCACCGTCACGGAATGGATTCTATGGTCTGCGCGCGTCGCTTCGCTCCTTGCTCCGCCATAGAATGACGACGAACTGGACTCGGCATGTCCCGAAACGAGCGAATTGCGTTCCTCCTAGGCAAGACCTACCCCTGATGCGCCACGGCCAGCTCCTTCGCATGCTTCTCGTGCATCTTCAGCACCGGCAACGTCTTCTTGGCGAATTCCTTCATCGCCGGGTCGTCGCCCGATTTGGCATAGGTGCTGAACAGCGCGACCGCGTCCTTGTGCGCGTCCAGCTGCATCCGGATGTATTTCTGGTCGAAATCCTTGCCGCTCGCGCTCTTCAATTCGCCGAGCAAATGCTGCTCCTTCGGTTGCAGCGCGGGCCCGGCGGGCTTGATCGAGGCGGTCGTCTGGCCCTGGCTCATCGCCGCCTTGAAATCCTCGCCGGCCTTGGTGTGGTCGGCGATCATCTGGCCCGCGAAGGCCTTGACGTCGGCCGACGACGATTTCTCCTGCGCCAGCTTGCTCGACTGGATCTCGAATTCGTTGGCGTTGGGCACGGTACTGACGAATGTCTGCGTATCGACCTTGTTCTCGGTCACCATGGGGCCGACCGCGTCCGGGCTGGCATCGTCCGACTGGGCAAGGGCGGCCGGCGCGCCGGCAAGCAGCGCGACGGCGGCCAGGGGCAGAAGCGTTCTCATCTGAAGTCTCCGATCCGGAACAGCCCCTCGGACACCCAACGCGGCACCGGCGCCGGGGTTGCTTGGGAAACCGCCCGCCGCAACCCGTCCGCTTGCCGTCAGTGGCAGGATGCTTCGGGGGCGCGTCCGGAATATTGCAGCTGCTCGTGCCAGTCCGGGCGGCCTTCCGGAGTGAAATCCATCAGGTTCCACAGGATCTCGCAGGTGCCGATGGCGCGCGGATCCTGGCCGGGCTCCGTCGGCGCGAAGCCAAGCTCCGACGACCAGAAATGACGGATGCCGTCGTCATCGCGGCGGAACACCGAGAGCAGTGGTATCTGCGCGCCGTCGGCGGTCTCGGAATTATAGTCGCGCTTGAAACTGTTGCCGGCCGACGAGACGAGCCGCATGTTCTTCCAGCCGCGGTCGCGGCCGAGCGCCGCCAGATTGTCGAGCGCGGTCTTGGCCACTACCGCGAAGTTGAAGCCCGCGGCCTCGAGGTGGCCGACGGCGCCGTCGAGCTGGTCGAGCAGCGCGCTGCAGGACGGACATGGCTGGTCCTGCCTAGCGAGCTTCGCGGTCTCGCCGCTCGTCGCCACATCGCGCGTCTCCTGCGGGTGGCGCGGGAACATCATCTGGTAGAGGATCAGCGAGTCCTTGCCCGGAGCGAACAGATCCGGCAGTCCGATGCGGGTCGCCTTGCCTTCGCCGTCCAGCCCGTCGAAGACATAGTCCCGCGGCACCAGCCCGCCCGGCGGCAGGGCGCGTCTGGCCACGGCCACGGCTTCCATGGCGCGGCGCAGCTCGATTTCCTTCTGCAACAGTTTTTCGCGAGCGGCGCGATATTTGGCGGATTCGTTGGGAAAGGTGATCATGATCGTCTCCTTGGCCGTCGCGCCGGCGTCCCGGCGCGGATTGCACTACGACCGAAGGACGTATCGTCCCGGCTGCTTCCGACATTTTTGCGCGTGCCGCCACCGCTTTCTTTATGCCGTGCCTAACCCTTGACGCCGCCGGCCGTCAGCCCGGAAACGATCTTGCGCTGGAAGATCAGGACCAGCACCACCAGCGGCACGGTGACGATCACCGACGCGGCCATGATGTTGCCCCACGGGATCTCGAACTGTGAGGTGCCGGAAAGCAGCGCGATCGCCACCGGCACGGTGCGCTGCGCATTGTTGGAGGTGAAGGTCAGCGCAAACAGGAACTCGTTCCACGCGCCGATGAAGGCGAGCATGCCCGTCGTCGCCAGCGCCGGCCACATCAGCGGCAGGAAGACGCGGGTGATGATGATCCAAGGTGTGGCGCCGTCGAGGATCGCCGCTTCCTCGATCTCGACCGGCAGGTCACGCACAAAGGTGGTGAGCACCCAGACGGTGAACGGCAGAGTGAAGATCATGTAGGAGAAGATCAGCGCGATCAGCGAATTGTAGAGACCGGCCCAGCGGATCATCTCGAACAGGCCGGCCAGCACCGCCACCTGCGGGAACATCGAGACCGACAGGATGGCGAGCATCAGCGCCGAGCGGCCGCGGAAACGGATGCGCGCCATCGAATAGGCGGCGGTGACGCCGAGCAGCAGCGAGATCAGCACGACGGCGCCCGAGACGACCAGCGAGTTCACCAGGTTGCGCAGGAAGGTGCCTTCGGTGAGCACGTTCCGGTAGTTGGCGAGGCTGATCGTCTGCGGCCAGAGGCTCGCCTCGAAGAGCTCGGTTCCCGATTTCAGGCTGGTGACGATGGCGTAGTAGAACGGAAAGACGGCGATGAAGACGATTCCCGCCACCAGCAGATAGAAAGCTGCGCGCTTCAGGATTTTCATCTCAGCGGCCTCCATCCAGGCTGATCCTGGCGATGCGGATGTAGGAAATGGTGAGCAGCGCCAGGATGAGGAACAACAGCGTCGAGGCGGCCGAGCCATAGGCGAACTTGTCGAACTCGAACAGGTTCTCGCGCGCGAACACCGACATCGACTTGGTCTGCACATTGTTGGGCGTCAGCACATAGATCAGGTCGAAGATGCGCAGCGCATCGAGCGCGCGGAAGATCACCGCCACCATCACCGCCGGGCGGATCAGCGGCAGGGTCACGCGCCAGAAGATCTGCCACGGATTGGCGCCGTCGAGTTTTGCCACCTCGATGATCTCGCGCGGCAGCATCTGCAGTGCCGCAAGGATCAACAGCGCCATGAACGGCGTCGTCTTCCAGATGTCGACGATGAGCACCGCGACCATCGCCGTGTCGGCGCTGGCGGTCCAGGCGATCTTGGCATGGATCAGGCCGAGGTTGAGCAGCACGACATTGATGATGCCGAACTGGTCGTTGAGCATCCACTGCCACATCTTTGCCGAGACGATCGTCGGGATCGCCCATGGAATGAGGATCGCCGCCCTGACGAGGCCGCGGCCCGGGAACTCGGCGTTGAGCACCAGCGCGACGATCATGCCGAGGATGGTCTCGCAGATCACCGAGACTGCCGTGAAGCGCACCGTGTTCCAGACGGCGCGCCACCACACCGGGTCGACGAGCAGCCCGTCATAGAGCGTCCGGCCGCTCGGCATGCTCAGCATCGAGAAATAATTCGCGAAGCCGACCCATTGGCGGGCGTCGAGGTCGGAGAGCGAAGCGTCGGTGAAGCTGAAATAGACGGTGCGGATCAGCGGCCAGCCGGCGACGGCGGCAAGCACCAGAAGCATCGGTGTTAGGAACAGCCACGCCGAGCGTACGCGCTGCGCCATCAGCCGCGAGCGCGGACGCCGGGCAGTGGCTGTTTCAGGCGCTCGTTCTGTTTTGCCGCCGCGGATGCCCGAGCCAGCTTCTGCCGGCGTCGCGGTCACCAGCCGCTGCCCTTCAGCTTGGTCAGCGTCACTTCGAGATCGGCGAGGTTGTCGGCGGCACTGCCTTCGCCTGACAAGGTCTTGTGCACGGCGGTCCAGAACTGGCTCGAGGCCTCGTTGTACTTGATCTTCACCGTCGCCGAGGGTCGCGGCGCCGCGTTGAGGAAGACTTCTTTCCAGCGCGGGATGATCGGCTGCTCCTTGGCGATGTCGGCATCGTCATACAGCGCCTGGATGGTCGGCAGGTTGGAGGTTCTCAGCGTCCGGTATTTCTGCATCTCGGGCGAAGCGATGAACTTGACCATGTCGATCGCCGCGTCCGGGTTCTTGGAGTATTTGGAGACCGCCAGGTTCCAGCCGCCCAATGTCGCGACCGGCCGCGCGCCCTCGCCCGTGCCGGCCGGCAGCGGCGCCACGTCGAACTTGCCCTTGATCGGCGCGTCCGCGCCGTTGCCCAGCGCATAGGCATAGGGCCAGTTGCGCATGAACACCGCATTGCCGGTCTGCCAGACGCCGCGCGATTCCTCTTCCTGGTAGGCGAGCACGCCCGGCGGCGAGATGGTGCCGATCCAGCCCTTGACCATATCGAGTGCGGCCGCCGCCTTTGGATTGTTGATGGAGACGGTGCCGTCCGGCTCGATGATCTGGCCGCCGCCATTCGACATCACCCATTCGAGCGCATCGCAGGTCAGGCCCTCATAAGCGTTGCCCTGGAAGACGAAGCCCCACATGTCCTTGTTGCCGGCGGCCCGTTCCTTGTCCATGACCAGCTTGGCGGCATCGGCCAGCTCCTTCCAGGTGGTCGGCACCTTGGCGCCGTATTTGTCGAGGAGGTCCTTGCGGTAATAGAGCGCCGGCGCGTCGGTGAAGATCGGCAGCGCCACCAGCTTGCCGTCGACCGTCTGCGACTGGATGATCGACGGGAAATGCTTGGCCACGACATCCTTGGTCGCCGCGGTGAGGTCGACGAGCTGGCTGGCGAGTTGCGGCGCCCAGATCACGTCGGTCTGGTAGACGTCGATGTCGGTGTTTCCGGCGGCGAGCCACAGCTTGTACTGGCCGAACTGATCGGTCGTCGACGGCGGCATGACCACGATGTTGACCTTGTTGCCGCTCTGCTTCTCATACTGGTCGAGCATCTCGCGCAGCACCTTGATGCCGCTGCCGGTGTCTCCCGACACGATCGACAGGTCGACGGCTCGCGCTGGAGCCACCGCCAGCATGGTGGCGGCCGCAAGCGCAAGAAAGGCGTGGAGAAGCTTCATGGCGGTGGACCTCCCTTTGGAGCCGGCGACGGAGACTGCGCGCGTCGACAGCCATCAGATGCCCACCCAGCATTTGAATGCGGAGCGCCGCTTTGGGTTCCAATATGAGCCGTTCAGCATGGACCAGCGGCGTGTCGGTCTCAGACCGAAGCACGGAAAGTACAATCTGGCTGGATGGAAGCGTGGTTTTCAAACCAAAGCGGGCGGGCTCCGAAACCCGCCGCCCCGGAGCCCGCCTTGGAGTGGCTGACGCATGCCGGCACAGCCTCCTCCGACGCCTTGCCAGCGTCGATCCGCCGATCGGCCGCCCGGCACCACGACGCATTAGCATGTCCTAACGTCACCCTGTGTGAAGCGGTTCACAAAGCCGCCGCACATTCGCTCGCGAAGGTTATGGCAGATGCCGTTTAGCCTTCCCAGGCGACCGGGATCATGCCCAGCCGCTCGTAGAGCCTGAAGGCGGCGGCGTTCTCGACTGTGTTGGTCTTGAGGTCGACATGGGCGGCGCCCCTGTCGCGGAAGGTCAGGAAGACATGCCGCATCAGCGCCTCGCCGATGCCGCGCCTTCTGGAGTCCGGATGAACAGCGAGATCCTTGACGAAAGCGGACGTCCAGCAGAGCGCGGCACCGGCCAGCAGCCCCTTGCCGTCGATAGCGAGGAAACAGAGGTCGGGATCGAACTCCGCATCGCCCGAGATACGCGGCCACCAGTCGTCGAACGTCCCGTCGGCGCCATCGTCGAACACCTCTTGCAGCAGCGCATGCATCGCCTGCGCATCCCGAGGCTCGAATGGGCGCATGACGAACCCTTCCGGCCAATGCGGCGCGATCAGCGCATCGTCTAGACGCTTGCGAAGGCGGATATCGTTGGGCGGAGGCGGACGCGGACCTTCGTTCTCATGCATGTTCCTGCCCCAAACCAGCTACGTCCCAAACCAGCTACGCTGCCAAAGGCTGCGCACTCTTGGGCGACCCGCATCGGGCCGGATGCTCAGGCGCCTGGCTGCAGGCGGCGGCGGTCGACGCCGAGGCCCGTCGCCTCGAGCAAGCCCTTGCGCTTGGCGTCGTAATAGTAGCCGGTTTGGAAAAGGCTGTCGGCGCGCTTGGCATTGCCGCCGGAGACCAGCCAAGCGCCGCGCAGGTATTTGACGGCGTATTTGAGATTGGTCTCGGCGTCGAAGAGCCCGCTCGCCGGTCCGTCATAGCCCATGCCGCGCGCCGTCGCATGCTTGATCTGCATCAGTCCCCAATGGCCATGGTTGTAGGCTTTCGGGTTGAAGGTGCTCTCGCGGTTGACGACATGGCGCACCAGATCGACCGGCACTTCGTAGATCACCGAATATTTCTCGATCAGCCGTTCGATCTCGGCGCGCGGCCCCGTAGCATGCTGCTCGCTGGCGTTTGCTTCCGGCTGGCCCGGTTGGGCGAGCAGCGCCGGGTTCTGCGGCACCACATAGGCGGCCTGCTGGACGCCGGGCATGGGGGCCACCTTCGCCGACTGGCCGGTGACCGGCATGGCAACGCCGGCGTTCTGGTAGACGGCTGCCTGCTTGAGCGAACCGGGGCCGGTCGGGGACGCGCCGGCCATCAGCACCGGCGGCGGCGGAAACTGGCCGGCGACCGGTGTCGAGCCTGCAAACGCAGCGGGTTGCGCGGGCGGCGGAAGTGCCGCGCCAGGTTGTGCCGGCGGCGGCAACGGCGTCCCGGCGGCTGCTGCGGCGGCGTCGCCGGTCAGCGCCGCAGTTTGCACCTGCGCGAGGCCGGAAGGCTCCGGCAGCACGGCCACCGTTTCGGGCAGCGCGACGGTCGGCGTGTCGTCCTCGACGGTCGGCGTCGACGCCGCCGCGAGCGCGGGCGTTGCCTTCATCGGCGAGGTCGAGGTGCAACCGCTGAGGCCGGCAGCGGCAACGAGCACGCCGATCGCGGTGAGGATGATTTTCGCTGCCAAGCCCTGCAGGTCCGATTGTCGGTTGTTAAAAAGTCCTTACACCAGCGATTCCAACCGGGCAATCGGGGCCGGTGTGCGGTTTTCGGGTGGCGAGACCCGGAGCAAACTGCGATATTGTTCCCTATCTGTACCGTAGATGTACCCGTTTTTCGCCGTTTGCGGAAAGGAGCGCACCATGCAAAACGTATCACCGATCACGGCCGGCCACGCAGTGTTAGAAACAGTGATCGGCTTCATGGGCATTGCCTGGAGCGAAAAGGGCCTGACCCGGCTCTGCCTGCCCGAACGCAGCCCCGAAGCGGTCGAGCGTCGGCTGTTTCGCCATGCCGGTGTTTCAAACGCCACCGAGCAGCCGAAGTGGGTGGTCGAATTGATCGCGTCGATCAAGGCCTATGCGGCCGGGGAGGATGTCGATTTCTCCGGCGTGCCGGTCGACCTCGATGGCGTCGACGATTTCCGCCTCGCCATCTATGACGCCGCGCGCAAGCTCAGCTTCGGCGAGACCACCACCTACGGCGAATTGGCCAAGCGCGCCGGCCATTCCGGCCTCGCCCGCGAAACCGGTGCGGCCCTCGGCGCCAATCCGGTGCCGCTGGTCATCCCCTGCCACCGCATCCTTGCCGCGGGCGGCAAGATCGGCGGCTTCTCGGCTCCCGGCGGCTCCGCCACCAAGGAGAAGATGCTGGCCATGGAAGGGGTGCGGGTCGGCCCGCCGCCGGCCGCACAGGCGTCGTTCGGATTCTGAACCTCAGTGACGCGGGAAAAGGCGGCGCCGGAAATCCCGGTCGAAGTCCGGCCGCTTGCAGACATAGACGGGACAGGACTTGGTGTCGACGCTGGGCACATAGGCCCTCGACCTCACCTCGCCCATGTTGCAGAAGCGCTCGTCCCGCACATAGCGGTCATAGAGCGGCAGCCCCGGCACGCGCGTCGACTGGTAGCGCAGGATGACGGCGCCCTGCCTGGCAATCGTCGCCTGCACCCTGCCACAGCTCATGCGTGTCGGGTCGTAGCGCGAGACGGCCTGTGCCTCGGCGGCCACCAGCGTCAGGCAGGCGGCAAGCAGAATTTTCTTCATGGTCCTCCCCCTCAACGGCGAGCGCATCTTCCCTCCATAACGCACGCCTGGCCGCAAAACTTCCACGCGGATTGAGAGCCCTTGCACGCTTTCGCGGCACATGTGGGTAACGCCATCTTGTTTTCGTCCGCGAACCATACTATATCCGGCGCATTGAATTTGGCCGATCGATCGGGCCTCGCGATCTTCGCGTTTGCTGACGTCTCCAAAATTTCGATACCGCCGGCCGGGCTTTGGTCCGGTCAAACGAAGCAAATGTGAAGGATATTCTAAATGGCAACTGGTACGGTCAAGTGGTTCAACGCCACCAAGGGCTTCGGCTTCATCCAGCCTGACAATGGCGGCGCGGACGTGTTCGTCCACATCTCCGCTGTCGAGCGCGCTGGCATGAGCACCCTCGTTGAGGGCCAGAAAATCAACTTCGAGATCGAGCAGGACCGCCGCACCGGCAAGTCCGCTGCCGGATCTCTGAGCAAGGCAGCCTGATTTGGCGCTAGCATTTTGCAGCCAGGCGTAATCGCCTAGCATTGCAAAAATGCGGCTAGTTAGCGACGCGCGCCGGACGAAGGTCTGGGGCGCGCGGCAAGTCACGGATGTACTGACGGTCGCGCGAGAAGCGCGCCGGAGCGGAAGGATCCCGACAAGTCGACGCAGCAGATTGCTGCCGGCCCGGCCCCGACGCTCCCGATCAGGCTACCGGCATAGGAAGGCGGGCTTTGTCCCGCCTTTTTTGTTGCCTATATCGCCGCCATTGGCCTCGTTGGGCCAACTATGGTATTTGTTGGCCATGACCAAGCTCGAACAGATCGAAAAGTCCGTCGCCGAACTAAGCCCCGAGGACCTGAAGGCATTTGCCACTTGGTTCGAGGAGCTTCAGGCTGACAGGTGGGATAAGCAGATCGAAGCCGACGCGAAGGCTGGCCGGCTGGACAAGCTGTTGGCCGAGGCGCGGGAGGAAATAGCCGCCGGCAAGCTACGCGACCTGTGAAGCACCGGGCGACCGCAAATCTAAAGCATGTCTCCCGAAAGTGGGACCGGTTTCGGGACAAAGACATGCGTAAAATCAAAACCTAAAGCGCACGGAGCGAATCTGAAAGATCGCAACGCGCTTAGGGCTGCCACTCCAGCGGCACATGCCCGTTATCGGCCTCGACTCGGCTAAGCCACTCCACCACCGCCGGATAGGCGTCGAGTTGGAAGCCGCCCTTCTCCGCCGTATGGGTATAAGCGTAGAGCGCGATGTCGGCGACGCTGTAGGCGCTGCCTGCGAAAAAGGCGTTCTGTTCCAGATGCTTGTTCATCACGCCGAGCGCCTTGTTGCCGCGCTCCAGCGTCTGCGCCAATCGTTCCGGCGTGGCGTCCTTCGCCCTCTCCGGAAATGTGAGCAGCGCCTTGCGCACCGCGATATAGGGCTCGTGGCTGTATTGCTCGAAGAACAGCCACTGATAGGCCAGCGCCCGCTCGTATTTGTCGGCCGGCAGGAAGCGCGTGCCTTCGGCGAGATAGAGCAGGATGGCGTTGGATTCGGCGATGCGCCGGCCATCGTCGAGCTCGAGCAGCGGCACCATCGCGTTCGGGTTCTTGGCGACATAGTCGGCCTTGCGCGTCGCGCCGGTATGCGAGCTCACCTCGATACGAGTGAAGGGAATGCCGAGCTTTGCCATCAACAGACGTGGCTTGTAGCAATTGCCGCTGTCGATCATGTCATAAAGTATCATGGCCCCTCTCTTCATGCGTTGAGCGATCGAGAAGCCTCTAACGCGCCTGCGCGGGTCTCATCCAGTGATTTGTTTTTGGGTGAAAACATCAGCGGCGCTGATGTAAAGGCACGACCTTGTTGTCCATGCCGAGCAGCGCGTCGATTGAGAGCGGCTCTTCGTTGAAGATCGTGCCGGCGAGCGCCGGGCGGGCAAGATGATATCCTTGCAGGAGGTCGACGCCACCGTCCAGCGCGACCCGCAGATGCGTGGCCTGCTCGATGCCTTCGACCAGCACCTTGGCGCCGCGGTCGTGCAGCATTGAGACCAGCGGCCGGAAGAACCGTTCGGCGGCGGCATGACGGCAGAACTCGGCGAACCAGTCGCCGTCGATCTTGACGATGTCGGGCGACAGCAGGCCGATGCGCGCTTCGGTCGAATGTCCGGTGCCGAAATCGTCGACGGCGATGCGGATGCCGTCACGTCTCATCTCGCGCACGAGGTTCGCGAGCACATGGTCGTCCGCCGCCTGCTCGGTGATCTCGCAGACCAGCATGGCCGGCTCAAGGCCGAAATCGCCGAGACGCCTGGTCATAAGGCGTATTTCGGCCAGCGCCCGCCCGAGGTGATCGTTGATCATCGGGTCGTAGTTGAAGAACAGCGTGAGCCCATCGACGCCGATGTTGCGGTAATTGCCGAGATGCAGCATCCGGCACATCGTCTCGACGAACAGCCGGTCCGATGCCGCGACGCTGTCGAAGAAAACCTGTGGCGAAACGGGTGTTGCGACGCGGCGCGGCTCGATCAGCGCTTCGACGGCGATAGGTTTGAGCGTCCTGCCCTGCGGCGCGAAGATCGGCTGATAGGCGCTCCACAGCCGGAACTCACCATAGACGCCGAACTGGATGCCGATCTCATCGGCGAAGATCGCCTCGGCGACGTTTCGCCGCCTTTCTGGGCGCCGCCTGTCGGGCCGCACGATCATGGCGTCACCTTGCGCCCAAAGGCCCTCGCCGGCCGCGACGGCGCCGGAGCGGGATTGGCGGCGACCGTGGCCTTGCTCTCCTCGGCCACGGGCACCTGCATGCTCTTGCCGAAAACGCGAAAACTGGTCGGGGCGAGTTCCGGCCGGGCGAGCACATAGCCTTGCACCATCGAAGCACCGGACTTCTCGGCGAGCTCGAGCTGCCAGCCTTCCTCAATGCCTTCGAAGACCGTGCAGATGCCCTGGCTTTCGAAGCTCTTCACCATCGCGGTCAGCAGCGCAAATCCGGCCCCGGACTCCATGAGCTGCATGATCCAATGGGCGTCGAACTTGACGATGTCCGGCCGCAATTGCTTGACGCGGTTGATGTCGGAATCATCGGCGCCGTAGTCGTCGACGGCGATGCGGAAGCCGTTGGCTCGCAGCGCTTCGACAAAGCTGTAGAGCGTCTCCTGCGAAGCCGATTTCTGCTCGGTGACCTCGCAGACGATGCGGCGCGGATCGATGCCGGCTTCGTGCAGTACCAGGCGCATGTCGCGCAGCGCCTTGTCGGCAATGGCGCGGTCGGTGAACACCGACGGATCGAAATTGACGAAGATGGATGCCTCTTCCGGCAGACAGGCGCCGGCATTCAGAAGATGCAGCGTCCTGGTCAGCGCCTCGATATGCAGCCGGTCGCCTGCAGGGCAAGTGCCGAAGAAGCTCATCGATGACTGCGGCTCACCCTCGCGAAACGGCCGGATCAGCCCCTCGAAGGCCACGACCGAAAGCTTGCCTTCATTGAAGGCGAAGATCGGCTGGAAGGCGCTCTGCAGCGTGTAGATGCCCCAGACACCGCTGGAGGTGCCGTCATCATGACGGATGATATGGGCAAGCCCGATGCTGCGCGACAAAGATCCCTCGCTCCGCCAAACCAGCGGAATTCAATCAGCCATCCTGCCAGCCAAGGGTTTACCGGTCGTTGATGAATTTATAGTTGCCGCTCAAGCCACCTTGACCTCTGGATCATCCGACAATGCTTGCGCTTGGGCCGGCGATGCGACATGAGAGGCGCCGCGGCCGCTTCTGGCCGCGCCATTCTCTTGGAGACGCTCTGTGATGGCCTTTCTTGCCGACGCCCTTTCCCGCGTGAAGCCTTCCGCGACCATCGCGGTGACGCAGAAAGCGCGCGAGCTGAAAAATGCCGGCCGTGACGTCATCGGCCTCGGCGCCGGCGAACCCGACTTCGACACGCCCGACAACATCAAGAACGCGGCGATCGACGCGATCCGTCGCGGCGAGACCAAGTATCCGCCGGTTTCCGGCATCGCACCGCTGCGCGAGGCGATCGCCAAGAAGTTCAAGCGCGAGAACAATCTCGACTACCGGCCGGAGCAGACCATCGTCGGCACCGGCGGCAAGCAGATCCTGTTCAACGCCTTCATGGCGACGCTGAACCCCGGCGACGAGGTCATCATCCCGCGCCCCTATTGGGTGAGCTACCCGGAAATGGTGGCGATCTGCGGCGGCACGTCCGTTTTTGCCGACACCTCGATCGACAACGGCTTCAAGTTGACGGCGGAGGTGCTGGAAAAGGCGATCACGCCGAAGACGAAATGGCTGCTGATGAACTCGCCGTCGAACCCATCTGGCGCCGCCTACACGGAGGCCGAACTGCGCGCGCTGGCCGACGTGCTCGTCAAGCACCCGCATGTCTGGACGCTGACCGACGACATGTACGAGCACCTGACCTATGGCGATTTCGTCTTCAAGACCATCGCCGAGGTCGAGCCGAGCCTCTACGAGCGCACGCTGACCATGAACGGCGTGTCAAAAGCCTATGCCATGACCGGCTGGCGCATCGGCTACGCCGCCGGGCCGGTGGCGTTGATCAAGGCGATGGACATGATCCAGGGCCAGCAGACCTCGGGCGCCTGCACCATCGCTCAATGGGCTTCCGTCGAGGCGCTCAACGGCCCGCAGGATTTCATCGCGAAGAACAAGGCGATCTTCCAGGGCCGGCGCGACCTCGTCGTGTCGATGCTCAACCAGGCGCGCGGCATCACTTGTCCGTCGCCGGAAGGCGCCTTCTATGTCTATCCGTCCTGCGCACAATTGATCGGCAAGAAGACCAAGGCCGGCAAGGTCATCGACAGCGACGAGGCCTTCTGCTCGGAGCTGCTCGACGCCGAGGGCGTGGCGGTGGTGTTCGGCTCGGCCTTCGGCCTCGGTCCGAACTTCCGCATTTCCTACGCGACGTCGGACGCGCTGCTGGAGGAAGCCTGCACCCGCATCCAGCGCTTCACCGCGTCGCTGACCTGACCGGCAACGCAGCCAGCCAATCAGAAAACCCGGCTTCACGCCGGGTTTTTGTTGGGCGTTTCAGCCGCCATACTGCTCTTCGGAGACCTCCTCAAGCCAATCGGCGTGGCTGCCGTCCAGCGCCTCTTGCATGGCGAGATGCGTCATGGTGGTTTTCGGTCCGGCGCCGTGCCAGTGCTTTTCGCCCGGCGCGAAGGAGATGACGTCGCCAGCCCTGATCATCTCGATCGGCCCGCCCCATGTCTGCGCAAGCCCAGCGCCTGACGTGACATAGAGTGTCTGGCCGAGCGGGTGCGTGTGCCAATGGGTGCGGGCGCCCGGTTCGAAGCAGACCAGCGTCGCCCTGAGCCGCGCCGGCGCCTCCTTCTCGATGATCGGCGTCTGCAACACCTTGCCGGTGAAGTACTTTTCGGGCGCGATGATCGTCGGCACGCTGCCGCAGGCAATGATCTTCATCGTTCACATCCTCAATCGTTAACGAACCGAACCGCGAGTGCGGCATCTCGCGCCCTAGTTTCATCCCGGCACGGGGGCAGTGCAACCGGTCTTTCCGACTGCCGACGGTGAAAGCATCGAAGCATGGTGCTGCCTCAAGTCATTTTGTTAGCCATTTAAAATACTGTCATAAATCGTTGCTTTTTAACCATAAAAACGGGGCGCCGAGTCGGAGAGCGGGAAATGGAGCAGGCAACTGACATGCTCAATGTCTTTTTAACGGCTGGACTCTAGCCATGGCCGTGCTGTGGGGGCGCGGACATGAGCATCTTGGCGACAATCAAGGATCATAGCGGTAGGATTTACCGCGGCATTCAGGCGCTGCTTGTGGCGAGCATCGCCGCCACGGCGATCGCCGCTTTTGGCCTGACCGAAAATGGCTCCCGTGCCACGGCCCTCGCCATGTCGGTGACGTCGACCAGCCTGGCGCTCCTTGTGCTGATGTATATGCGCTCGAGCGTCGTCCAGCGCCTGCAGTCGGCGGCGGACGCTGAGGCTGAGAAGCACCGCTTTCTCGGCATCGACGCAATGACCGGCGCTATGACCCGGCGCTATTTCCTCGACGCGTTGAGCGACAGGCTGGGCACCTTGCGAAACCGGCGGCAAGCGAGCCTTGTGTTGATCGACCTCGACCACTTCAAGCAGCTCAACGACACCTTCGGCCACCAGTTCGGCGACCTTGCCCTCGCCTATCTGGTCAAGGAGGCGGAGCGCATCTTTGCCGACGGCATTATCGGACGGCTGGGCGGAGACGAGTTCGGCGTCATCGTCCCGCATGACGACGCGGCCGCCATCAGCAAGGACGCGCGCCGGCTGCTCGACGCGATGCGGGCCGGAAAGCGGCACGAAGGCAAGATCATTCCGCTGTCGATCTCGTTGGGGGTTGCGCTGGCGCCGTTGCACGCCTCAAACTCCACGGAACTGATGTTGCTTGCCGACCTGGCGCTCTATGAAAGCAAGGCGGCAGGCCGGGGCCGCGTCACGGTCTTCGATGAAGAGATGCTGTCGGACAAGCGCTATCGCCGCCTCGTCGAGCGCGAGCTGCGCGCCGCCATCTATCTTGGCGAACTGGAACTTCATTATCAGCCGATCGTCGGCACAGAGGGCTCCATCGACGCGCTCGAGGGCTTGATCCGCTGGCGCCATCCCGTCCGCGGCCTGATCTCGCCGGCCGAATTCATCCCGATCGCCGAGCGCTCGACCTTGATCGACATGATCGGCGAGTGGGTTTTCAAGCGCGCATGCGCCGATATCGGTCACTTTCCGGGGCGGCGCATCTCGATCAACGTCTCGGGCGAGCAGTTGAAGCGCGATGAGATCGTGACGATGTGCGAGCGCATTCTGCGCGAGACCGGCCGCTCGGCATCCGGGTTCATCATCGAGATCACCGAGACGGTCGCGACCGCCGCGACGCCGGAAATCCTCAGGCGCCTGGAAGCCTTGCGCGGGCTCGGCTTCCATATCGCGCTCGACGACTTCGGCACCGGTCATTGCGGCTTCAACTATCTGAAGACCCTGCCGATCGACAGCGTCAAGATCGACCGCTCCTACATCCGCAGCCTCGCTCACGACCAAGTGGCGCAGATCTTTGTTTCGGCGCTCGCCCAGATCGCGCGCATCCAGGACATCGCCATCGTCGCCGAAGGCGTGGAAACGGCGGAGGAGTTCACCCTTGCCCGCACGGCCGGCTGCGGCCGCTTCCAGGGCTATTTCTTCGGCAAGCCGGCGCCGCGCGACAAGGCGAGCGCGCTCTGCGCCGCCGACAGCCGGCCGCTCGCCCTCAGCGCCTGACAAATCGAGCACCTGATAAAACCAAAGCCGGCGCATTTCCTATTTTTCTTGCCCTCTCCGCGAACCCGTGTGACGATGGCCTTGGGCAGGTGGTGAGCAACAACCCAGCCCGCGACGGCCGAACAGGCCGGCCGCCGCTCTTCACAGAGTGCGATCGGACGCAAAAACCGGTTTCCACTTTTTGCTGATCGCTCTCTTGGGAACGCCTGAGTGGAGGTCAGCCATGGGTACTCGCGCCGGAGGACGACGCACGGGACCGAAATGCATTGCCATAGTCGGTCCCTTCGCAAGCGGTAAGACGACACTTCTCGAAGCAATCCTCGCCCGCACGGGCGCCATCCCCCGCCAGAATCCCGTCTCATCGGGCAACACCGTTTCCGATCACTCGCCGGAGGCCCGCGCCCACGCCATGAGCGTCGAGGCGACCTTTGCCACCACGGAGTTCATGGGCGAGCAGTTCACCTTCGTCGATTGTCCCGGCTCCATCGAATTCGCCTTCGAGGCCGAGCCGGTGCTTGCCGCCTGCGATGTCGCCGTGGTCGTGGCCGAAGCCGACGAAAAGAAGATTCCCGCGCTGCAACTCATCATTCGCAAGCTAGACGATCTCGGCGTGCCGCGCATCCTGTTCCTCAACAAGGTGGACAAGGCGATCGCCGGCGTGCGCGAGACGCTCAAGATGCTGCAGCCGGCAAGCTCGGCGCCGCTGCTGCTGCGCCAGATCCCGCTGCGCAAGGACGGCGTCGTCATCGGCTCGATCGACCTCGCGCTGGAGCGCGCCTATGTGTACCGCGAATACGCCGAAAGCCAGGTGGCCGAGATTCCGGACGACGACAAGGCGCGCGAGCTCGAAGCCCGCTTCTCGATGCTGGAGACGCTCGCCGACCATGACGACCAGCTGATGGAACAACTGCTTGAGGAGATCGAGCCGCCGAAGGATGCGATCTTCGACGACCTTGCCGCCGACCTCCGCGCCGGTACGGTGACGCCGGTGCTGATCGGCACCGCCGAGAAGGGCAACGGCGTGCTGCGCCTGCTGAAGACTATCCGCCACGATGCACCGAACGTCGAGGCCACCCGCAAGCGCCTTGGCGCGCCCGACGGCACCCAGACGGTCGTGCAGGTGATGAAGACCATCCACACCCCGCATGGCGGCAAGCTGTCGGTGTCGCGCGTGCTTTCCGGCCAATTGGCCGATGCGGCCGAGCTTTTCCTCTCCAACGGCGACACGACCAAGGTCTCCGGCATCTACAAGATGCTGGGCAAGGATCAGCTGAAGCAGTCGTCCGCCATGGCTGGCGACACCGTCGCGCTCGGCAAGATCGACAACGTCAGGACCGGCCAGACGCTGAGTTCGGCCAAGGGCGGCATCAAGCCGCTGTTCACGCTGGAGCCGCCGCAGCCGGTGTTTGCCTTCGCGCTGCGCCCCAAGGAACGCAAGGACGAGGTCAAGATGTCGGCGGCTATCCAGAGGCTTGCCGAAGAAGACCCCTCGCTCAACCTGCACCACAACCAGGACTCCGCGGAAACCGTGTTGTCGGGGCATGGCGAAATGCACCTGCGCGTTGTGCGCGAGCGCCTGGAGGGCAAGAACCAGATCCCGATCGAAGGCCATTCGCCGGCGGTGCCTTATCGCGAGACGATCCGCAAATCCGCGCAGCAGCGCGGCCGCCACAAGAAGCAGTCGGGCGGCCACGGCCAATTCGGCGACGTGGTGATCGAGATCAAGCCGCTGCCTCGCGGCTCAGGCTTCCAGTTCACCGACACCATCACCGGCGGCGTCGTGCCCAAGACCTACATCCAGTCGGTGGAGACGGGCATCCGCGACTATCTGAAGACCGGTCCACTCGGCTTCCCCGTGGTGGATGTCGCCGTCAACCTATCGGACGGCTCCTACCATGCGGTCGACTCCTCCGACATGGCCTTCCAGATGGCGGCAAAGCTGGCGATGAAAGAGGGCATGGCGGCCTGTTCGCCGGTTCTGCTGGAGCCGATCATGAAGGTCGAAATCGTCACGCCATCCGATGCAACCTCGAAGATCATCGCATTGATCCCGCAGCGGCGCGGCCAGATCCTTGGCTATGACGCGCGGCCCGACTGGCCCGGCTGGGACGTGGTCGAGGCGACCATGCCCCAGGCCGAGATCGGCGACCTGATCATCGAGTTGCGTTCGGCGACGGCGGGCGTCGCCAGCTACAAGGCCGGCTTCGACCATATGGCCGAGCTGACGGGGCGCCTGGCCGACGAGGCGATGAACGCCAACGGCAAGGCTGCATGACTGATTTTGGTTGAAGAAATGAAAACGGCGCCCGGATCATCCGGACGCCGTTTCTTATTGCGGACCGTCTTCCTGGGAGGCAACGGCAGGTCCGCCGCATCAGGAAATGGTTCGGACGCGGTAGCTGCCTGAGCCCGGCCTGTTCGAGTGATGCCCCCATCTCCCGAACGGACCAACCGCGTCCTATCGTCTACTTAATCGATAGAGTGCGTCCGCGACATGTTACCCGATGTTACATGTCACTGTTACGTGGCTTTCGCTCACCCATTTCCGGTCTAGCCGTGATCTCGGCGCAACAAAAAAGCCGGATCAATAAAGATCCGGCTGAGTTTGATTGGAAGTGCCGATTAGGGCTAACCTCCAGAGGGGAACACTCGAGGGCGCTAATGGGAGGAGAACGCGCCCTGGAGATGAACTATATATGTGCTCATCATGCCCAAGAAACAAGCATCTATTTTGCAACACACGCATGCAAAAAGACGCAGGCTGTGGTCCAACCCGTCCCAGGAACCGATAGGACCAGAAAAAATCGCCGAATCGTGTGCTTTCCAGCGTGAAAGCGATTGTTGATATGCAAATCAGGTCCGATTCTGCCCCGTAAACCACGTGAAATCGAAATGATGCGGATTCGGGCAGGCTGCGTTTACTTTTGCGGCAGGAGGGACTGATGCGAACTTTTTCGGCAATCGCCGGCAGCGCGCTATTCCTTGTTGCGGCACCCGGCGTGGTTGCAGGGCTGATACCCTGGCTGCTGACCGACCATTATCGCATGCCGCTGTCCACCGTGCCCGGTTTCGTGCCCGTAGGCTGGATACTTGTGGCCGGGGCGGCAGGGATCCTGGTTCACGCCTTCGCCCGCTTCGCCCTCGAGGGACTTGGCACGCCCGCTCCCGTGGCTCCGACCGAGAAACTGGTCGTCGGCGGCATCTATCGCCACGTGCGTAACCCCATGTATGTCGCGGTGCTGTCGATCATCCTCGGCCAGGTGTTCATCTTTTCGAGCGCAGCCGTGTTCGTCTACGGCCTGATAGCTGCAGCAGCGATGATCTCCTTCGTCAAAGTCTACGAGGAGCCGACGCTCGCCCGCCGCTATGGCGCCGAATACGAAACCTACCGCCGCGCCGTTCCCGGCTGGCTGCCGCGCATCACACCCTGGCGCGGATAGCAATTGCGCCCGGCCGCGTTTCAGAACGACCAGCTGCGCGCCTTGGCGATGATGAAATCGCGGAACACATGCAGCTTGGCCTGGTTCTTCATCGCATCCGGATAGGCGAAATAGGTGTCGAAGGATGGCACCTCGGTCTCCGGCAGCAACTGCACGAGGTTCGAATCCTTGTTGATGACGTAGTCGGGCAGCATGGCGATGCCGGCGCCGCCCTGGACCGCGCGCTTGATCGAGAGGATATCGTTGATCTGCAGCGTCGGCACCCTTTTTCCGCCCTCGAAATCGCCGACCGTCTCCAGCCAGTTCAGTTCCGACAGATGCGAGGGCACCGGCACGCCGAAGGTGACGATGCGATGGTTCCTGAGCTCGGCGATCGAGGCCGGCTTGCCGAACTTCGCCACATAGGAGGGTGCCGCGTAGAGATGGAAATGCACAGTGAACAGCCGGCGCTGGATGAGATCCGGCTGCTGCGGCTGCCGCAGCCGAATGGCGCAATCGGCCTGGCGCATGGTGAGGTCGAGTTCCTCGTTGGCGAGGATCAGCTGCAGGCTGATCTCCGGATACAGCTCGATGAATTCCTGCACCCGCTCGGTCAGCCAGCCGGCGCCCAAACCCACCGTGGTCGTCACCCTCAGCACGCCGGAGGGGCGATCCTTGGTTTCGGTCAGCCGCGACTTGATCGTCTCCAGCTTCATCAGCACGTCGTGCGCCGTGCGGAACAGCATCTCGCCCTGCTCGGTCAGCACGAGGCCGCGGGCGTGGCGATGAAACAGCGCCACGCCGACGTCATGCTCCAGCGCGCTGACCTGCCGCGAGATTGCCGATTGCGACAGATGCAGCGTCTCGGCGGCATGGGTGAATGACCCAGCCTCCGCCGCAGCGTGAAACACGCGTAGCTTGTCCCAGTCCAGCGCCATGATTCCCCTCGTGTTGCCTTTGGCGTCTGAATGAAAAATCAGGCTTTTGAACGGCGTTCTTCAGCCGATCGATTATTCCGCCGCTTCGCGGTGGACTTCGATCCCCGCCAAATATTTCTCCGCCTCGAGCGCGGCCATGCAACCGAGCCCCGCCGCCGTCACCGCCTGCCGGTAGACATCGTCGGTGACGTCGCCGGCGGCAAATACGCCGGGCACGTCGGTGCGGGTCGAATCCGGCGCCGTCCACAGATAGCCGTTCGGCTTCTGCTTGAGCTTGCCGGCGAAAAGCTCGACCGCCGGCGCGTGGCCGATCGCGACGAAGACGCCGTCGACCTGCAGCCGCGATATTTCTCCGGTCACCACGTTGCGCAGCTTCAAGCCCTCGACCGAAGGCGGCAGCGGCGCCTTGCCCGGCTGTCCGGTGATCTCGTCGACGACGGTATCCCAGATGACGCGGACATTGTCCTTCTTGAACAGCCGCTCGCGCAGGATGCGCTCGGCGCGGAAATCGCCGCGCCGGTGAATGACGGTGACGCTCTTGGCGAGGTTGGCGAGGTAAAGCGCCTCCTCGACCGCCGAATTGCCGCCGCCGACCACCGCGACATCCTTGCCGCGATAGAAGAAGCCGTCACAAGTGGCGCAGGCAGAGACGCCGAAGCCCATGAAGGTCTGCTCCGACGGGATGCCCAGCCACTTGGCCTGCGCGCCGGTGGCGATGATCAAGGTGTCCGCGGTGTAGACGGTGCCGGAATCGCCGGTGGCGCGGAACGGCCGCACATTGAGGTCGACCTCGGTGATGATGTCGTTGACGATGTCGGTGCCGACATGTTCGGCCTGCTTCAGCATTTGCTCCATCAGCCAGGGACCCTGGATCGGATCGGCAAAGCCCGGATAGTTTTCGACATCGGTGGTGATCATCAGCTGGCCGCCCTGCTGCAGACCAGCGACGAGCATCGGCTTCAGCATGGCGCGAGCGGCATAGATCGCCGCCGTGTAGCCGGCCGGGCCGGAGCCAATGATGAGAACGGGCGCATGTTTGGTATTCATGAAAAAAGTCCCCTGCGGCTCGAGGCCGTGGTTTGTCGCCGGTAATGTAAGTGTTGCCCGGCAAGCCAGCAAGGCAGCTTGGCCTTCGTCCCCGGAAAGCTGCGTCACATGCATACGGGGCCATATCGTGGCCCCGAAGCAGAAAAATCATCGCAAAGGGATGGCCTCCCGCGCGAAACCAAATTACAAAATCGCGAAAGATTCTTGCGCGAAAGCCGATCATGCCGCTCAAAGCCGATCTCGACGCTATCGACTGGAAGATCCTGCGCGAGCTCCAGAACGACGGCCGCATGACCAATGTCGAGCTGTCGAACCGGGTCGGCATCTCGGCGCCGCCTTGCCTGCGCCGCGTCAGGCGGCTGGAGGAGGCCGGCATCATCCGCGGCTATCGGGCGCTCCTCAACGCGCCGGCGCTCGGCATGGATGTCGTCGCCTTCTGCCTGATCGGCCTGCACCACCAGGCCGATGCCGAGCTGAAAACCTTCGCCGAGCGCACGCGCGGCTGGCCGATCGTGCGCGACGCCTGGATGGTGTCGGGTGAATCCGATTTCCTGCTGCATTGCGTGGCGAGCGACCTCGGCACGTTCCAGACCTTCGTCATCGAGGAGCTCGCTTCGGCGCCGAATGTCGACACGGTGCGCACGGCGCTGACCATCCGCCGCGTGAAGGACGAAGGGCTGGTGGCTTTTCCGAGCTGATCACCACGCCGGCTTCCCATAAAAGCGCTGGAAACCAACGACCTGGCGCTCGACGTTGAATCAGGATGCGATCAGAGCGACCGTATCGCGGCCAGCAGGCCGTCGAGATCGCGCGCGTCGCGCAACGGCGCAACCGCGAGCCCGTCCATCGTCGAGGCCTCGCCATCGACCAGCCAGCCGCGTGTGAGGCCGGCGCGCCCGCCCGCTTCCATGTCGGCAGGCTTGTCGCCGATAATCAGCGATCGCTTGAGATCGAGGCCAAGGTGGCGCCCCGCCTCGAGCAGCATGCCCGGATTGGGCTTGCGCATCGGATGATCGGAGACCGCCAGCGGATCGGAACCGGCCTCGTGATAGGCACAGGCAAGCACCATATCGACAGTGGCTTTGCTCTCGGCAAGCAGGTCCAGCACCCGCTGGTTGACGCGGGCGAAGGCATCCCAGTCAAAATAGCCGCGCGCGATGCCGGACTGATTGGTGACCACGACGACCGGGACGCCGGCCCGGTTGGCGGCCTCGATCGGCGGCAGCATCTGCGGCCTGAGCACAATGTCGGCCGGATCGCTGGGGTAGTCCGTATCGACATTGATGGTGCCGTCGCGGTCGAGGAAGAGCGCCGGCAAACCCGTCGGAAAAATCCTTGCTCCAATCCGCTCGACCCATAGGCCGGGCTCGACAAGCGGATAGGATACTTTGTCCTCAGCCATTGCTGAGACGCGCTTCCACCGCCTCGCAAAGATGGTGGTAAAGGCACAGATGCCCCTGCTGGATGATCGGCGTCGAGGTCGACGGCACGTTGAGCAGGATGTCAGTCAGCGGCTTCAGCTTGCCACCGGCGTCGCCGGTCAGACTGATCACCGTCATGCCCATCGCCCGTGCCTGCTCGGCTGCGGCAAGGATGCTCGGCGAGTTGCCGCTGGTCGAGATGGCGAGCAGCACCGCGCCCTCGGACCCATGCGCCTCGACCTGACGCGAGAATACGGTGTCGAAGCCGTAGTCGTTGCCCCAGGCGGTCAGCACCGCCGCATTGGCGGGCAGCGCGATGACATTGTAGGCCTTGCGCTCCTTGAGGAACCGGCCGACCAGTTCTCCGGCGATATGGATGGCATCGCTCGCCGAGCCGCCATTGCCGCAGATCAGCAGCGCCTTGCCCTGCGACAGCGCCGTCACGACCGTGCTCACCGCGCGTTCCATCTCGCCGGTGAGGTCGCGCTCAACCATCGCCGTGATCGCCGCCGCGGAGCGGACCAGATAGTCGTTCAGCTCGGACATGAAACCCTCAATTCGTGCCGCCGGCGCGCAACTTGCCGATGGTGTTGGTCGTGCTCTTGCCGGCGACGAGATCGACCAGCACCACGCGTCCGCCCGCCTCCTGGACCACGTCGGCGCCGACCACGGTCTCGATCGTGTAATCCGCGCCCTTGACCAGGATGTCGGGCTTGAGCGCCTCGATCAGCGCCAGCGGCGTGTCCTCCTCGAAGACGACGACGGCATCGACCGAGGCAAGCGCCGCCAACACGCAGGCGCGGTCATGCTGATCGTTGACCGGACGTCCGGGACCTTTCAGCCGGCGCACCGAGGCATCGCTGTTGAGGCCGAGCACCAGCCGGTCGCACTGGCTGCGCGCGGCGTGCAGCAGGCTGACATGGCCGGCATGCAGGATGTCGAAGCAGCCATTGGTGAAGCCGACCGACAGCCCCTCTTCCTTCCACGCCGCCACCATCCGGGCCGCGGCATTGGCATCCAGAATGGCGTCCTGGTGGACGACAGGCCCATGCGAGCGGAACAGCGCGCCGGAGAGCTCCTCGACGGTCAGCCGCGCCGTGCCGCGCTTGCCGACCACGACGCCGCCGGCGGCATTGGCGATTGTAGCGGCCTGCACGCGATCGGCGCCGGCGGCCAGTGACAGCGCGAAGGTCGCGATGACCGTGTCACCGGCGCCGGACACATCGAACACTTCGCGCGCTTGCGTCGAGATGTGGCGGGCATCCTCGGCGGTGACGACGCTCATGCCCTTTTCACTGCGTGTGGCGACGATGAACTCGAAGTCATGCGCGGCGATCAGGTCGCGCGCCGCAGCGACGATCTCCTCGTCGCCAAACACCGCACGTCCAACCGCTTCGCCAAGCTCCTTGCGATTGGGCGTGACCGCCGTCGCCCCGGCATAGCGCGCATAGTCGCGACCCTTCGGGTCGACCAGCACCGGCTTTCCGGCATCGCGGCAGATCGCGATGAGCTCACCGGCGACGCCGTCGAGCAGGATGCCCTTGCCGTAGTCGGACAGGATGACGATGTCGGCGCGCGCGAGTGCGGCCTGGAAATGGTCGATGAGCTTCGCCCGCTCCGCGGCGGTGAGCGGCTTGATCTCTTCCTCGTCGAAACGCAGCACCTGCTGGTTGAGCGCGCTGAAGCGGCTCTTCGAAGAGGTCATGCGGCCGTTCTGCTGTAAGAGGCCGTCGGTATCGGCGCCGAGATCGCCGAGCATGCGCATGAGGCTGTCGCCGGCCTGGTCGGCGCCGATCACAGACACCGGGATCGCGACGCCGCCCAGCGAGACGATGTTGGAGACGACATTGCCGGCGCCGCCCATGGCCAGCATCTCGCCCCTTCCGTGCAGCACCGGGATCGGCGCCTCCGGCGAGATCCGCTCGATGACGCCGCTGACGAAGCGGTCGAGAATGAAGTCGCCGACCACCAGCACGGTGACGTCGCCGAAGCGGGCGATGGCGCGATGCAGGGTTTCCGGGGAAGGCAGATGGTGCTTGATCATCTCACTGGCACGCGCCTGAAGGGCGGTTCTTGATCAGGGTTGCAGCACCGGAATTCCGGCGCCCGTCATTCTTCGCGATGCCGATATACCGCAATTCTGGCCAGCGCAACGGCAGGCCGGGACGCACACGGCCAAGGCCGGCGGACGGATCAGCTCTTTTGCAGGGCGACATGGACGCCGAGACCGACAAGCACGGCGCCACCCGCGCGCTGCATCAGACGCTGCGCGCGGCCCGAGCGCCGCAGCCGCGCAATCATCGCGCCGGCCAGGAAGACGCAAACGATGTCGGCCGACGAAAACATCAGGTTGACGATGGTTCCCAGCACCACGAACTGCAGCCAAACCGGAAAAGTCGCCGAGGCATCGATGAACTGCGGCAGGAACGCCATGAAGAAGATGGCTGTCTTGGGATTGAGCACCTCGACCGTGACGCTCTCGAAAAAGGCGCGACGGGCCGATTTTCGCTCGATGACCGGGAGCGTTCCGTCTCCTTGCGTCTTGGCGCGGAACAGCGAGACGCCGAGCCAGATCAGGTAGAGCGCGCCGACGAGTTTGACGGCCAGGTAAAGCGCCGGCACGGCGTGGAACAGCACGGACAGGCCGGTCGCGGCGGCAAGAACATGCATATAGCCGCCGAGGTGGATGCCCAGCGCGGCCGTGAGCCCCGACCAGCGCCCGCGCGCCATGGTCTGCGCCGCCGCATAGAGCATGGCCGGACCGGGAATGTAGGCAAAGATCGCCGTGGTGGCGAAAAAGGCGATAAGCAGTTCGGTCGATGGCATTGCCTTGCTCCTGTCGCGATCCCGTCGGTCGCCAACGCATCACCCGGCTGGGCGGCCCGCGCGAGTGAAGCGTGAGCTTTGCGGCGCGACTGTGGCCGAGCGAGCGTCCTGCAGGTGTTTGACATGCTTTGTCGACACTCCTGCCAGCCTCCCCTATAAGGGCCGGAATCGATAAGCGAAACCAGAGGCCTTCATGATCATCGTCACGGGCGGCGCCGGCATGATCGGCTCCAACATCGTCGCCGCGCTCAATGCCGAGGGGCATGACGACATCGTGGTCGTCGACGATCTCACCGATGGTCACAAGATCGCCAATCTGGCCGACCTCCACATCGCCGACTATCTCGACAAGGACGAATTTCTGGCCCGCCTCGAGGATGGCGGGCTCGGTCGCATCGAGGCCGTCTTCCACCAGGGCGCCTGCTCGACCACCACCGAATGGAATGGCAAGTTCATGATGGAGGTGAACTACGCCTATTCGAAGCGGCTTTTGCATGCCTGCCTCGGACTGCGCGTGCCCTTCCTCTATGCCTCCTCGGCTTCGGTCTATGGCGGCGGCAGCGAGTTCCGCGAGGAGCCGGAATTCGAGCGGCCGCTCAACGTCTATGCTTATTCGAAGAAGCTGTTCGACGACTATGTCCGCCGCAACGTCTTCGATACCGACCATTCGCAGGTTGCCGGCCTGCGCTATTTCAACGTTTACGGGCCGCGCGAGTCGCATAAGGGCGCCATGGCCTCGGTCGCATTCCATCTGTTCAACCAGGTGGAGCGAGGCGAAAATCCGAAGCTGTTCGGTGCTTATGGCGACTTCGGCCCGGGCGAACAAAGCCGCGACTTCATCCATGTCGGCGATGTGGCCGAGGTCAATCTGTGGCTGTGGAAGCGCGGCTCGAGCGGCATATTCAACTGCGGCACCGGCCGGGCCCAGCCATTCCGCGCCATCGCCGAAACGGTGATCGACACGCTTGGCAAGGGTGAGATCGAGTTCATCCCCTTCCCCGACCATCTCAAGGGCAGCTACCAGAGTTTTACGCAAGCGGATATGTCCCGCTTGCGCGCGGCCGGCTACAATGGCCAATTCCGGACCGTGGAAACCGGCGTCAGAGACTATGTCCAATGGCTGAAAGCCCAACGATCCTCGTGATCGGCCCACGCTGGGTGGGCGACATGGTGATGGCCCAGTGCCTGTTCGCGGCGCTGAAGGAAAAGCATCCGAATGCCGCGATCGACGTGTTGGCGCCCGCTTGGGCAGCGCCGCTCGTCAAGCGCATGCCCGAAATACGCTGTCAGATCGATTTTCCGCTGATGCCCGGCGCGCTTGAATTCCGCAGCCGCAGGCGCTTCGGCCGCCTGCTGCGCGGCCGCTACGACATGGCCTATGTGCTGCCGGGAAGTTGGAAATCGGCGCTGATCCCGTTCTTTGCCCGCATTCCCCGCCGCGTCGGCAATTTGCGCGAAATGCGCTACGGCCTTTTGACCGACATCGTTCCTTTGCCCGACGCCCTTAAGCGGCGCACCGCGCGGGCCTATTTCGGCCTAGCGCGCGGCGGCACGTTTCGCGCGCCGAAACTTACCGTCGATGCGGTCAACCAGGCCGATCTCCTGGCCCGGTTCGGGCTCGACGCGAAGCAGTTCGTCGCCTTGATGCCGGGCGCCGAATTCGGCCCGGCAAAGCGCTGGCCGAGCGAACACTATGCCGAGCTTGCCCGTGGATTGATGGCAAAGGGCCTAGGTGTCGCCCTGCTCGGCTCGAAGAACGACGCCGAGGTCACCGGCGAGATCGCAAGGCTGGCACCAGGCGCCATCGATCTTGCCGGCAGGACGAAGCTAGAGGACGCCATCGACCTGATCGCCGCGGCGAAGCTTGCAGTGTCGAACGACAGCGGGCTGATGCATGTCGCGGCCGCCGTCGGCACGCCGATCGTCGCCGTCTACGGCTCGACCTCGCCCGAGAATACGCCGCCGCTCACAGATCGCTCCGAGTTGATCTGGCTGCATCTTTCCTGCTCGCCCTGCCACAGCAAGGTCTGCCCGCTCGGCCATCTCAACTGCCTGAAAACGCTCGACGTCGCGAGGGTGGCCGCCGCGGCCGACCGGTTGCTTAAGGTTCCCGCGGCCGCATGAAGGCGCTGATCGTCAAGACATCGTCGATGGGTGATGTCATCCATACGTTCCCGGCAGTCGAGGATGCGCTCCGCAATCGCCCGGACATGAGCTTCGACTGGTGCGTGGAAGAGGCCTTCGCCGGCATCGTCGCCTTGCATCCGGCGATAAAGTCCATCCAGAAGGTGGCGATCCGGCGCTGGCGCAAGAAGGCGTTTGACGGCGACACATGGCGGGAAATGACTGGCCTCCGCCACGCGCTACGCGGCGCCCGTTATGACCTGGTCATCGATGCCCAAGGCCTGCTGAAGTCGGCCGTGGTCGCCAAACAGGCTGGCGCACCGATCGCCGGCTTTGACCGTTCGAGCGCCCGCGAGCCCTCGGCCACACTGTTCTACGATCGCAAATACGCCGTGCCGCGCGACCTCCACGCCATTGAACGCACACGGCGGCTGTTCGGACAGGCCTTGGGCTATCAGCCGGACCTTACGATACTCGACTCTGGCATAGTGCCGCCGGCAGGGGGACTTTTCAGGGTCGAAGATGAAACGGTCGAAGGTAAAACAGCCTTCCTGCTGCACGGCACCAGCCGCGAGGACAAGAAATGGCCGGCAGATGACTGGATCGAGACCGCGCGCCAATTGGCGTCCAGGCAATTCACGCCCGTGGTCACCTGGTCGAACGAAGCGGAAAAGGATGTGGCAGAAGCGATCGCCGGTGCCGTGCCAAAGACGATGCTGGTTCCGAAATCGCCGCTGGGCAAGATTGCCGCAATTCTCGGTCGCTCGACGCTCGTCATCGGCGCCGACACCGGCCTCACACACCTCGCCAGCGCTTTCGGCCTGCCGACCGTCGCCATATTCCTGGCGACGGAGCCGGGCCTTACCGGCCCGCGCGGACCATTCTCGTCGACCTTATTGGCGCCTGCCGGCGGTAAGGTCACGCCGGCCGAGGCGATGGAGGAGGCTGAACGGCTGATGGCGCAGCGCGCAATTGCTCAGGCCCAGCACTGATGGAAGTCTGGCAGTCGCCAAGGTTGGCGCTGCCCCTTGTATCTGCACGGACAGAGATTTGTGCGATGGAAGCGACTGAGCCTCGAACCGG
>NZ_JAVIJB010000005.1:0-197518 GCF_033977165.1 Mesorhizobium captivum
CGGCAAAAACCGAAAAGTGTTACCCATGTGTCCGGTACAAATCGTCACCTATCTCTCAGGTCGCTCAGCATTGTCCGACCTCGACCGGCACAATCCAACTCGGAAGTGTCGGGTAGCTGTGTACGCTTCCTGCTTACAAAATCTTGACATGTGTATGCTATCTGTTTACATGTCGTCATGATCAAGTCGTTCAAGAACAAAGCGCTAGCCGATCTGTTCTCAACCGGGAAAACCGGGAAGATCGACGCCAAGATGCATAAGCGTATCCTTGTCAGGCTTGACCGTCTCGAAGTGTCGGAGCGGCCTGAAGACATGAACCTGCCGGGTTTTGATTTTCACGCTTTGAAGGGCTTCGATCCGACCCGCTACACGGTCCACGTGAATGGTCCGTGGTGCATCACATTCGAATTCGATGGCAAGGACTCCGCCCGCGTCGACTTCGAGCAATATCACTGAGGCGGACAGATTGGAGAAGTTCGGTTTATGAGCGAGCACAAGCCGAAGCGTCCGATTGAGCGCTGCCCGTCCCACCCGGGAGCGCTGCTTGAAGACATCATCCCGGCTACCGGAAAGACCAAGGTGGAAATTGCCAGGCTGCTCGGCATTTCGCGGCAGCAGCTCTACGACATCACCCGCGAGAGGAAGCCGGTATCGCCGGCCGTCGCGGCGCGGCTTGGAAAGATGTTTGGCGATGGCGCAGCCATCTGGCTTCGCATGCAGGCCGCCCATGATGCCTGGCACGCCGAACGGGAAGTGGACGTGAGCGCCATTCCGACCTTGCGCGCGGCTTGAGAGTGCCGGCTAGCGGTCCCGTAGCTGCATAGAGCACCGGCCTTCTAAGCCGATGGTCGCAGGTTCGAATCCTGCCGGATTTCGTGCAGTCCCCGATGTGACTATCGGCCCGAACGCTCTTCCCGTATCGGAATGATGTCGGTCGTCTCTCGAACGCGACGATCGGCGGCCAGTTCGCTCTGCGCGCCTGCCCGGCAGGCGGACAAGGGGGCGATGACGGTTCAGTTTCCGGAAGCGCTCGGCGGGTTCGGATGATCGAAATGCCGAAACTGTCCGGGTCGGTTGGTCGCACCCTGTGGATAGTAACCTCTCATTCATCACGACCCGGCCTTGGCGTTGAACGCGAACATCCGACTCGCCGAAATGAAAGGGCCTGAAAACAGGCCCCGAAGCCCGGCGACCGACGTTTTCATGTACCCCGTGGGATGCGCTCTGAACGCTGCGAGTATGCGTCGGTCGCCGCGCTTTTCCGCCCTGGACTGGTCCGGCGCACGCTGCCCAGAATCAAGCCCGCCCCGGCGATGGAGGCCGGAACGGGCTCGGCTTGGGTCCGGAACCCTGTAGTCAGGAGACTACAGGGGAAAAACAGGCCGGCGACGGCAATGTTCCGAAGTTTCTCCCAAGTTGCAGGCGGCTACGGGCAACGCCCGCGGCAAATCGGAACGATCGGGTGCCGATTTTTTCTGTCTGAGATTGGTAGACTCTAGCCCAGCAGGCCGGCGGCCTTCGCCGCCTTGCGCAGGGTTTTGCGGGCTTCGACGGGACTTCTCAAGCCGTCGAGCGCGTCGCGGCAGACGCGGCTTGCCGACCGCCAGGCGCGGTCGCGCGCCCGTCTTGGCCAGCGTTGGTCGAGACATTCGATTGCCTCGAAGCAGCTTGAGACCTTGTGTTGTCCGCTTGGCTCGAAATCGATCACGACCGGCTCGGAAAACCAGACGTCGTTCATCACATCCTCCGTTCGTATAGTGGTCTTTTGATCAGGCAACGGCGCCGGCGGGCGCCCCGATGGATGCAGGTCCGGGACGTTTGGCGGACCCGCGCCTTAACCATCCACCGCCGATAATGTTCCGAAGAATTTTTGAGATCGGCGATGCGCCGCGCGCGTCGGCTCAAGGGCCGGATTCATTGCGCCACGACACGGCCCGGCGCGCTCAAAAAACATGTGACCAAAGTCACTGGCTGCACCGTCGCCCGCGGCGATAATCAGATCCGACATGCCGTTGAAACGCGGGAAGACCTCTCATGCTGATCGCCGTGCTTGCATCCGCCATGACCGCCGCCACGTTGATGGCGACCGCTTTCGGGCTCTATGAGGAGGCCCGGCAAAGCCGTTTGCAGGCAGAAGCGGATCGCAAGAAGCGGTTTCGGCCGGCGCGTCGGCCTCCCGTCAATTCACGCAACCGATAGGTGCCGGCACCGCCAGGCATGCCCACTCCGCTCTACCTGGTCATGTGCGTCTTGCGGGCCGCAATCCTGCTCTCTCCGGCAGTGTTCGCGGTGTCGGCGCTTTTATGGCTCTTCTATCGCTAGCTAATGCATGTCGCCCAGAAGTGTGTAGCGGTTCTGCGGCAACGACATGCATCAAAACAATGACTTGAAGCGCGTCGCCTGAATCCGTTTCAGTGCGACGCGCTTTAGGGTGCCTATTCGACCAGCACATGCGCTTCGCGCGCGGCGCTGATAAAAGCTTCCCTGGCATTGTCGGCCGGAACGTCGCCGCTCATCGCCCGGCGGCAGGCGCGCAGCGCCGCGCCATGCTGCGCGCTGCCGGCGTCGCGCCACTGGCCCGTCAGCAATTCCACGGCCTGCTGCGCGTTGGAAATGTGCCGGATCGAGCCTGCCACGCCGACGGCCACTTCGACCGGCCTGGAAAACCATCCCTGGATCATCGCGAAACCCCTGATGCGTTGTGAGCGCCCTGTTGTGAGCGGATGAGAAACGCGCAACTGCCCGGCAGGTTTCATCCCGATATTTCAACAGGATGTGAGCAGCGTGAACATGGTCCCACGCTATCTCCCGAGCGGCTTGCGGGACAGTTCGACGAGTTCCGCCTCGTCGGTGATGCCGGCCATGTAGTTCGCGATGATGCGCGAGGCGCGCGCCTCCTTCTGCTCTTCGGTTTCCCCGACGACGCGACCGCTCTCGAAGACGCGCCCAAACAGGGCCGTCTCGGCGGGTGTGAACGTGTTTCGTGAAATAGCGGACATGGCTTTCTCCTCGAGCCTGTCCCCCTTTTGTGCTTCGGCTAATATTATCACGGATTCCGGACGCGGGGTGAGTCTTGGAAAATGGTGACGACGCGTTCCGAGCGGCCCGCGTTCTTCCCCGGCGCGACCCCTGGATTTGGCGGTGTTGTGCCTATCTTCGCTATATTGTTGCTGAAACAACGAAGCGCTGGTATTCATTAGTGGCGCGGAATTATTCCGAGTCTGCGCCAACTTGCGTCAGGCAACAGCATGGCGCTCGCTGTCCGAGGCCAATATCCCGACGTGGTGGCAACCGGGTTACGAAGGGATTTTGGTCGAACAAAGAAGCAGGGCAGGTTCCGATTCCATGTCGGAGCAGGTCCACAGAATGCTCTGGAATTCTGACGCCATTGCCCCCATGGCCTCGGAAGAGCATGAACATGGGGAAATCGATGGTGACGAAGAAACTTACCGCCAACGCAGAAAGCGCGGCAGCCTTTCTTGCGGTGATGGGCAACGAGAAGCGTTTGCTCATCATGAACTATCTGGCCGAGGGCGAACTGTCGGTCGGCACGCTCGCCGACAAGGTCGAACTCAGCCAGTCCGCGCTCTCCCAGCATCTGGCCAAGCTGCGCAGGTTTGGCTTGGTCGACACCCGCCGCGACCGCCAGATGGTCTACTACTCCTGCAAGTCGTCCGCAGCGCGTGAGCTCCTCGCTCTGCTCGACGGCCTGCTGACTATGGACAAGCCGCTCGCCGGTCCGGCCCGGCAGGCTCTCGTCGAGAGGATGCGGCGGCCGCAAGCCGCCTGATCGGCTGCGACGCAGGCGAGGCCGGGGGGCCTTCGCCTTGCGCGGCGCGCGTGAAGGCGCGGCATGTAGACAGGATGTTACTGGGCCGCGTGGCGCCGGATGCCGGCTTTTTGCCCGTTCGGCCGGAATACTCCGGATTCGTGATTCCCATTACAAATTCGTAATTTAGCGGTCACAAGTTCGCCAGGAACGAGCTTGAGATAGCGGCGACCTTTCCAGGAGCCGCGCTGAATGGCCAGTGACGCCTATACATCCGCTCAGAAATTCCTGCATTGGGCGCTCTTTGCCCTGGTCCTATTGCTCTACGCCCTGACCTATGGCGAAGACCTGCTGCCGCGCGGGGATCCGACCGTCGATGCCATCTGGCGGCTGCATATTTCGTTCGGGCTTCTGCTCGCCGCGCTTGTCTTCTGGCGGGTGGTACTGCGCGGCATGAAAGGGGCACCACGCCTCCCGGCGGAGATGTCCGGCCTGGAGCGCACCACCGCGAAGGTTGGTCATTTCATCCTCTACGCGCTGCTTGTCGCGCTCCCCGTCCTCGGCATCCTGCTGACCTGGTTCAGGGGTGACGCGTTGAGCTTCTTCGGCCTGTTCACGATGCCGGCCCCGTTCGCTCCGGACAGGGCGACCGCACGAACCATTCGCGAACTGCATTCGCTCTGCGCGAACGGCATACTGATCGTGGCCGGCATACACGCGCTGGCCGCGCTCTATCATCACTTCATCCGTCGGGACACGATCCTGACCAGGATGCTGCCGGGAAATCGGTAGTTGTCGGGGAGCACAGAACGCGTTGCAACGGTGCAGAATTCTGCTCCGCTGCATTCTTCGGTCGGGGTCACGGCATGGGTTTTCGCTCCGTTTCGCGTCGCTACGCCCGAGCATGACGACATTGGGAAGGTCCGCTCCGTCAGCGCGTTCGTGTCCCATCACATTTGGTTGAGCGACCGGCGGCCGGCGCACTAGGCGGTGCCGACAACGCCTTGATAGAACGTCCTTTTCGGAAGAAGACGCTCGCTCCCACCGGCGCGAAGTTTACGGATTTGTAAATCGCCCGCCGGACCTCCATTGGCTAAACTTCTTGGCGATCCACACCCCCGGATCATAACGGGCCAAGCTTCCACTTTGGCGCGTCGAGAGGCTCGCCGCTCCCGGCGGGCCTCTTTCGTCTGGATTGAACCGGCTTACGCGGCGCGGCGCCTTGTAATGACGCTGCGCACGGCAAGCACCAGCACGGTGATGATGATCAGGATCACCGAGAGCGCGGCGATCGCCGGGTCGATATTGTCGCGCAGGCCCATCCACATCAGGCGTGGCAGCGTGATGGCGTTGACCGAGGTGATGAACAGCGTCACGCCGATCTCTTCCCAGGAGAGCACGAAGGAGAGGAGGGCCGCGGTGACGATGCCGAACTTGATGTTGGGCATGATGACGCGTGTCGCGCGCTCCCAGACGCTTGCGCCGAGGCCGCGCGCGGCAAGGTCGATGCGCCGGTCGAGCTGGCTGAGAGAGACGAGGATCAGCACGGTTGCGAAAGGCACCGTCATCACCGAATGCGCCATGGCCACACCCAGCCAGGTGTCGTAGCCGAAAAAGGACGAGATGCCGGAGACCGAGGTGAGCAGGAAATAGAGCGTCACCGCCGAGACCACCGGCGGCACCACCATCGGCAGCAGCACGAATCCGACCAGCGCTGCCGTGAAGCGCGGCTGGAACATCCACACGCCCAAGCTGAAGGTGAGTGCGAGAACCGTCGAAAGCGCGCTGCTCACCACGCCGATGCGGATCGACAGCAGGATCGAATCCAGCCAGCGCGGATCCTCGATCAGCGAGCGGTAGTGGCGCAGCGACAATTCACCGGTAGGCATCGTCAGCATGCGGCTCGGCGTCAGCGATACCGGGACGACCGCAAGCAGCGGCAGGAGCAGGAACAACGCCACAAGCACTGCGAAGATGAGCGAGACGGGGCCGGGGCGATAAGTGGGCATGGCTACACCAATTGCCTCGGTTTGACGTAGCGGAAAAGCAGCGCCATCAGCGCGCCGACGAACACCACCAGCACGACGCTGATCGCCGCGCCCAGCCCCCAGTCCGGGCTCTGGAAGATGCGCAGGTAGATGAGCTCCGCGATCATCACGCTGCGGCCGCCGCCGAGGATCGCCGGCGTGACGAAGAAGCCGAGCGAAAAGACGAAGGTGATCAGCGCCGAGCCGATGATGCCGGAGCGCGTCATCGGCACGAACACCGTCCAGAAGGTGCGCATGCGGCTGGAGCCCAGCCCGCGCGCCGCCAAGAGCACGCGCTCGTCGAGGCTGCGCATCGCCGACGCCAGCGGGAACACCGCGAACGGAATGAGGAAATGCGACATGCCGACGATAACGCCGAATTCGTTGCGCACCAGGGTCAGCGGCTCGGAGATGAAGCCGATCGATTGCAGCCAGGTGTTGATCAGGCCGCGGTTGGAGAGCAGCGCCACCCAGCCGAAGGCGCGCGTCAGCACCGAGATCCAAAATGGCACCAGGATGCAGAATTCGGCTAGCACGCGCTGCACCGGGCTGCCGCGCACCCACACCACGGTGATGGCATAGGCTGCGGTGACCGAGACAACCGTCACGATCGCCGCGATCCGCAGCGTGCGGACGAACACCGATTGAACGAGGTCGTCGGTGAGCAGGGCGTGATACTGGCCGAGGCCGGGCGTCGGCAGGGTGAAGCTCCACTTCACCACGCCGAGGAAGGGCCAGGCATAGGCAAGGACGAGGAACAGGAGCAGCGGCGCCATCAACGGCGCCGCGCCCATCCTGTCGGAGAGGGTGCCTCTCATGTCAGCTCAGCATCTCGGCCGATCAGGCCGAGATGATCTTGGTGTATTCGTCGAGCGCGGCGCCGTAATTCTTGGCGTACCACTCCATGTCGAGCGGGATCTGCTTCTTCATGTTTTCCGGGTCGACCGGGTTGATGCGCTTCTTGTCGGCCGGGATCAGCGCATCCGCCGCCGGGTTTGCCGGACCCTGGCCGAGCTTGTCGAACATCACCAGTTCCTTCTGCGGGTCCTGGGTGCTGGCGATGAACTTCATCGCGGCTTCCTTGCCGCCGGGATTGTTCTTGAGCACCGCGAGCGCGCCGGGCGAGATCAGGCCCTGGTCCCAGATGAACTTGATCTGGCCGCCCGAGTCCTGCTCGATCAGCGAGGCGCGTGTCGACCAGACGATCGCCATCGAGGCCTCGCCGTTAAGCAGCACGCTCTGGCTTTCGGCGCCGCCGCCCCAATAGGAGACGACGTTTTCCTTGAACGCGGCGATCTTATCATGCGCGCGCTTGAGATCGAGCGGGTAGAGCGAAGCCGGCGCGACGCCGTCGGCCAGCAGCGCGGCTTCCCAGCTCGACACGCCCCATTTGTAGAGCGAGCGCTTGCCGGGAAACTTTTTCACGTCGAAGAAGTCGGCCATGCCTGTCGGCGCGTTGGAGCCGAATTTCTGCGAGTCGTAGGCGATCACATAGGAGAAGAAATAGGTGGACGCCGCATATTCCCAGCCGAAGCCCGGCCGCATCTTGCTCTTGTCGACGATCTTGTAGTCGATCGGCTCGAGCATGCCCTGACCGCCGAGCGTGATGGCCGAGAACGGATCGACGTCGACCAGGTCCCAGGTCGGCGCGCCGCTCTTGAACTGCGCGGCGATCGCGCCTTCGGTCGGGCCGGACCCATCCATCTTGACCGGGATGCCGGTGTCCTTGGTGAAGGCCTGGCCGTAAGCCGCATCGTAAGCCGTGATGGCGTCGCCGCCCCAGTTCACCAGCACCAGCCCCTTCGTCTCGGCGAAAGCGCTGGTCGAGCGCAGCAGCATCGGCGTGCCGGCAAGCACCAGGCCCGCGAGCTGCGCAAACTGGCGGCGCGAAATCTCGCCGCGCTTTGCCCTCTCGGCGAGGGATTCAATAGTCTGTTTCTTGGTGTCGTTCATGTCAGTTCCCCTTGTTTTCATTGATTTGTTCCGGAAGCCGGTGCGGCGATTTCAGGCCGCTTCGGTGCTCATTGTCCTCCTTCCGGGAGGAGGAAACCTTTTTCGGCCGGCCAGGTCAGCCAGACGGAATTGCCTTTGCTGAGCGCCGCCGCCGCGACCTCGTTCGGCACCGAGACGGTGACCTTCGCGCCTTGGCGCGTGGTGAGGTCGAGCTTGGTCGCCGCACCCAGATAGGTCGAGGCGACAGCCGTTGCGGCTATGCCGTTCTCGCCGGCAGTGGCCTCAGGCGCGATCGACATGTGCTCGGGACGGATGGCCAGGATGGCGTCGCCACGGACTTTCTCAGCCTTGCAGCGCATGCTCACCGCGCGGTCTTCGCAGAGCCCTGTGGCGCCGTTGTCGGCGGGGCGCACGCCCTTCAGCGGCAGCATGTTGATCTCGCCCAGGAACTCGGCGACGAAGCGGTTGGCCGGCCGGTCATAGACCTCGTCTGGCCTGCCCACCTGCAAGAGCTTGCCATGGTTGAAGATGGCGACGCGCGAGGACAGCGCCAGCGCCTCGCTCTGGTCGTGGGTGACGAAGACGAAGGTGGTGCCGGTCTCCTGGTGCAGCCGCTTCATCTCGGCCTGCATCTGGCCGCGCAGGCTCTTGTCCAGCGCCGAGAACGGCTCGTCGAGCAAGAGCACGCCCGGCTCGAACACCAGCGCCCGCGCCAGCGCCACGCGCTGCTGCTGGCCGCCGGAAAGCTGGGCCGGCAGCTTCTTCTCGTGGCCCTTCAGCCCGACGCGCTCGATCATCTCGCCGACGCGCTGCTTGATCTCGGCGGCCGTTTTCTTGCGCACCTTGAGCGGGAAGGCGATGTTCTGTTCGACGCTCATATGCGGGAACAGAGCGTAACCCTGGAACACCATGCCGGCGGCGCGCTGCTCGGCCGGGCGGTCGGTGATGTCGGCGCCGTCGCTGAAAAGCCGGCCCTCGCTCGGCTGCACGAAGCCGGCCAGGATCATAAGAAAGGTGGTCTTTCCAGAGCCGGACGGCCCGAGCAGCGTCAGGAACTCGCCGCGGCCGATATCGAGCGTCAGATCGTCCAGCGCCCGGAACGAGCCGAAGCTCTTGCCGATCCCGTTCGCCTTGATCTCTGCGGCCCGGCCGGGTTGCTGCATCCTGCCTCTATCCTCACCGTCGACCCAAATCGTAGGCAGCGCCGGGGCTCACCGCAACCGAATAGTTTTCGCTTGATCGGCAAATTTGATTCACGGGTGGCGGGTGAGTGCCGACGTGGAAGCCGCCAATCTCCCCCCTTGCGGGGAGATGCCCGGCAGGGCAGAGGGGGGTGCTGTCCCGCCAGCCTTGTCAATAAATTCTCGTCGCGACCTTCGCCAACGTCCCAATCGACGAGCCTCGAAGGCTGGCGTTCCTTCACACCCCCCTCTGGCCTGCCGGCCATCTCCCCGCGAGGGGGGAGATTGGCTAATCTCAATACTTCGCCAGGCTGCTCTCCGACAGCTTCGCCCGCAGCCAGTCGCTGAAGGCGTTGAGCACCGGGTGTCCCGCCTTGGCATGTTCGAACACCAGATAATAAGACCGCGGCGAGGGGACCGACGCCTCGAACGGCTTGACCAGCCGGCCCTCGCTCAGCGCCCGGCGGCCGGTCAGCTCGTCGCCCAGGGCAATTCCCTGGCCGGCGATCGCCGCCGAAAAGACGAGGTTCATGTCGGAAAAGAAGATGCCGCCTTCTGTATCGGGATTTTCCACCTTGGACAGCGCCAGCCAGCGCGCCCAGTCCTCGGTGTCGCTGAGATGGAGCAGATTGGCGCGCAGCACGTCGGCGGGTTTGGAAAATCCGCCGATCTTGTTGAGCAGCGTCGGGCTGCAGAGCGGCGTGAAGGAGACTTCGCAAAGCAGTTCCACCGCCCGGTTCGGCCAGTTGCCGACGCCGAAGGTGATGAAGGCGTCGGCCTCCGGATTGCTGACGTCGTCGAGCCGCCGTGGCGTCAGCACGGAGAGCGCGACGTCCGGATACATCTGCTGGAACTCGCCGATATGGGTGCACAGGAACATCGAGGCGAAGCCCGGCGGACAGGAGATGGCGAAGGAGCCGCCGACGCCGGTGCCGCTGCCCTGTGTCACCGCGTCGCCGAGCACGGTCAGCGCCTTCCTGACATCGGCCGCGTAGCGCTGGCCGCGCGGCGTCAGCGCCACCCCCTTGCCGATGCGCTGCAGGAGATTGAAGCCGAGGTCGCGTTCGAGCAGCCGCAGCTGATGCGAGACCGCGCTGCGGGTGAGGTGAAGCTCGTCGGCGGCGCGCCAGACGCTGCCGTGACGGGCGAAGCTGTCGAGGGCGCGCAGCGCCTGCGTGGAAGGTATTCGCAAGAGGCCTCAGGTGAACCGAATTTGCACGAGCCGGGAAAACATATCACTTTTTGATGAGCCGCTTCACTGCTTTCTTTGCAGCATGGAGAAACCGATGACGACATCTGCGCAGGAAACCGCGCTTGCCTGCATCGACAGCATCCAGCCGCTTTTGTCGGCCTGGACGCGCACGATCTTCGATTTCGGCGAGACCGCCTGGCGCGAGTACCAATCGGCTGCCTGGTATGTCGAGCGGCTGAAGCGCGAGGGCTTTTCGGTCGAGGAAGGCTCGGGCGGCATGCCGACCGCCTTCTGCGCCCATTGGACGAACGGCGACGGTCCGACCGTCGGCATGTATGCCGAATACGATGCCGTGCCCGGCAACTGCCAGGACGCCGTGACGGTGAAGCAGCCGCGGCCGGGCCTGGGCGTCGAGGCCGGCGGCCACACCGATCCGCATTCGGGGCTTGGCATCGGCAGTCTCGGCGGCCTGCTCGCCGCCAAGGCGGCGATGCTGGAGCACCGCATCAAGGGCACGTTGCGCTTCACCGGCGAGCCGGCTGAAAAGGTGAGGGGCTCGAAGCCCATCCACGCGGCCAAGGGCTATTATGACGGCCTCGCCGGCATGATCTCCTTCCACCCCTTCTACATGCTGCCGCTCTGCAACACGGCGCGCTGGGACACACATTGCGGCGCGGCTTACGCGATGATCTATCGCTTCATCTGCGACGAGCCGGAGAATTGGGCGCGCGCGGCGGGCGATTCAGCGCCGATCCCGCAGGCGCATTCGGCGGTCCGGGCGCCGGGCGCCAATGACGCGCTGATGATGATGTACATGGCCTCCAAGGCGCTGCGCGATTCCATGCTGACGCATCAGGGCGGCTGGTCGATCAGCGAGGCGATCCTGACCGCGGGGCAGGCGACCGCCGACAACCTCCCGGCAGGGCTCGCCGAGATCCAGTACATGATCCGCGTGCCGACCATTGCCATGGCCGAGCAGGTGACCGCCGTGCTCGACCGTAACGCGGAAGCGGCCGCCAGGATGAGCGGCTGCCGGTACGAGCGGCACTGGGTGTCGAAGTCGCGGCCGGGCCTCGCCAATCACGCCATGGCCGAGATCACCTGCGCGGCTCTCTCCACTGTGGGGGCGCCACAGTGGAGCAAAGAAGCGAAAGCGATCGCCCGCGAGGTCCAGGTCAATGCCGGCGGCGAGGCCACCGAGAACCCGTTCATCGACGAACTGGAGCGTCTCATCACGCCGCAAGAGGCGGAGGCGATCCTGCGCCGCGACCTGCCGCCGTCCCAAACCAATTCGACCTCCGACGACTACACCGACATGAGCTGGCACGCGCCGACATCGCGCTTCTATGTCGCCCGTCCGGCGCTGCGCTCGGCCAACGGCCACGCCTATCCGGCTTGGGTGATGAACGCGCTGGGCGGCATTCCGGCCACCATCGACCCGATGGTCACCTGCGCCGCGAAGACGGTTGCGCTCACCGCTCTGCGCTTGCTCGAGGACAAGGCCGCGCGCGACGCCGCGATGGACGAATTCGTCAAGCGAACCGGCGGCGGCGTCGGCGGCTCGAACTGGCTCGCGCCGCTTTGCGACTACGAGCCGCCGATAAACTTCCGCTGGCCGGAATATGTCACCACGCCGCGTGGGCGCGACTGGTGGATTCCGTCGCTTCCACCGCATGACACATGAAAATACCAGCTCAAGGAGAACCCATGACCGTCCATGACCGCATCGTCGCCGAGCCGTTCTCGCTGCAGCGCCGCAACCCCGCCGGCGGCACCAAGCCGCTGACCGCCTGGGGCTTCGCCAACGAAACCGATGTCCTGACCGACGTGCTGCTCGGCTCGCCCAATTTCCTTCGCCATCTGTCGACCAGCTCGCTGTCGAGGAAGCATTTGCGCGAGGCGCCTTGCAACGTCCAGATCGCGCAGGCGCAGCACAAGGACCTCGTCGCGGCCTACGAGCATTTCGGCGTCAACATCCACTGGCACGAGCCGACGCCGGAACTGCCCATGCAGGTCTATTCGCGCGACTCCAGCGTCATGACACCCTACGGCGCCTTCATCACCGCCATGGCCAACTGGTGGCGGCGCGGCGAGAACTACGCCGCCATCCGCACCTACGAAAAGCTCGGCATCCCGATCTACGACATGGTGACCGCCGGGACCTTCGAGGGCGGCGACTTCAACGTCATCGAGGAAGGCGTGGTGCTGATCGGCTGCGGCGGCGCCCGCACGCAGGAAGAGGGCGCGCGCCAGGTGCAGGCCTGGTTCGACAAGGAAGGCTGGGAAACCCGCATCGCCTTCATCGACGAATACTACGTCCATATCGACCTGATGGTGGTGCCGATCGCCGAGAAGCTAACCGCCGTGTGCCTCGCCTGCACCGAGCCCGGCATCGTCGACTGGCTGAAGGGCAAGGGCCACGAGATCATCGACGTGCCTTTCCAGGACACGATGGCGCTCGGCTGCAACTTCATGTCGCTCGGCAAGGACAGGGTGATCGCGCCGACCTCGAGCAAGACGCTGATCGAAAAGCTGAAGGCGCAGGGCTTCGAGGTCGCGGCCGTCGATATGAGCGAGATCTCCAAGACCGGCGGCGGCATCCACTGCATGGCGCAGGCGCTGAAGCGCGTGAAGGCATAGGGCTTCAGGATTGCCAGCTGTCAAAGTCGCGATCCTTCGCGCCCCCCTCTGTCCTTGCCGGACATCTCCCGCACAAGGGGGGAGATCGGACGTCACCGCGGCTTTCGCCAATCGCCAACGTCGCAGGACTGGCGGGGGCGCCGAGGCTGCCAATCTCCCCCACGTGGGGGAGATGTCCGGCAGGACAGAGGGGGCGCCGTAGAGCGCCGACCTAGCCTGCGTTAGCTACCCTTGCCACCACCCTGCGCTGCGCACCAATCGCATCGAGGCGTTCCTGCAGATAACCGTTGAGCACGATCATCTCCTTCAATGCCTTCACCGGATCGCCCTTATGCTGGGCGATGAAGCGCTCCGCGATTGCCTGAAGCGGCGCTTCCTGGCGGCTGTCGAGCCTGACGATGTGATCCACGGGCGGTTGCTCCTCTGGCTTCCATTAGAATATGAACAAAAAGGGAACAAAATTGTCAAGGGCGAGTTGACTCGCCGAGGAATGAGTTCCTATTTTGTCAGGAGATGGGGCGGTTGCTTGCATCAGGAGAGCCGCATTGGGCAGACGGAAGAGCCGCTATGACAGATTGTTCCGGTCGGATGCGGAGGCGATCATTCGTGACGCGCTGGAGCTGCGCCGGACAGTGCTGGCGGCGCAGCCCAACCTCAAGGCCAATGGCGAAATGTACTGGCGGCTCAACGGTTTGGTGGAGAGGCTGCATGAGGTGATGGGCGCGGTGGCCGGCAGGGAGCCCGATTTCCGCGCCGCCTGGCTCGGCCTCTTGCCGTTGCCCGAGGATTATTCAGACCGGGCATGAGAAATGGCCGGACCCATGGACAGCGTCGGCCGGGCGGCCAAGGCCAACATGCTGCTCGTCGTCGAATGCCGCCACTGCTACCATGTCGGCCGCTTCAAGGCGAACGACGTGGCCAAGGTGGTGGGCTGGAACAGGCCGCTCGAAGCCATCCGCTTCCGCTGCAAACGCTGCGGCCGCAACGACACGGAGGTGAAGACCCAGTTCATCGACCAGGACCATCCGCCCAAGGGCTATATCTGGGTGCTGCAGAAGGCGAGGAGCTAGAACAACGACCCCTGCGCCGGGGGTTTGGCCGGGAACTTGATCTGCGTCGCCGGCTTGTCGACGATCACAAGCGCGTCGTCCGAGAGAGGGCGCTGCAGCGTCTTCGCCCCCGACCATGGCGCGGTGAGCCACAGTTCGGTCTCCTCCAGCGTGGTCAGGATCACCGGCATCGCCTTCTCGTGGATCGGCGCGATCAGCGTATTCGGCCTAGTGGTCAGGAAGCCGTAGAGCTCGTGGTCGCCAGGGCCTTCCTTCACCTTGCGCACGCCGTGCCAGGGCGTCCACAGGCCGGCGAAGAAGAACAGCGGGCGGTCCTCGCCGAGCGCGAACCAGAAGTTCTTCTGCACGCCGGTTTCCGGGTCCTTGTCGCCCGGCTTCGGCGAGGGCTCGGCGAAGCTCGTCACCGGCACCAGGCAGCGATTCCCGATACCGAGGTAGGGCAGCCAGTGGGCATATTGCGGACTGCGGATGTTGGTGGTGCCGGGATCGGCGTTGCCACGCATCCGCTCCGGCGGCGTCGGCATGCCCCAGCGCAGGTTGGCGAGCTCGCGGCTGCCGTCGGCCGCGTTGCGCACCACCGGCGCCGGCTGGTTGGGATAGATGTCGACCGAAGGCTCGAGATTGCCGGAAATGTCGCGAAGCGCCCGCGTCCACTGGCGGATCGCCTCGTGGCTTGTGGTGATGTTGTAAAGATTGCACATCGGCAGCATTCCCCGTCCGCCGATTGTTCCCACATTTTCCGCGGAGCGCAAACTGGTTGCCGGACAGGCGACGTAAGCCACACGAATTGAGGATGTCGGACGCTCAGTGCCCGCGTCCGCCGCGCCGCCTTATCTCGACCGGCTCCGAGGCCGGCGGCTCGCCTGGCAGCCCCAGCCGGTGGCGTTCCTCCTCGGCGAAGGCTTCGGCTTCCGCGTGAATGTCGAAAAGTTGATGGGTCAGCTCGCCGCCTTCAACGACGCGCACCAGCCACTGGCCGTTGATGAATTTCACGCGGACACTGTCTGGCTCGCCTGTCACCATGGAATGGCCCCAGCGCTTCAGCCCAAGAATTGATCCCCGAACGGCAATACGATCTAGCGGGCATCAAGTTGCCGCAAGGTTCTTGTTCTTCGACTTTAGTACAAGATTCGTCGGCGGATGCTCGCCAATTTCCGATTTTGAAGACAAATGTCGAGCAAACGTCGTCCGGGTTGGACAGAAACCCGGCTTCGAAATCTTGATTGGGTAAGCCCTTGGCAGAATTCGACTTCGATATGGCGCTCCGTTTGGAAACAATGCGGCAGCGCGTTTCGAACGCATCCAGGCGAATGGGGCCGGACATGTCCGGCATACCGGTGGAATTGGTTTCGGATCGGGCGGCCGACGGAGTCTTGAGCGGCGTGCACCGCGCCGGCGGCCCGGCAGCCTGGGGGGGTGTATTGGGTTCGGCGGCCGGGCCTGACCGGAGTTTGCGAGCCTGCCGGCTATCTGAAACATGCGCTTGCGCTCATGCAAGGGCAAGAACGACCTAGGCCCTAGGACCAAAGCAGCAGGGGCGGCGCAAACGGCCGAAGCGGCGGCCTTGCTGATCCTGCTTCGGCGGCCCGCATTGAACTTGCCCGCTCAGGCGGGCGCATAGCGCAGCAGCGTCACGCCCTGGGAGAGGCGCTCCGTGCCAAGCGGCGCCAGCGAGAGCGACAGACCATGCTGGAAATACGGCTTGCCGCCGCCGAGCACGACCGGATGCATGTAGAGCCGGTACTCGTCGATCAGACCGGCGCGGGCCAGATGCCCGGCCAATTCAGCGCCGCCGACGCTGATCTGGCCATCCGTCTCCGCCTTAAGCGACCTCGCCACCGCCACGGCGTCGCCATCAGCAAGCCGGGCATTGGCGCCGACCTCGCGGAGCGTCGTCGAAAACACGATCTTCGGCGTCTCGCGCCAGGCCTTGGCAAAATCCCACTCGACCTCGGCGGCACCGGTCTCCCGGTCCGGACTGTCCCAGAAGCGCATCGTCTCATACAGGCGCCGCCCGCAGAGCATTATCGCGGTCCGCCGCATGTCCTCGTTGAAATGCCGGTGCAGTTGTTCCTCGGGCACCGGCAGGTCGATGTTCCCGTCCGGCCCGGCAATATAGCCATCCAGCGACATCAGCATGGAATAGACGATCCTGGCCATCGGCGCCTCCTTTGCGACCCGATCGAGGCCAAGGATGCACATCCGATTGCATTTTGCAATCAGTGTGCCATGGGAAGCGTAGAAAGTAGAAAGGAGGCGAGTCTCGGATCAGAAGCCGAAGAACTGCTTGCCGAGGAGATAGCAGAGCGCCACCACCACCAGCGGGAACAACGCCGGCGCGATCCTGCCGAGCGGCGAGGGTTTCATCTCTCTCGCTGGAGCATTGGGCTTGGCGTTGCCGAGGTTCTTGGTCATGGGGTCCGTCGCCGGAATTCGTTGCCGAGTGATCTATAATATTAGAAATCGCTGATTAATTTTCTCACAATCCGATCGGTGCAATTTGCAGCTATCGCCGGTAGTCGCTATTCCGCCTGCTGCGTGCGTTCGGCGAGCGCGAAGGCCTGCAGGTTTCTCGATTTGCCGAGGTCCTGGTCGGCATTGGCGATGATGGCGTGGAAGGCGGCGCGGGCGATGTCCTTCTTCTTGGCATTGGGATGCACCTTGCGCACCGCTTTGACCAGCTCCTTCGGTGTCATTTCGGGGGTGACAAGGCGCATCAGCGTATCGCCTATGGCCTGCAGTTCGCTGGCGTTCATAACCTGAACCCTGTCCTTGCTGCATGAACCCAGCATATAGCGCGGCCAGAACGTCACTTTTGTGATACGCGCCGAACAAGCCGTCTTGCGGCCTTCCTGACCAAGGCTGGCCAGCCGCCACGCCGGGGCCAGGGCGATCGTGGCGGCTGCAAGGGGCGCGGGCCGGCGATGGGTCGCCGCCCGGCCGGGATCTTCGCTCACGCGGGAACGAGGATGGCGATCCGATGGATGCCGACCTCCTTGCTCGTATTCGTAGCCTCGTCGGTCTTGCCCTTTGCGCAAGTGTATACGTCGCCGACCTTGAGCTTGAACTCCTTGTCCGCCTTCTTGATGGTGAATGCACCAGCGGTGATCGTGCACACCATGTCGTTGTCCATCACCGTCGCGGGAGCCGAGGCTCCGGGCTGAAACACCGCGTCGACAATGGAGATGCTTTTATAGGCCGGGATGTCGGAATTGCCGGTGCCGACCTCCACCACTCTGACGCCGGGCGCGATCTCCTTGCCTTCCTTCGGACCGTACTTCTTGGTCTTGGCGAATGTTGCCGTCGCGAACAGGGGGGCAATCGTCGCGGCCGTCACGCCGAGGGCAATTGCAGACCTGCGATTCATCTTGTTCATCGCATCCTCCCTAAACCTGCCATGCACCGATAAGCATGGCTGCGCAATATTAGCATATTCTGATTTGAATGTGCAGATCGGCGCTGGCCAAGAGCAATGCCAGGAGAAGTGCGTGGCGAGTTTCCATCCGGAATTGCGCAAAGCAAATAGCCGAGCTGGTCGCGCCTCACTGCTGCCTTTGCCGGAACTTCGAATGACAGCTCGAACAGTCCTGCAGGATGAGATGCAGAAGATGTTCGGCCGGCATGCCGGCCGGATCGGCCTGCGCCGCGCCCGGCCGCTTGCCGAGCAGGCTGCCGCCATCCATCGGCGGACCGGTCATGCGCATATCGGCGGTGATCCCGGCCGGCGCGTTCTCGGCCCTGGTGGCGAGCGCGTCGGCGAGCCGGCCGATATGGCGGGCGAGCGCCTCGAATTCCGGCCGGGCCTGGTCGATTTCCGGCTTGGCGCCGGACGGCGCGCCGAGCGTGCCGTCTGGAAATTCGGCGATCAAGGCAGGGCCGGTGCGAACCTTGAGCGTTTCGGCCGCCGCCTTGAAGCCGGCCACGTCGTAGGCGCGCTTGCCATCGAACATCTCGGCGATCGTCTTGGCAGCCGCCGCCATCTCCTTCATCGAGGCCTGGCGGGCCTTGACGAGAGTGTCGGCGCCGGCAGCGGCGGCAAGCGAGGAGGCCAGCAAAAGGATGGCGGCGGAAACGGTCCGCCTCACTGCACGATGCCCTCTCCGGCGAGCTCGTCGATGATCGGACAGTCAGGCCTCTCGTCGCCGCTGCAGTGCTCGATCAGGTGGCGCATCACATGGCGCAGGCTGGCGAGCTCGGCGATCTTGCGGTCGATCTCCGCCAGCTTCGCCTCGGCGATCGCCTTGACGTCCGCGCTTTCGCGATTGCGGTCGTGATAGAGCGACAAAAGCTGCCGGCACTCGTCTACCGAGAAGCCGAGGCTGCGCGCGCGCTGCAGGAAGCGCAGCCGGTGGATGTCGGCCGCCGAATAGTCGCGATAGCCGTTGTCGGTGCGGGCCGGACGCAGCAGGCCGATATCCTCGTAATAGCGGATCGTCTTCGGCGGCAGGCCCGCCCGTTCCGATGCGATGCCGATGTTCATTGAGTTGAACTCCTATGCCTCGACGTCGAGGATGCCCATCATGCCGAGCTGCTCATGCTCGAGGATGTGACAGTGATACATGCGCTGGCCGGGCCGCTCCTGGCGCAAGAGCAGCCGAACCGTCTCGCCGCGCGCCACGTTGACCGTGTCCTTCCAGGCGAGATAGGGCAGTTTGGCGACCTTGCCGCCGCGCTCGTGCTCGATCACCTGGAACTGCGTGCCGTGGAGATGGAACGGGTGGTCCATGTCGGCCTGGTTGACGATTTCCCAGAGCTCGGTCTCGCCGGCCCGGGCGACGATGTCGACGCGCTCCATGTCGAAGGCCTTGCCGTTGATTAGGAAGCCCATCTCCATGCCGGTGGCGTTCATCGCCATGGTCTCGGTGAAGATGAGACGGCGGCTGACCGCGGGAGCCCCAAGCGGCGCGATCGGCCGCAGCCGCTCGGGCAGCGGCGGCATCGCTTCTCCCGGCGTTTCCGACACATCGACGGTGAGCAGCGTCAGCCCGGCGTCGGCCGGCCGGCCGGGACCCATCCAGCCGCGATCATAGTCGAGCGTGGTGAGGGTGGCAGTGCCCGCTCGGTCGAAGGCGACGACCAGCTCGACGCGCTCGGCCGGGCTGAGCATGATCTCGTTGGCCGCAACCGGCTTCCCCAGCAGGCCGCCGTCCGTCCCGATGATCGTCATCGCCGCGCCATCGAAGGCAAGCCTCAGGAAGCGCGCATTGGTGGCGTTGTAGAGCCGCAGGCGCCGCTTCGCGCCCATCGCCACGGTGAGCCGCGGGTTCTTCTGGCCGTTGACCAGCACATGGTCGCCGACGCGGCCGTTCATCAGGTCGTTCATAGTGTTGTCGGGCATCGAGCCGTCGGCGGCAAGGCGAAGGTCGGTGAACATAAGCACCGTGTCGCCATAGGCCGCCGGCATGGGATCGGCCTTCGCCTTGACGACAAAGGCGCCGGCAAGGCCGCGATAGACCTGCTCGGCCGTCTTGCCATGCGGATGCGGGTGATACCAGTAGGAGCCGGCGCTGCCTTCCGGCAGCTCGAAGCCGTAAACGCGGTCCGCGCCCGCCGCCACCGGGTCCATCGGATTGCCGTCCTGGTCGGCCGGCACCGGCATGCCGTGCCAATGGATGGTGCTTTGCTCGTCCTCGATCCGGTTGGCGAAGGTGATCTCGACGCGGTCGCCTTCATAGGCCTCGATCAGCGGCCCCGGGCTCGTGCCGTTATAGGCAAGGATCGGCGTGTCACGGTCAGCGGCAAAGCGCGCCGTGGCGGGCGCCGCCGTCAGCCTCGCCTTGAACAGCCCGGACCGCCCGGCCTCGTTGGCAAGCACCGGCAATTCGCGCAGCGCCTCGCCCTCGGGCAGCGCGGCCGGCGCTTGCGCCATGGCGCCCATGTCATGGCCGGCATGGCCGCCCATGCCCGACATGGAATCCATGTCCGACATGCCGTCCATCTTCATCTGCGCCAGCGCGCGAGAACCCGACAGAACCGTTGCCAGGCCTGCCGCCAGAAAACCGCGTCGATGCATCTTTTTCTCCTGATCGTGATTGGGAACGCGCGCCACCGGAAGACTTCGCCGCCGAACCTAAGGGTTCCAGTAACTGGAAGGTCAAGCCCGGTTGGACCAGGTTGGTGGATTCGGGGCGAGCTTCAAGCAGCACGGACCGGCGCGATTTCGCTAGACGTGACGATCTCTGTTGCCGCAGCACGCGGACTGTCGTCCCGTGCGAGCCTCCTGAATCGGCGGACACGGAACGTCTCCATAGGAGCAGAACACGCAGCAATCCCCCGTCTTCGGCCGAAGCAACGTCCCGCACCCCCGGCACTCGTAGAAGAACTGGCAAGCATCGGCCGGCATCGCCTCGTGAGCCTGATGTCCACAAAGAGGACAGGTGAGGGTGGAAGTAAGCTGCATCGTCAACTGCGCTTTTGCCAACCCGGTCAGGTCCTTAGATATTTGACGAGCGCCGCGATCGCGAGCACGAGCGTAACAAATACCAAGATCCAGATGACGGCCATGCCGCCCATCATCCATATGCCGCCTGAACCACCCATCATGGCAGTCATCCTCTATGGCGAAAACCTCACTTCGCCGGCGCATGTCGGCGATTGCGAGGTAAGCTAGCTCGTAGCGTCAAGACGACAAGGATGCGGGTGCAGGCCGACGCCTCTGTCTACTACATACCCCCGCCGCAGCCGTCCGAAAGGTCCCACACATCAACGATCTGCTCGCCGGTGAAGCGGTGCTCGTGGATCAGGTATTTCGCCAGCCCGCCATACACCTTCCAACGCCAGCATGGGCAGCAGCAGGGGCCTTTCTCCTCGGAATTGGCCATCGCGTAATCATAGGCCTTCTGCTCGTCTCCGGTGAGCTTCAGATCGTAGTACGGCATCATCTGCTGCGCTGTCGCCGCCGCAATGTCGTACGGATCGCCGGGGATCATCGGGATGGCGCGGTACTTGGCGAGCCCTCTTACCTGCTCGCCATAGCGCTTCAGTTCCATCGGGCTGCAACACGATCCCTTGATGCGAGCCATCGCCGGCATGGTCGCGATCGAGTCCGTGAACTTGGCCGAGCAGGTGCTGTTGCCGTTCTCGCTAAGGTTCTTGAAACGCCTTGCCAATTCCGGGTCCTCGGCGGCGATTGCTGGCTCCGCCCGCTCGAAAAGGCCTACTGCTGTGGCGACGCCGAACGCGCCGAGAACAACCGTGCGCCGGTTTGGGGTGCTGGTCATTTGCCGGCCCTCGCTTGGTTGACGAATGTTTTCAGTGTCGCAAGATCGGTCGCTCCGGGATAAATCTGATCGCCGGCGACGAAGCCCGGCGTCCCCGTGATTCGCAGCGCCTGGGCCAGTTCCGTGTTGCGGTCTATCGATGCCTGGATGTCCGGCTGCCGCATATCGGCCTTCATGCGTTCGACGTCCAGCCCGGCCTCGGCGGCGGTCTTGAGCACGACCGCCTCGGTCACTCTTGTCTTTGCCGCATAGAGCGCCTTATGAAACGCCGCGTATTTGCCTTGCTTGTCGGCGGCGAGCGCGGCCTTGGCCGCGAACACGGAATCGGGGCCGAGGATGGGGAATTCCTTGTAGACGATTCTGAGCTGCGGATCGTCGGCCACGGCCTGTTCCATGATTGGTGCCATCATTCGGCAATAGGGGCAATTGTAGTCGAAGAACTCGACCAGGGTGACATTGCCTTGCGCATTGCCGCCGACGGGGCTCTGCTTGTCGTTGAAGACGTCGGCCGCTCGCGCCTTGAGGACCTTCCTGGCCTCGGCCGCCTCCGCTTGACGCTGGCGCTCGTCCAGGCTCTGCAGCGCCTGCACGAGAACCTCCGGATGCGCCAGAATGTAGTCGTGTATCCTTTGGTCGAGCTGGTCCTGGGACATTTCGTCGGCCGCGATTGCCGGTCCCCGCGCGCCTTGAAAAGCTGGATTGAGCAAGAAGCATCCCGCCAGTGCTGCGAGCAGGATGGTGCGAAGGACGCTGCCTAAGAATCGGCTCGTGTACGCCCTGGTGAACATGTGTGCTTCCCTTCTCTTCGGAACGTGATCCTGCCTCACAGCAGGTTCTTCAGTTTCGCCAGCCAGCCTTCGTCCTGCTCATGGTGCGGGCGCTCGATATTGTTGGTGAGCGCGTTGACGAAGGTGACGAGGTTGATGGGCTGGAAGTTCAGCCCGTGGAAGTTCGCCCGCCAGCGGCCCTCCCTATCGATCACATGGGTGACGATGCCGTGCATCTGGTAGCCGTCACCGGTGAGCGTGAATTTGTGGCCGAAGGCTTCCGCCAGCTTGCGGGTCGCATCCTCCGGCTGGTCTGGAGCCGTGGTCAGGAACAGCCAGTTGACCGGGTCGAGCCCATGTGTCGGCCCATAGGCCTTGAGCACATCGGGCGTGTCTTTCCGCGGGTCGGTGGTTATGCTGATGAAGACGACCCGATCCTTCATCGGTGTCGAGTTCACCATCTTCTGGACCTCGGCGACCTTCTCGGCGTGCAGCGGGCAAACGTCCGGGCACGAGGTGTAGATGAAGTGGAGCACAACGACCTTGCCGGCGAGATCGGCCGGCCGCACGACGCGCCCGTCGGCGGCGCGCAGCGTGAAGTCGGGCATCGGCTTGTCGATCTGCTGGAAATACTTCTCGTCGCTCTGCAGCATCGCGTCGATGTCGTCCAGCGAATGCGCCCGCGCGCCATGCGCGAAGCCGACGGCCAGCGCCGTCAGCGCGAACAGGCCGCACAGCAAACGCATCCACTGGTCTCGAACCAACGAAACACACCGCGCCGCCGGCTGGCTTTGCACCGGGGAGAACATCAACCACTGCCTTTCATGTCGGCGGAAAGCGCTTTCGTACTGTCGGCGCCTTCCCTCGCGGAATCGTTCCCGCCCTGGCACGAACGGGCCGTCATCCGGTTCATGCACAGACCAAGTGCGCACATGGCGACGCAGGGCAGCAGACTGAGCAGCGCCGGCGCAATGCCGGCGGCGACCAGCCACGACCAGTTGAAGGCAAGGCCGGCGACGGCGATGGCCACGCCGGCAGCGATCTGGCCACGGCGCCCGCCTAAAGTGGAGCGGACGATGGATCTGCGGCCCGGTGAAACCTGCCCGGCCTGGGTCAACTCTGTTGTTGTCATCTCATTTCCTTCTCATTTTGCGGCGATGCGGCCGCGGATGAAGTCGACCATGTCTGGAGCGTCCCATTCGGCCGGGCCGATCAGCCGGCCGATTTCCTTGCCGTCACGATCGATCAGTAAGGTCATCGGCAGGCCCACCGCGCCAAGCGTGAACATCGCCTTGGCGGAAGTGTCGATGTTGAGCGCAAGGTGTGTGATACCGATCTCGGCATAAAATTTCTTCACGACGTCCAGGCCCTTGCGGTCCATGGACAGCGCGACGACCTCGAAGTCCGGTCCGCCGAGCTCGGCCTGCAGGCGGTCGAGCGTCGGCATTTCCTTGCGGCAGGGCGCACACCATGTCGCCCAGATGTTGAGCAGCACGACCTTGCCGGAATATTCGGCCAGCGTCTTCGGCTGGCCGGCATCATCCGCGAAGCTGATTTGAGGCACGGCGGCGGGCGTATCGAGAACGGCGAAGTTCTGCGGCGCCTCCGCCGCCGCTGTGGGCAGCGAGGCCGCAAGCAGCATTGCCGAAAGGGCCACGGCCAGTTTGCTTGCGGTCATAGGCGCTCACTCCGTCGCATAGATGGTTGGCGCCTTGCCGTCCTTGGTGAAGGCATAGATCGTCCAGGTTCCGTCCTTCTCGCCACCCATGCCGGGCGCGCCGGCCGGCATGCCGGCGAGCGTGATGCCGTCGACGGCCGGACGTTCGGTGAGAAGCTTCTTGACGATTTCGACCGGCACCAGGCCGTCGACGACGTAGCCATCAACCATCAACGTGTGGCAGCCTTCGAGGTCGGCGGGCACGCCTGCATCGTTGCTGATCTGGGAAAGAATGTTGACGGGCTTGATCTCAACCTTGAAGCCGTTGTGCTCAAGGTAGTTCGCATAGGATTCGCAGCAGCTGCATTGCGGGTTCTTGTACATCACCGCATTTATGGTTGCCGCGAACGCGGGCAGCGGTGTCGCGATCAGGGCGGCAAGAGCGGCAAGGCGGTAGGTCAATTTCATTGCAGTTCTCCTTGGTTGAAAATCAGGTCACCCGAAAGACGGTCATGAGGCCGGCCATCTGGTGATCGGCGACGTGGCAATGCAGCATCCAGTCGCCGGGATTGTCGGCGACGAAGGCGCATTCGACGGTGTCCTTCGGCGCAAGCAGCACCGTATCCTGCCATTGCCGATGCGGCACGGGAGCGCCGTTGCGGGAGAGCAGCAAAAGGCTGAACCCGTGCACATGCATCGGGTGCCACCAGGCGGTTTCATTGCGAATTGTCAGATGGCAGGTGACGCCCCGTCGCAGCGTAAACTGCGGCGCCATGCCGGCATGACCGTCGCCGGTCATCGACACGCCGTTGATCGCCCAGGCGGGCGTGCCGTTCATGCCGGGCATCGTCACGCCCTTCATGTTCATGCCCATCATGCCGGACATGCCCATCATCCCGCCGACGCCGGCGAGCTTGCCGCCGCCCATCATGCCGCCCTGCAGGACGATCTCCTGCCGCAGGGCACTATCGAGATCGGGCTCGGGCAGGGGATTGCGCGGCAGGGCGGTCGGCAGGTCCAGGGGATGCACCCTGAGCGGCGGTGCTTTGTCATAGGCAAGCGCGGCCAGCGTGTAGGCAAGGCCGTCATAAAAATCGTCGACCACCTGGTAGCGGCCACCCGGTTTGCCCTGCATGTCGAGCGCGATGTCGACGCGCATCGCCGGGGCCAGCACCAGACGGCCGTGCTCCGGCTCGTGCGGGTCGCAAGGCTGGCCGTCGATCGCCAGGATGACCGGCCGGTGCCCCTCGAAGCGCAGCGCCATCATGCGCGCGAGCGCGGCATTGGCCAGCCGTAACCGGATGCGCTCACCGGCCCTCACACTCTGATCGGCCGGCGCCGTGCCGTTGACGGTCACGAGATTGCCGACCCGGCCGGACATCGCAGCATCCATCGCGCTGCCGAAACCGCCTGCGATCCGGCCATCGGCGGCAAGCCGCCAGTCCTGCAGCATCCAGATCAGGTCGCGGTCGAAGGCGACAGGCTCTGCCTCCTCGACGATCAGCGCGCCGGCAAGGCCGCGGCCGAGCTGAACGAGGCTATCGGCATGCGGATGGTACCAGAAGGTGCCGGCGTCCGGCGGCGTGAACTCATAGACGAAACTTGCAGCCGGCGCGATCGGCGGCTGGGTCAGTCCCGGCACACCGTCCATGGCGTTCGCCAGGCGGATGCCATGCCAGTGGACCGTGGTGTCCTCGGTCAACCCGTTCTCGACCGTGATCCGAACCGGCTGGCCCTGCCGCAGGCGCAGCACCGGGCCGGGGACGGTGTCGTTGTAGGCCCAGGTCGGGGTAGGCGGGCGGTCGGGGCGGGTCAATTGCGCCTGGCCTGGCGCGGCCCTGAGGGTGCGTTCGTCAATGGCGGATGCGCGGGTGGGACGCATCGGCAGCGACAAGGCAGTTCCAGCCGTCACGGCGAGAAAGCCGCGACGGGACAGGAAAAGATTGGAACCGGAATTCATTTATGTGCTTCTGCGATCTCGATCGACGACGGGCATTCCGGCGCGAGCCGGATTGCCGTGCGAGCCCGCGACGCGGCGGCGCGCGAAGCGGGGATCAGACGCCAGGGATCAGCCGCCATGCGGCCGATAGGGCGTCAGACGAGAGCGGTGGGTCGGGGAGGGGATGGGTCGGGCAGGGAACTTCGCCCGCGCAGCAACGGGGTGGGCAACGGCGATGGCTGCTGCACACGCGGCACGATCGCCATGGCCAAGTCCTGCGGCAGCACGGCGAGAACGGGTGCGATGCAGTCAGGTGGGCAATGCGTCGGACCGCCCTTGCTGCCCAAATCCTTGAGGCACGCCTTGCAGTCCTCATCCATAGCGCCGCCGGCCATCTTGTCCATGCCGCTGGCGGCAGGCATGGCCATGGCGTTATCGCCTGCCATCCTGGCCGACATGACGCTGGCCTGCGCTGCGGACAGGCTCAACCCGGCGGTCAAGAAGACCGCGAGCAGCATGACCATGAGATGTTTTGGCGACAGTCGAGCCATTATCCCTTAGGCTGATCGGAAAGCGCGGCTTTTGCAAGTCGCAAGCCCGTGATCTCCGCGGGCGCGGCATCGAGTCTCATCCTCGGCGCGCCGTGCTTGGCGTTCGCCCGTCCGGCCAGGCAATCCGCTTTGTGGATCATAACGGCCTCGGCCGCGTTCATCCGCAGGCGGGGCAGGCACAACCTCCGAGCGAACGGCGCGAGGGAGCATGCTTATCCAACCGATCGATTATTTCCTCGTCGCCTGGTTCGCGCTCGCCGTTGCCTCGACGCTTTATGTCGGCTTCGACCAGTACCGCAACAATCCCGAGCCGGTGGTGATGAAATGGGGCTTCATCCTGGTGACGCTCTATATGGGCCCGCTCGGCCTGCTGCTTTACGTGCTTGCCGACAAGGAGCCGCGCCCCGGCGAGCACGAGGCCTTCACCGGCCCGCTCTGGAAGCAGGGCGTCGGCTCGACCATCCATTGCGTCGCGGGCGACGCGACAGGCATCATCCTCGCCGCCGTCATCACGGCGACGCTCGGCCTGCCGATGTGGCTCGACCTCATTGTCGAATATCTTGCCGGCTTTGCCTTCGGCCTGTTCATCTTCCAGTCGCTGTTCATGAAATCGATGATGGGCGGCACCTATTGGGAAAACGTCCGCAAGAGCTTCCTGCCCGAATTCATCTCCATGAACTTCATGATGGCCGGCATGGCGCCGGTCATGAGCTTCCTGATGATGGGCCGCGACATGCGCGCCATGGAGCCGACCGAGCTGTTGTTCTGGGGCGTGATGTCGCTCGGCGTGATCGCCGGCTTCACGCTGGCCTATCCGGCCAATGTCTGGCTGGTCGCGCGCGGGCTGAAGCATGGCCTGATGACCGAACGCGCGCGCCAGGTCGGGGCGGTCCGTGGTCCTGCCGGCGAGCAGCATGCGCACATGCAGATGCAGCAAGCCGACGCCAGCGGCCATGGCGGTCACGAACACGGCACGACCTCTCGGAAGGGCAAGGGCAGCGCCGGCCATCACATGCACTCGGATGCGACCGTGCCGCAGGTCGCTGCCATCGGCATGGCCTCGCTGGTCGCGCTCGCCATCGGAATGATCGCGCCTGCGAACTGGCTGAACCTGACCTTGTCGGCGCGTGACGTCGGCGGAGTGATCATGCCGCAGGGCATGATCATGGACCGCGACACGCCAGCCGACACGATGCGTGACATGGCGGCGGCCGACCCGCGCCTGGTCACCGCCTCCTACGATCTTGCGGCCAAGGGGGACCGGGAATTGCCGTTCCGCGTGGAGAGCGGCGTCAAGGTGTTCGAGCTGAGGCCGTCGGTGATCCGCTGGCACATCCTGCCGGACATCACGGTCGAGGCCTATGCCTATAACGGCCAGATCCCCGGTCCGCGCATTCACATCCGCCAGGGCGACCGCGTGCGCATCAATGTCACCAACGGCCTGCCGGAGGAAACCACGGTGCACTGGCATGGCCTGATCCTGGCCAACCAGATGGACGGGCCGGCGGAGATCACCCAGGCGCCGATCGAGCCCGGACAGACCTATTCCTACGAATTCACGGCCACCCAGCATGGCACCTACTTTTACCATCCGCACGCCAAGCCCGACCGCACCCAAGCGCTCGGCCTCTATGGCGCGCTGATCATCGATCCCGCCAATCCCGCCGACGAGGTCGCGGCCGACCATGACTATGTCATCGAATTGCAGGAATGGCTGGTGCGGGAGGGGCTGACCTATCCGTCGATGCCGATGGACGGCGGCATGCCGAACTTCTTCACCATCAACGGCAAGGCCTATCCCTCGACCGAGACGATCCGCATGAAGGTCGGAGAGACCTTGAAGGTGCGCTTCATCGGCACCAACAACGGCTTCATCCATCCCATGCACATCCATGGCGGGCCGTTCGAGGTGGTCGCCCGCGACGGCGAGACGATTTCCCCTTCGGCCCGCTTCCTCGCCGACACGGTCAATGTCGGGCCAGGCCAGCGCTACGATGTCGTCTGGACGGCGCGACGTCCGGGCAAATGGCTGATCCACTGCCACATCCCGCACCACACGACGAACAACAATGCCGAGGTGAAGGGCGGCGGCGGGCTAATGGTCGTCATCGATGTCACGTGATCGCGGCGGCGGGCTCGCCATTCCCTGATTCGGCGAACGCGCCTGGGGCTTGGAACCCTTGCCGCTCTCGCAGGGTTTATATGCGAGGCGAACCGCCATGGAAGACAAACCGCCTGCCGAAAACCCGGGAAGGACCCTCGCCATCGTGCTGGCGCTCTGTCTCGTCATCATCGCTTTGTTCTTTATCGGCTTCAGATATTCGGAGCGCGACCAGGGAGCCTTGATCGTGCCCGGAGCGGTGCAGGGCAGCAAGTGATCGGCGCGAGGCTTTTGCCTGACAGGCTGAAGGTTCGCGCCGGCCCCATGGTCTTGCGGCACGGCGCGCCTTTCGGGCACGGAAGAGGATGTAACGCTTTGATTTTGCGCATGATCCCTTCCGAACTTTTTGGCCCGGGATCATTCGCCCTGGAAGAAACAGGTTTTCCGAAACGTTTATCGAACAGGCAAGGTTCAACGCCTGGCGTCTGACATCGGCGCCCATGAGCAAGGAACCCCTCCGGCAACAGCGCGCACCGCGCCCGAGGCCCAGGGAGACAGTGCATGTCCGCCAACGCCTATATCAACCGGATCGCGACAGCGGTTCCGGAACATGAAGTCCATCAGTTCTACCTGCGCTACGCGGCCTCGATGCTCGCCGCAGACCGCAGGAGGATTTTCGAACGCATGGCCGGCCTCGCCGGCATCGAGCATCGCTTTTCCTGCTTTGCGCCCGCGCTCGACCCCGAAGGGCCGTCGGCTGATCTTGCCGGAACCTTCAGGCGCGGCGCGTTTCCCGGAACGGCTGTGAGGATGGCGATGTTCGGCGAGGCCGCGCCCGTCCTGGCGCAAAAGGCCGTCGACGGGCTGCACCTCGGCGACGAGGCATCGCGCGTCACCCACCTCATCGTCACCTCTTGCACCGGTTTCTCGGCGCCCGGCATCGACCTCGACCTGGTTCGGCGCTGCAAACTGCCAGATAATATCGAACGCACGATGATCGGCTTCATGGGCTGCTACGCTGCCGTCAACGGCCTCAAGCTTGCCCGCCACATCGTCCGTTCCGACCCGGGCGCGAGGGTACTGCTCGTCAATATCGAAATATGTACCTTGCACATCAGGGAGACCAGCGAGCTGGAAAAGCTTTTATCCTTCTGCCTTTGGGGCGATGGCTGCGCGGCGAGCCTCGTCACCGCCGAGCCGCCCGGCATCGAGCTCGACTCCTTCCGCTGCGCCGTCGCGGACGAGCAGCGGGAATTGATGACCTGGGATATCCGCGACCACGGCTTCGACATGGTCCTTTCCGGCCAGGTGCCGGCCGCGGTCCAGCAAGCGCTGCGCTGCAACCAGGACGCCATCCTCGGCGGCCGGCCGGCGGAGGCGATCGACCTCTGGGCCGTGCATCCGGGCGGCCGCACCGTTCTCGACGCCGTCGAGAGGGCGTTGAACCTCGATCCCGCCGCGCTCAAGCCGTCGCGCGAGGTGCTGCGCCGATACGGCAACATGTCGTCGCCGACCGTCATGTTCGTGATGGAAGAGATGCTGAAGAAGCCGGGCGGTTTGCTCGGCTGCGGCATGTCGTTCGGGCCAGGGCTGACGGCCGAGACCATGCTGTTCAGGACCGTCGCATGACCGCGCTCGCCCAGCGCAGCCTCGTGCCGGAAATCCTGGATGGGCTTGCGGCCGACGATCAACAGGCACTGCGCTCGCGTCGCGACCTTGCCCGCATCAACGCGCTGATGTTCCAGGCGCCGATCATGGCCTCGCTCATGAGGAAATTTCTGCCGAGACCGCCCGGCCGCATTCTGGAGATCGGCGCCGGCGACGGCACCTTCATGCTGAAAGTGGCCCGGCGCATGGCAAGGGACTGGCGCGAGGTGGAATTGACCATGCTCGATCGCGTCGGTCTCGTCACGCCGAAGCTCGCGGCCGATTTCGCCGGGCTGGGATGGCCGCTTGAAACAATCACGGCCGACGTCTTCGACTGGGCGGAGGAGGCGGACGGCAGGCGTTTCGATGCAATCACGGTCAACCTGTTCCTGCATCATTTCGGCGACGACGAACTGCTGCGCCTGTTTTCGCTTTTGCGGCGCAGGGCTCCGCTCATCCTGGCGACGGAACCGCTGCGGGCAGGCTTGGCGCTGGCCGCGGCGCGGCTCCTCTGGATGATCGGCGCCAACGACGTCACCAGGCATGACGCCACGCAGAGCGTGCGCGCCGGCTTCCACGGAAGCGAGCTTTCCGACCTCTGGAGCGCCGCCGGCGGCAGCCCGATCGAGGAGCGCCGCGCCGGACCGTTTTCCCATGTCTTCGTCGGCGCGGCGGAGGTGCGGGCCGGGGCAACACCTTGAGGCGGCCATCCACTCACGATGCGATCGTCATCGGCGCCGGTCCGGCGGGCACGTCGGCGGCGCTGGCGCTTGCCCGGCGCGGATGGGCCGTCGCGATCGTGGAGAAGAGCGCGTTTCCGCGCCGCAAGGTGTGCGGCGAATACATCTCGGCAAGCAATCTGGCGCTTCTCGATCGGCTGGAGATCGGCGACGCTTGGCGCGCAGCGGCCGGTCTAGAAATCCGTCGCGTCGGCCTCTTTTCCGGCGACACCAGTATCGAGGCGCCGATGCCGGGCGCGAGATCGGGGTCTGCCGCAAGAGACGGCTTCGGCCGCGCGCTCGGCCGCGACATACTGGATACCTTGCTGCTCGATGCGGCCCGGTCGGCCGGCGCTGAAGTCTTCCAGCCCTGCCGCGCCGTTGCTGTCGAGCGCGATAGCGACTGCCAAACCGTGCTGATCCAGGCAACAGGCGAAAAGTCCAGCGACGAGGCGACAATCCTGCGGGCGCCGGTGATCGTCGCTGCGCATGGCTCGTGGGAGCCGGGGCCGCTTCCGAGCCAGCTCGCGAAGTCCAGCCGCCCCTCGGACCTGCTCGGCTTCAAGGCGCATTTCACCGGCTCGTCGCTGCCGCCCGACCTGATGCCGCTGCTGACGTTTCCCGGCGGCTATGGCGGCATGGTGCTCGCCGACCACGGCCGCATGTCGATCTCCTGCTGCATAAGGCGCGATATGCTCACCCGGCTGCGCGGCAGCCTTGCCCGCGAGCGCGGCGGTCATGTCTCCGCCGCCGAAGCCGTCGAGCATCATATCATGGCGACATGCCGGGGCGTGCGTGAAGCCTTGGAGCAAGCCCATCTCGACGGCCCGTGGCTTGCCGCCGGGCCGATCCGGCCAGGCCTTCGCGCCGGCTACGAAGCGGACATCTTCCGCGTCGGCAATGTCGCCGGTGAGTCGCATCCGATCATCGCCGAGGGCATATCGATGGCGCTTCAGTCCGGCTGGCTCCTGGTGCAGGAACTCGGCGCAGCGGCAAGCGGGCGGGGGGAACGCGAGGCGGCCGGCAGACGCTACGAGGCGGCCTGGAGGGGATTGTTCTCGACGCGGGTCCTTGCCGCTGAGGCCATCGCCCGCATCGCGCTCGGTCCCGGTGGCGCCGCTTTGATGGAGGCGGTTGTCTGCAATTTTCCGCAGGCGCTGACCTTGGGGGCGCGGCTCAGCGGCAAGACGAAGCCCATCCCCGGCTTGGCCGATGGGCGTGTGGCCCGAGGCCGATAGGCGCGTCCCAGATACGGAAGGGTTATGGAACATTCCGGACCTATCGGAGTTCGATATGTATCCGGCTTTTTGCCGCCAAGCCCGTGATGCGTTGTGATGTGGCCTGAGGCGGCGCTCGCCACGCCTCCGGGAGGCATTACGATGGCCCACCATATGATCACCCACAATCCGCACAGCACGGCAAGCATTGCCGGCCATCCTGTCCATGCCATGCTGATACCGTTCCCGATTGCCTTCTTCGTCGCGACCTTCGTTTGCGATCTTGTGTTCTGGCGAACCGGCAATCCGGCCTGGGTCGCCCCTACGCTCTGGCTCCTCGGGGCAGGTTTGATCATGGCCGCGCTGGCCGCTCTTGCCGGTCTGACCGATATACTGGGTGATGCTCAGATCCGCAGTCTGCGGGACGTATGGCTTCACGCCGGCGGCAACGTCATTGTCGTCCTGATCGAGCTTTACAATTGGTACTTGCGATATACCCAGGCGGAGGCGGCGGTTGTGCCAGTCGGCCTGGTCCTGTCGCTGATCGTTGTCCTCATCCTTCTGTTCACTGGCTGGAAGGGTTGGGGAATGGTCTATCGGTATCATGTCGGCGTCGCCGACGGATCGGACGAAACGCGCTGAACGCCGGACAGGTGTCCGGAATTGCGCAAAAACAAACAGTTAGAGCGGTTTGGCGGTTCAAAGGCTGAACGGCTTCAAGGCGCCGCGCAGGCTCGAAGACGTTGGCCAGCGACGCTCCGCTTCCGATTTTCGCCCCGGCGCCGAGGCCTTCTTCCGGCCGCCGCGCTTCGTCCGCGCTTCCCGCCGACAGCGATGTCGCACCTCGACGCGGCACGCTTTTCTTGCCGCTTTTTTACCTCAATCCGTCTTTAGCTGGCGATCGTCCGAAAGGGCAAAACCTTCGCGTTTGCTTGACTCGGCCCGCAAAAACGGGCAGCAAAAGCGGGCGAGGGAGAGCATTTTTACCGTGGCGGAGACCATGGAGGGCTCTTTTTTCGTATGGACCGTCGCCAGATTGGCGGCTGGTGGAGGGATTGGTTAACCATCTTTGTCCATCTTTTGAATCAATCGGCAACAGACGCGTGAAGGTGCAGGGGGCACCAGGCGAACTGTGATCGTGACGGGTGCCAGGTCCGCAAACCGGCATGCCGATTGAGAGTGGTCGTATGGCGTTTTTGCGTTTGAAGAACCGGGGTGACACTCCTGAAGAGGGGGTAACTTCGAAGAAATCTGGTGGTCATCGTTGGGTTGTGGTGCCTGCTGTCGGCGCCGCGCTCGCCCTGTGGTCGGTGGCCACGCTGGCCGGCCTCTATTCGGTGAGCACCTCGCTTACCGCCGCTTCCAATGGATTGCCGCAGAGCCTGCTTGCGCCACGCAGCATCGCGCTCGCCGACCAGCGCCGCCAGCTTGCCAACGTCTGGGCGCCCCGCCTTGCCGCGGCCGGCGTCACCAAGAAGGGCTCGCTCACCGGCGGCTGCGATGTCGGCTGTCTCAGCCTCGCCAGCAACTTTGCACACTCCACCCCGACCCCTACCGCCCTGGTGCATGACGGCAAGGCGGCGCGCCTGAAGCCGGCGGTGCCTGACAGCGTCGCGTTTGAAAAGCTCAGCGTTGCGCGTGAGAAGGCGGTGGAGGTAGCCTCCGCCGCGGACGTCGCCGACCGTTTCGACAGCGTCATCAAGCGCGCCGGGCTTTCGCCGCAGAAACTTGCCGATGCCTTCCAGCGCGCCGAGAGCGCGCCTTTCCTGCTTGCGAGCCTGCCGGCGGCGAGTCGCTTCGGCGGCGCGGCCGACCCGGCCAAGACCGACCCGACCCAGACTGACCCGACCCAGACTGACCCGACCTTGAGCGTTCCGGCCGAGGCACGCTTTGGCTCAAATCAGGTCGACGTGCAGCGCGCGTCCGACCTCGCGCTGGCGCTGGCCAATGTCATGCCCGAAGAGACGGCCGACGTGGCGACCGCCGTCGCGATCGCCAACGGCGACGCGCCCGATCTGGTGGGTGGCGGCTCCGACGACGGGCAGTCCGAAGTGCAAGTCGCATCGCTGCCGCCGCAGGATGATCTGCCCGACAGTATCGTGGTGCCCGGCCTGAGGCCGCGCACCACGCTCGATCGCGCCGCCGAGGCGCCCGAACAGAATGCCGCGAGGAAGCAGGAGCCGGCCAAGCCGCAGGCGGCTCAGGCGGCAAAGTCCCAAGCTGCCAAGCCGGAGCCAGGCAAGCCGCTACCCACTGCCGTCGATACCGCGGAAGGCCCGCAGTCACCGCGTTCGCTGAGGAGGTCCGACCAGGCGCTTCCGGGCGTGCAGGACTCGAAACCGATCAATGCCGCGCCGACCAGGCGGGGCAAGGCGCAGCCTTCCGAGATGCTCGCCTATGCCAAGCCTGACACGCCCGAGCGCGGCGGTCTTGGCAATGCCTTCAGGGGCCTGTTCAATTCGCCTTCGACGGGCAACGGCGTCGCCGTCTACGACATCTCGACGGCTACGGTCTACATGCCTGACGGCTCGAAGCTCGAGGCGCATTCGGGGTACGGCTCGATGGTCGACCAGCCGCGCTTCGTCAACCGCAAGAATGTCGGCCCGACGCCGCCCGACACCTACAATTTGTCGATGCGTGAATCGCGCTTCCACGGCGTCGAGGCGATCCGGCTGACGCCGAGCAGCGGCAAGAACAAATATGGTCGCGACGGCCTGCTCGCGCACACCTACATGCTGCGCGGCGGCCGTGCCGAATCCAATGGCTGCCTCGTTTTCAAGGACTATCACCGCTTTCTTGCCGCCTACAAGAAGGGCAAGATCAAGCGCCTCGTCGTGGTGCCGCGCCTGACCAGGTCGCCCACCCAGGTTGCCCAGGAAGGGCGGCAAGGCTAATCCCCCGCCATTATGCCGGCAGCAGCCTTGCTGCCGGTATGCCTGCTTTCGATCTCTGACGGTATTTGCCGCCATCAGCGCGGAGGGCGGTCGCCGCACGCGCTCGCTGTCTTCGCCACATTGCTTGCAGGCGCGGCAGCGATCAATTTCATTTGAGTTTGCGGACGAGGGAGGGAAAACTCCTCCTCCCAGAAAGCATATATGGCGCACCCCGGGCTTGCGGCAAGACACCCGCCATGCCGTATGTACGCTGCCCTTGATCTCGATTTTTGGACAAGGGAGTTCCCGAATGCAGATTTTGTTGTCGACCTACGGTTCGCGCGGCGACGTGGAGCCGGTGGTGGCGCTCGGCGAGCGGCTGCAGACGCTCGGGGCCGAGGTGCGGGTGAGCGTCCCCGGTGATGAGGAGTTTGCCGCGCTATGCTCCCGCGCCGGCGTGGCGCTGGTGCCGGCCTTTGCGCCGGTGCGCGAATGGGTAAAGGAGATGACAAGGCGTTCGTCGGCCGCTTCGCCCGAGAACCGGGCGAAGCTCATCTCCTGCCAGGCGGCCGAGATCGTCGCCAGGCAATATGATGCACTCCTGGCCGCCTCCGAAGGCTGCGATGCCGTGGTGGCGTGCGGCCTCCTCCCGTCCTGTGCCGCCGTGCGGCTGATCGCTGAGCAGCGGCGCATCCGCTACATCCTTGGCACCTTCTGTCCTATCTGGCTGCCGTCGGCGCACAACAGGCCGCATGAATATCCGGGGCATCCGCTTCCAGCCGGCGTGACCGACAATAGAGTGCTCTGGGACCATGATGTCGCGACCAAGAACGCGCTGTTTGGCGGCGCGATCAACGGCTTCCGCGCATCCCTCGGCTTGCATCCGTTGGACAATGTCCGCGACTATGTCTTCGGTGATGAAGTGTTGCTCGCCTGCGATCCGACACTGGGGCCGTGGCTGCCCTCGGACTGATCGACGCCGTTCAGACCGGTGCCTGGATCTTGGCCGACGAACGGCCGCTCCCCGACGGGCTGCAAGAGTTCCTCGATGCCGGTCCGCCGCCGGTCTATGTCGGCTTCGGCTCCATTGCGGTCGCGAGCGAGGCCGGCCGTGCGGCCATCGAGGCGATCCGCGCCAGGGGGCGGCGCACGGTTATCGCGCATGGCTGGGCCGAGCTCGGCCCGATCGACGATCGCGACGATTGCTTCGCCGTCGGCGATGTCAACCAGCAGGCGTTGTTCGGCCGCGTGGCCGCCGCCATGCACCATGGCGGCGCCGGCACGACCGCCGCCGCCGCGCGGGCAGGGGCGCCGCAGGTGGTGGTGTCGCAGATCGGTGACCAGCCCTATTGGGCGCGCAGGGTGGCCGAGCTCGGCATAGGTGCCGCACATGACGGCCCGACGCCGACTTTCGCGTCATTGTCGGTGGCGCTCGAAACGGCGCTGGCGCCCGAAACCGGCGTTCGCGCGAGAGCGCTCGCTCGCTTGATCCGCGCCGACGGCGCTGAAGTGGCGGCTAAATGGCTGGTCGATGTGTTGAGCCGACGGTGAATCTCACTGCGTCAGTTCCGCCAGCGCTCTTTGCAGGGGCGCCGGCGAGACCTGAATCGGGCCGGAGAAGGGCGCATCCATGTCGATGATCAGATAGACGGCGGCCGCCGCCAGCGCACCGGAGATGACAAACGTGCCGACGATGGTTGCATTGCGCGGCGCCCGGAAGCCGAAACTGGCGAAGATCAGCGTCAGCCATGCGACGAGCAGGGCGATCAGCGGTGCGGGGATGGCGCCCTCGGACTGTTCGGCCAGTATCCAGCGTTGCTCGATCAGCTTCCGGAGTTGCTGTGTCGCAGCCTGCTGCGCGGCGGTCTGCCTAGCATCGGCGGGCGTCAATCCCGCCAGGATATCGCCGACCTGATTGAGCAGCAGCTCCGACAGCCTATTCGGGACGACCGTTGTGTCGCTGTCGGCGGTGGAGGTGTCGACGACGCGCTGGACATAGGCCGTGAGCGATTGCCGAGCCCCGTCCGCCTCCGGTCCGTATTGCCGGAGCGTTCGGTCAAGCAGGATGATATCGGTCGCGAAGGTGTGGACGTTGCTGTTGATAGCCTCGAATGTGTTCTTGGCCGAGTTGATCATCAGGCCGAGCACCAGCGAGGACAACACCACGAACAGGTTGGCGGCAAGCCGCACCACGGCGCTGGTGTCGTCCTGGCGGTGGTGGGTCGGAAAATGCTCATAGACCATTAGGCTGACGATCGCGGCGCCAGTCAGACAGGCAAATATCCCTAACCCTATAAGTACCTCACCCATGGCCGATATTGCGCACGGCAAAGGTCGCTTGCCAATTGGATGTGCGAATTCGTCATTCCAGGGTCTGCGCTCCGCTTCGCGTCGCTCCGCCCGAGAATGACGACGCCCACAGGCATTCACTGCATTGCGAAAACCGCTTCCAATACCTGCCGAAGCCTTTATGAATGACCGCCGGGGCGGCTCCACCCTCACAATCATTACGAGGCTTTCAATGAAAATACGCGCTGTCGTCTGGGGCGAGAACATCCATGAGCGGACCAATGAGGTGGTCGCTGGCATCTATCCGGAAGGCATGCACACCACCATCGCCAACGCGCTCAACGCCGACAAGGCGATCTCCGCCTCGACCGCGACGCTGGAGCAGCCGGAGCACGGCCTGCCGGAATCCCGTCTCGCCGAGACCGACGTGCTGGTCTGGTGGGGTCACAAGGATCATGGCGCTGTCGCCGACGAAGTGGTCGAGCGTGTCGCCCGCCGGGTGTGGGAGGGCATGGGGCTGATCGTGCTTCACTCCGGCCATTTCTCGAAAATCTTCAAGCGGCTGATGGGCACGCCCTGCACGCTGAAATGGCGCGAGGCCGGCGAGCGCGAACGGCTCTGGGTGACGAGCCCCAGCCATCCGATCGCCGAAGGTATCGGCGAGTATTTCGAGCTCGAGAACGAAGAGATGTATGGCGAGCAGTTCGCCGTGCCGGAGCCGCTGGAGACGGTATTCATCTCCTGGTTCCAGGGCGGCGAGGTGTTCCGCTCGGGCCTCACCTACCGGCGCGGCGCCGGCAACGTCTTCTACTTCCGCCCCGGACACGAGACCTATCCGACCTATCACGACGCGACGGTGCAGAAGGTGCTGCGCAACGCGGTGAGGTGGGCGCACAACCTGCAGGCTGCTAAGCCCTCCATCCTCAGCGCACCGAACGTGCCGGTCGAGAAGGCGCTGGAGCCGATCGTCGAACGAGGCGGCAAGCTGCACGCAACTGGTGAGGCTGGTTTCCGCTGAGCAATTCCAGGAAAAGTGCGTAGCGGTTTTCCGTCCGGAATTTCGACCAACCAAGAGCAATTCCAGGAAAAGTGCGTAGCGGTTTTCCGTCCGGAATTGCGACCAACCAGGAGCAATTCCATAAGAAGTTCCCGTCTGGATACTTTCGCCTTATATCATTGAATCGAACCAATTCGCTCGGAGGAGCAAAAATGCGGCTTTTGATACTCGGTACCGGCTGGATGGCGCAGGAGCATGCCCGCCGCTTCAGCGCCATAGAAGGCGTCGACATCGTCGGCGCCGTCGATGTCGATCCGGCGCGCGTCAGCGAATATGCCGACGCCTACAAGATCCCGAAGCGTTTCTCTTCGCTGGAGGCGGCGCTCGACTGGGGCGATTTCGACGCGGTCGCCAACGTCACGCCCGACCGCATCCACCATCCGACCACCATGGCGCTGATCGCCGCGGGCAAGCCGGTGCTTTGCGAAAAGCCGCTGGCCGAGAATTTCGGCAACGCGAGCGAGATGGCCGATGCGGCGGAGGCCTCCGGCGTCGTCAACATGGTGAACCTCACCTACCGCAATGTGGCTGCGCTGCAGAAGGCGCGCCAGATGGTGCAGGCCGGCAAGATCGGCACGGTGCGCCATGTCGAGGCCTCCTATCTGCAAAGCTGGCTGGTGTCGAAATTCTGGGGCGACTGGCGCACCGATCCGAAATGGCTCTGGCGGCTGTCGCGCGGCCACGGCTCGAACGGCGTGCTGGGCGATGTCGGCATTCACATCCTCGATTTCGCCAGCTATGGCGCCGCGCTCGACATCGACCATGTCTTCTGCCGGCTGCGCGCCTTCGACAAGGCGCCGGAAAATCGCATCGGCGACTATCAGCTCGACGCCAATGACAGTTTCGCCATGACGCTCGACTTTGCCAACGGCGCCTTCGGCGTGGTGCATGCCAGCCGCTGGGCGACCGGCCACCTCAACGAGCTCCGGCTGCGCATCTATGGCGACAAGGGCGGCATCGAGGTGGTGCACAACCTTGATGGTTCGATGCTGAAGGCTTGCGTCAGCGAGAATGTCGAGAACGCCAAGTGGGAAGAGCTCGACGCCGGCACCGTGCCGACCAACTACCAGCGCTTCGTCGAGGCGGTGAAGAGCGGCGTCCAGACCGAGCCGAACTTCCGCCACGCGGCAGGCCTGCAGAAGGTGCTCGACCTTGCCGTGGTCTCGGACGAGAAGCGCGCGGAGCTGAGGGCCAACGCCGACACGCAGTAGCATCTTTCCTCGCCTCCGCCAGCGGCGGGGGAGAGGTGTCCGCGAAGCGGACGGAGAGGGGGCCTTCGTAGGGCGCTCCCCCTCTCCGTCTCGGCTTCGCCGAGCCACCTCTCCCCCACTTCGTGGGGGCGAGGAAGCAAGTCACGCCCTGCGATAAATCCCCACCGCCGCCGCTACCAGCGCGGCGTTGCCCGCAGCCACACTGCCGTCCGGCAATTCCTTGCCATCCTCCAGCCCGACGCGAGTCGAGAATTTTCTCCTCGTTGCCCGCTCGACGAAGGGCCATACGGTGGCGTTCTCGCCATGCAGCAGGATTGAGCGCCGGATGCCTTCGCGCTGCATCACCTTTTCAATGCCGTTGGCAACCGCGAAGGCCTCGTCCAGCGTCTGCTCGGAAATCTCGATCAGCACGCGCAGCACCCGCCCGCCATGGTCGAGGCTGGCCAGCCTGAGCGCATCGCCGATCGATGCGAGCCCGGCCTCGATGCCGACGCCGCGGCCGCGCAAGGTCTCCATCACTTCGGGTGCCGCCGCCTCGCTGAGGTTGACCGAGGCGTAGTCGGGCAGCTCGCGCCAGTTGGCGATGGCCGCCAGCGTGCGCCTGTCGTCCTTCTCGATCCAGGCGCCGGTGGAGACGCCGATCAGCGTGCCGGGGCAGGCGCGGCGCAGCGCCGCTACAGTTCGGTCCATCGCTTCCGGGGCGAGGCTTTCCTGACGGTCGGCGCCGCGCGCATGGACATGCAGCTCGGCCGCTCCCGCGGCGATCGAGGCCGCGCCGTCGCGCGCCATGGCGTCCGGGTCGAGCGGCAGGGCCGGATGGAAATCGGCGGGACGCGCGCCGTTGATGCAGGCCTGGACGATCATGGCGAGGCTGTCCTGTTGCGGGGCCGAATCTAGCGCAGAGTGGGTTTCGGTGGAACGGAGATAGTGAACACTGCCGAATGGGATATCGTGCTGCAATCTTAGCGACGCCGCGCCCGCCTTCCCATCACCACCCCCATCACCGCCACACTCCCGATCAGCACCGACAACACTCCTGCCGGCAGCTCCGTCGGGGCGAACACGATGCGTCCGGTCCAGTCGGCGAACACCACCAGCGTCGCCCCCGCTATCGCCGCGCCGAACAGTTGCGGCCCGGCGCGCCTCAACCCGAGGTGCCCGGCCAGATGCGGTGCGAGCAGCCCGACGAAGCTCATCGGGCCGACAACCAGCGCCGCGGCCGCCGTCGTGATCGCCGCCAGCACCAGCACGGCGAGCCGCGCCGCATGCAGCGGAATGCCGAGACTGGTTGCCACGCTCGCTCCTAGCGGCAGGATCTCCAGCCAGCGGCAGGCAAGCGCCGCGAGCAGCAGTCCGGCGAGGCCGGCCAGGAGCACGATGATCGCGACGTCGAGTTCCACCCAATGTGTCGAGCCGCTCAGCCAGGCGAGCACCTGGCCGGAGCGCGGATCGCCGAGCGCGAGAAACAGCAGGCTCGAAGCGTCGAGCAGCGCCGTGATGGCAATGCCGGTAAGCAGCAGCCGCTCCGGCGTGAAGCCGCGGTCGAGGCCGAGCAGCAGGATCGCGCCCGTCACCGCCAACGCGCCGGCTGTCGCACCTAAAAGCTGCAGCCCCGCGCTGGCATCGGGCGAAAATGAGCAGCACCGCGATTAATCCCATGGCGACGCCGCCGCCGATGCCGAGGATTTCCGGGCTCGCCATCGGGTTGGCGAACAGGCGCTGGACGAGGCAGCCGGCGACGCCAAGCCCCAGGCCCGCGCCGCAGGCCGCGATGACGCGCGGCAGGCGCCAGGCAAACGCCTCCGGATAAAGACCGAAACCGTCGGGCGCGCGACCGAGGAGGAAGGCGAGGGCGAGCACTAGGGCAAGCGCGATCGCCAGGCCGGCAAGTACGACCATTGGCCGCCTTGCGCTGCCGCCGCCGAGGCGAGTGGCGATCCCACCGCCCGTCTCCAGCACCAGACGCGGCACGCGTCTCAGCAGAAAGATCAGCATCGGCGCGCCGATCAAGGCGGTGACGGCGCCAGCCGGCAGATTTGCAGCCTGGTCGGGCGGCAGGCGCTGGATGAGTTGGTCGACGACGAGCACCAGGGCGGCGCCCGCCAGCGGCGCGGCGACAAGGCGCTCGCCAAGTTTTTCCGCGCCGAGCACGCGCGCCAGATGCGGCGCCGCCAGCCCGACGAAGCCGATGATGCCGACGGCCGCCGCCACGCTTGCCGAAAGCAGCACGGCGATGGCCAAAAGCAGCGGCTTCATAAGCTTCGTCAGGCCGAGGCTTTTCGCCTGCTGGTCGCCGAAGCCGATAATCAGCAGCGGCCGGGCGAGCGCCGCGGTGACGATCGCGCCGGCGGCGAAGCGCAGCGCCAATTGCTCGACGCCGCTCCAGCCGTCCTCGACCAGCGAGCCGGCGCCCCAGATGAACATCGAGGCGAGATATTGCTGGTTGAGCAGCATCAGGAGGCTGGAGATCGAGCCCAGCGCGAAGCTGGCGACGAAGCCTGAGAGGATCAGCGTCGTCGGGTCGGTGCGGCGGCGCCAGCCGATCGCCGCGATCAGTCCCCAGGCGGCGAAGGCGCCGGCGATCGCCAGCAGCTCCGGATGCGCGGCATGCAAGGCGGGCGCGGCGAGCAGGCCGATGGTCAAAGCCAGATGCGCGCCGGCATTGACGCCGAGCGTTTCGGGCGCGGCGAGCGGGTTCTGCAGCACCTGCTGCATCAAGACGCCGGCCAGGCCAAGTGCCGCCCCCGCCAGCAGCGAAACCGCAAGACGCGGCCAATAGGCGTAATCGAGGAGCAGCGCGCGCACCGCCTCGCCGCCGCCGATATCGGCGATGTTGCAGGCCATCAGCAAGGCGACGAGCAACAGATAGACGCCGCCCGCGAAAAAGACCGCCAGCCGGCGGCGGTCATGAAGCATGGCCGCGCTCGAAAAGCTCCGTGTGCCGGAGAAGCAGATCGGCGAAGCGGCCGGCCGACGGCAGGCCGCCAAAACCCCAGACGCTGGGCAGGATTTCATAATTACCGGGCGCGAAGGCCGGCATCTGGCCGAGCAGCCCGTCGCGCGCCGCCAGCTTGGCGCGCACGGCCGGCGGCACCGGTTCGATCACCAAAAGGGCAGCATCGCGGATCGCGAAGAGCTGGTCGACGCCGGCATTGGCGAAACCCCAGAAATTCCGGCCTCCGGTCCAGGCATTGGTCAGCCCGGCCCGCTTCAGCACGTCGTCGAACAGGCTGCCGCGGCAGAACACCCAGGCATGGCGGTCGTCCTGGAAGTAGAGCACCAGCACCGGCCTGGTCCTGGCCGTGCCGATCGCATCCTTCAGCTTCGCAATCCGAGCGTCGGTGAGGGCGATGAGATCCGCGGCCGCCTGCTCGCGGCCGGTGAGTGCGCCGAGCCGCCTCGTGTTCTCCTGCGCGTGGCGGTAGGGCTCCAGGTCGTCGATGAACGTGGCGAGGTTGATAACCGGCGCGATCTTGCCGAGCATGGGCTCGATGGCGGTGAACTGAGGCGTCGACAGGATGACGTCGGGCTTGAGCGCCGCCAGATATTCGAGGCTGGGCGTGGCGCGCAGGCCAAGTTCGGCGATGTCGGGGGGCAGGGCACCGACCCAGTCGCGATAACCGGCGGTTTCGGCAAGCCCAAGTGGCGTAACCCCCAGCGCCAGCAGCGTCTCGGCCGTGCCCCAGTCGATGGTTGCGACGCGCTCGGTATGCGCGGGCACGGCTTCTTCAGCCGCCGCCGGCAGCACCGGCAGCAGCGCAAGCAGGAATGCCAGAAGCTTTGCGATCACGAGCGCCGGCCGGCTGCTGCCGTCACCACTTGTAGCTCATCGTAAGGCTGATCTCGCGGCTCTCGCCGTAGAAGCAGGTGATGTTGCAGGAGGCGACATAGGTCTTGTCGAACAGGTTGGAGACGTTGAGCGCCGCCTTGAAGTTGTCCTTTTCATAGCGGATCGCGGCATCGAACAGCACGACATCCGGCACCTTGAGCGTATTGGCGCTGTCGGCGAAGGAGGAACCGACATAGCGCACGCCGCCGCCGACGGTGACGCCCTGCAAGCGGTCGGACGGGACGGCGTAGTCGAGCCAGAGCGAGCCGAACTGTTCCGGCGTGCCGGTCGTCACCTTGCCGATCTCGGCCGGATTGCCCTCCTTGATCTTGAGGTCGTACCAGGTGTAGGCGCCGGTGAGCTTCAAGTCGGGTGTGAGTTGGCCGATGGCCTCGATCTCGATGCCGCGCGAATTAACCTTGCCGATTTGCCGGTTGAACAGCACGCCGTCGCTGGTCACGACGTTTTCGCGCGTCAGGTCGAACAGCGATGCGGTCAGCATCACGTCGTTCAGCCAAGTCGGCTGGTATTTGACTCCGGCCTCGTATTGCACCGCCGTTTCGGGCTTGAAGGCATTGCCGGTGGCCGTGTCGGTGCCGGTCAGCGGCAGGAACGAGCGCGAGATTGAGACATAGGGCGAGATGCCATTGTCGAAATTGTAGATGACGCCGGCGCGGCCGCTGAAGGCGTCGGCCGAATAGCTGGTGCGCACGCCCGTCGGCCGGTCGGTGACCCTGGTCTGCACGTCATCATAGCGGCCGCTGAACACAAAATTCCAGCGGTCGATTTGCATCGTGTCCTGTGCATAGAGGCCGGTCTGGTTCTGCAGCGTGTTCGACTGGTCGTAGCGCGATGTGACAGGCGGCGCGCCGTTATAGATAGGGTTGAGCACATCGAGCGGCGGCGCGTCCTCGAAGCCGGACTCGTCATGCAGGTCGAAGCGCTTGTAGTCGAGCCCGAGAAGCAGCGTGTGGTCGATCGGCCCTGTCGAGGTCTTCCACTCGACCTGGTTGTCGACGGTGAACAGGCCGAGGTCCGGCTTGGACAGGAAGTTGGCGCGCTCGAGCAGGTGGCTCGCCGGATCGTCGCCCACCCAGCCTTCGCCATAGACATTGCGGAAGTCGACATCGAGATGGCCATAGCGCAGGTTCTGCCGGATCGTCACGTCATTGTCGAAACGGTGCTCGAACTCGTAGCCGATCATCTGCTGCGAGCGCTCGAACTTGTCTACGCTGGGCTCGCTGGTGAACAGGTCGCGCGGGATTTTTCCCCAAGGTGCGTCGGTGACTGTGCCGACATAGGGCAGGAAGTTCTGGCCGCGCGTCTTCAGCTTCGAGACATTGGCATAGACGGTCAGGCTGGTGTCCTCGTCCGGCTTCCAGGTCACTTCCGGCATGATCGCGAACTGGTCGTTATCGGTATAGTCGACCTGCGTGCCGCCATAATTGCCGGTGGCGATGAAGCGATAGGCGAGCGTGCCGTCCTTGTTGACGCCTTCGACGTCGAGCCCGGTCCAGACATTGCCGAATTCGTTGACGCCGATCGCCGTCTCGCCGCGGTTCTGGAAGGTCGGCCGCTTGGAGACGAGGTTGATGAGGCCGCCCGGGTTAGAGGCGCCGTAGAGCGCCGACGACGGCCCGCGCAGGACATCGATGCGATCGAGCAGATAAGAGTTCACCTTCCAGGTGGCGAAACTGTCGCTCGACTGCAACTGCAGTCCGTCGAGGAAGTAGCTATTGACCTGCGAGGAGAAGCCGCGGATCAGGAACCAGTCGTTTCGGGTGTCGTTGCCGAAGGTTTCGGAGCGGATACCCGGCGAATAGCGCGTGGCTTCGACCACGCTGCGCGCGGCTTGGTCCTCGATCTGCCGGCTGCCGACGACGCTCACCGCTTGCGGCGTCTTTTCCAGCGGCTGGTCGGACTTGCTGGCGCTGGCGTCCTTCTTTGCCTTGTAGCCGTCGAAGTCGGCGCTACCGGCCTCGCCCTCGACCTGGATCGGCACCAGCACCTGCGATTGTTCCTGCGCCAGCACATGTGGCGCCTTGAGGAAAGTCGTCGCCAGTAAAATCCCCGCCAGAACGCGCCGGTCCGTCATCAGCCTGATCCCCGTCTCGAAAAGCTGCGGGCAGCGCTATTCAAGATGAGTAAAATAGTCAACTTTTAATTTGTCGGGCAAATGGGAGGCGTGGCGATCTCCCCAAGGGGCAAGGCAATCGCATATGGCAGCGCTGCCCCCTCTCCGTCCGCTACGCGGCCACCTCTCCCCCATTTCATGGGGGCGAGGAAACGCCAATCGCTGATGTCGCGGCCTTGAAAAGCTTGAGTTCCTCGCCCCCACAACGTGGGGGAGAGGTGGCTCGGCGAAGCCGAGACGGAGAGCGGGAGCGCCATATGCGATTGCCCTGCCTCGAGGGGGAGATCGGCAATTGCGGCGATTTCGCTACCCCAAATGCTCCGCCCTGAGCTTCTGTTTCAACCGCTCCAGCGCCGGCTCGCCGCCGGCCGCGAGATTTTCGGCAATCCGCGCAAGCTTGTCGTCGGCCTTGCGGTATTTGCTCCCCCAGGCGCCGAGCGTCGCCAGCACCGGCAGCAGGTCGATGCCGGCCTCGGTCAGCCGGTAGATCGCCTTCAGCCCGTGGCTGGGATCGTCGCTGCGGATGAGAATGCCTTCGTCCTGCAAGGTCTGCAGCCGCTCGGCGAGCGTGCGGGAAGAGATGCCTTCGTCCGACTGCAGGAACTCGCGAAAATGCCTTTTCCCGGCGAACACCAGGTCGCGGATGATGAGCAGCGTCCAGCGGTCGCCGACGAGTTCCAACGAGAGGCTGATCGGGCAGCCGGATCGTTCCCTGGTCGACATCATAATGGTTCCATTTTTAAACCAATTTACTATTGACACCATTTCTCTCTGTGCGTCAAATGGTTCCAGAAGTAAATCGATCATCGGAAACACGAGGAGAAAAACAGGAGATGAAAAAGCTCATCCTGCAGATGCAGATGTCGGTCGACGGCTTCGTCGGCGCCGATGAGGACCATCGCTGGCAACTTTGGGAATGGGGCGACGAGAGCGGCTGGGACGACGAGTTGAAGCAGGACTTCAACGCCGTGTTGGAGACCGTCGACACCATTCTGCTCAGCCGCAAGATGGCTGAGGAGGGCTATCTCAACCACTGGGGCAATGCGGCAAGGAAATACCCAAAGGACCGCTTCTATGCCTTTGCCCAACGCATCGTCGAAGCTGAGAAGGTGGTGCTGAGCGACAGGCTGAAGGCCTCGCGATGGGAGCGCACACGGGTCGCCAGCGGTGACTTGCCGCGCGAGGTAAACGCGTTGAAGGCGGGCGAGGGCGGCAACATCGCCGTGTTCGGCGGCGCCGGCTTTGCCGCGGCGCTGGTCTCGGCCGGTCTGGTCGACGAGTTCCAGCTCTTCATCAACCCGGCGGTGCTGGGCAGCGGCCGCCGCATCTTCGACCAGGGCGGCTTCGCCGGGCTGAAGCTCATCGGCTCGAAAGCCTATGCCTGCGGCATGGTGGTGAACCGCTATGCGCCGGCTGGATGAATGACCTGAATCAATCTGGCAGCGCGCCGTCTCAACCGCTTGTTCGCTTGCGCTTTTCCGGGAGGAAAGGGGAACTGTCCGGGATCCGCCTTACTGGCCTTGACGAGACGCCAGCACATTGATTTTCCGGCATCCCGCTTCATCATTGGCCGAGGCCGCGAGCCGCAGGGCGTCATGCGACGTCAGGCCAATGAGTACGCGGCCGCCAAATTCGGCGGGCTCCTCATTGGCCGTATCAAACACCGTCCAACTGTCGGTCGGGTCCTGTAGCGCGACGAATCTCATCCGAGACCCCTTCCATGAAGAGCCTCTAATATGGCAGACGTTTCATGGCGGTCCTGTGATATAGCCCACATAGGCTTTCGTCCGATTACTTCGATTCGATGCCGAACGGCAAATCCGCACAATGCGCTCGGGCAACGCAGCGCCGTCACTGCCCCGCCTGGTCGGCGTCGGTCAGCGTGCCGAGGAAGGCGACGATGTCGTCGATCTCGGCGTCCGTCAGCGCCGGCCTGTCGCCGGGTCTCTTGCCGTTGAAGGGCGGGTCGGTGTTGAGGTTTCCCCGGTAAGCTTTTGGCAGGTCGTCGAATTTGTTGACGGTGCCGTCGGCATTTTTCGGATACCAGCGGCCTGGGTCGCTGTCGCGGCTGGCGTAGAAGGCGACCGCCTCGCGCAGCGTGTGGAAATAGCCGTTGTGGAAGAAGCTCTTGCGCAGCGCCACGTTGCGCAGCGTCGGCGTCTTGAACAGGCCGCAATATTCAGCCCGGCCCTTGAAATCGGCGCGCAGCGGGCCGCACAGGCCGAGATCGAAATAGTTGGGATCGGCATTTGCCGGGATCGCCGGGTTGCGCGGCACGGCAATCGCGATCAATCCGAAATCGGTGAACTGCGGCGGCTCGCCGTCGTTCGCCGGTTCGCTCAAATGGCAGCTTGCGCAATTGCCCTTGTTCTCGTCTTCGAACAGCGCGCGGCCGTGCAACTCCTGCGCGGTCAAGGTCGGCTTGCCGGCGAGGAAGGCGTCGTAGCGGCTGGAATAGGGATAGAAATCTGCGCTGCTCTGCTCGAAGGTGCCGAGCGCTTCCACCGCCCCGTCGAAGGCCTCGGGCGGATGCTCGAACACGTCCGCGCCGAAGGCCGCCTTGAAGGCGTCGGCATAGGGCGCCTTGCGCAAAGCGTCGACTACGGCTCCTTCATCCTTGTTGCCCATCTCGAATGGCGAGAGCAGCGGGATCCTCGCCTGGTCCTTGCCGTGGTCGGCGCGTCCGTCCCAGGTCAGTCCGCCGGTCGGGCCGTTGTCGACGCTCTCGTCGCCCTCGTCCTCGGAATCATAGAAATGCTCGGTGAAGGCGGGCGCCGCCTGCAGGTAGCGCAGCGACGGCACGGCGCGCAGGCCGGGCTGGTCGAGATTCGACCCGCCCATCTCGACCGGCGCGGCCGATGCCGGGCCGAAGGCATGGTTGGGCTCGTGGCAGGACGAGCAGGCCTGCCTGCCCGACGCCGACAGCGACGGATCGAAAAACATTTTTCGCCCGAGCGCCGTCAGCGCTTCGGCGCGCGCGAAGGCTTCCGCGCGTGACATCGGACCGGGGCGGGTACTGCCCGCCGGCAGGCTGTCGGCCGGCCAGAGGATGGCGATGCCGGCAAGGGTTGCGAGCGTGGCGGATTTCCATCGTGGCATGGCTTTTGCGTAGGGATGGATTGCTACGGATTGATGACGTTTTGGATGCATTCAATTTTATGCGCCGAGTTCCTTCGCGCCAGCGTGACAGGTTCGCTTAATACCCATCGCGCACCACCCCTGTCACAAAGCTGACAACCACCCGCCCTAGCGTCGAGAAGCTCCTCCAGCCATTCCCCAGCCACGAGGCATTTCCCCATGATCCGGTCCTTTCTCTCCCTTTGCCTCGCCTCGACGGCGCTGGCATCGCTCACCGCTGCTGCCCAGGCGGTTCCTCCAGGCTATGACAAAATCGACACCGTCGTCGTCATCTATGCCGAGAACCGCAGTTTCGATAACCTCTATGGCGGCTTCCCCGGCGCCAACGGTTTGGCCAACGTCTCGGCCTACCAGGCGCGCCAGCTCGACCGCGACGGCAAGCCGCTTGCGGAGCTGCCGCCGGCCTGGGGCGGGCTGACCGGCAAGGGTGTGACGCCGGCGGTGACGGAAGCCCAGACGGCGCATCTCGCCAATGCCGTCTTCGCCATCGACGATCCCAAGGGTTTCAACGAGGGCACCGACGTCATCACCCATGATCTCTGGCACCGCTTCTACCAGGAGCAGATGCAGATCGACGCCGGCAAGAACGACAAGTTCGTCGCCTGGGCCGATTCCGGCTCGCTGGTCATGGGTCATTATGACGGCTCGGTGCTGCCGATGTGGGCGGTGGGCAAGAAATACGTGCTCGCCGACAATTTCTTCAAGGGGGCCTTCGGCGGCTCCTTCCTCAACCACTTCATGCTCGCCTGCGCCTGCGTGCCGTTCTACCCGCATGCCGACACCAGCCCGGTGAAAGGCCAGATCGCCGTCGTCGAGCCCGATGGCGTGACGCTGAAGGTAGCCGACAATTCGCCGGCCTCCGCGCTGGGTGGCGCTCCGAAATTCGTCAATGACGGGACGATCTCGCCTGACTTCTACGTCGTCAATACCATGCAGCCGCCTTACCAGCCGAGCGCCAACAAGCCGGCCGAGGGCGGCGACAAGGCGCTGGCCGATCCGGCGCAGCCGACCACGCTGCCGCCGCAGCACGACATCACCATCGGCGATCTCTTGTCGCTGAAGGGCGTGAACTGGGCCTGGTATTCCGGCGCCTGGCAGGCCTCGCTCGACGGCAAGAACGCGACGCCCGTGCCGAACTTCCAGTTCCATCACCAGCCCTTCAACTATTTCGCGGCTTACGCGCCGGGCACCGCCGCGCGGGCTGAACACCTCAAGGACGGCGGCCTCGATGGCGCCGAGTTCATCAAGGCGATCGACGACGGGAAGCTGCCTGCCGTCACCTTCTACAAGCCGCAGGGCAATTTGAACGAGCATGGCGGCTATGCCGACGTGACCTCCGGCGACAAGCACCTGGCCGACATCGTCGCGCATCTGGAGAAGAGCCCGCAATGGCAGCATATGCTGGTCGTCGTGACCTATGACGAGAATGGCGGCTTCTGGGATCATGTCGCGCCGCCCAAGGCCGACCGCTGGGGCCCGGGCAACCGCGTCCCGGCCCTCATCATCTCGCCCTATGCCAGGATGGGCACGGTCGACCACACGCAGTACGACACGACGTCGATCCTGCGCTTCATCACCGCGCGCTACGACCTGCCGGTGCTGCCGGGCATCGTCGCCCGCGACAAGGCGCTGCGCAACAACGACCAGCCGCCGATGGGGGATCTCACGGCCGCGCTCGATTTGACGAAGTGAGACGCTTTTCCTCTCCCTCCGCGAATGCGGGGGGAGAGGTGGCCGCGCAGCGGCCGGAGTGGGGGCCTTCGTAGGACGCTGACGCCAACTGGCAAACGCCGCGCCGCCCCTCATCCGCCTTCGGGCACCTTCTCCCCGTGAACGGGGAGAAGGGAACTGCTGGGCCGGCAATTGGCGAAAGCCTTCGCGACAGCCCCTTTCTCCCCGTCACTATACGGGGAGAAATGTCCGGCAGGACAATGAGGGGCAGCGCCGAACCTTAGCGATTGCCGACATGAATCTCAGTCCGCTATGACAAGCCAACAGCCAGCAATCGGGCCGAGGACATGCCATGAGTGAGCTAAGGATCAGAACCCGTGCGACCGGCGCTTTGGCCGTCCTGCCGCCAGGTGGCCTGCCGGCGGTGACGACGCCGACCGGCGGCACGGTCGACGTCGTGACTTCGGTGAGCGCGCCGGGCTTCAACCCGCTCGACCTGCTCTATGCCTCTTTGGCCGCCTGCATGGTGCTCAGTGCCCGCATCGCGGCAACCCGCCTCGGCGTCGCCGACCGGCTTGGCGAGGTGAGGGCGGAGGTCAGCGGCGAAAAGGCGAAGGACGAGCCGTCGCGGGTCGAAAAATTCAACATCAGGCTGGAGATCGCCGGCGATCTCGACGCGGCCACCAGGCAGCGCATCGTCGGGGATGCCGAAAATATCTGCACCGTCTCCAACACGCTGCGCTGCGCGCCAGCACTTCACGCGACGCTGGGGTGAGGGGCATCCCATGGCGCATCTCTCCCCGATCGACTACGCGACGGCTTCGGCTGAAATCCGCGCCGAGCATGACCGGGAACTCGCCTTGCGCGGCCGTATGACCAACATGAAGCGCATCCTGCTTAATTCGCCGGCGGCGCACCGCATCTACGCCGAATGGTTCACGCTGCGCGATCTTCTCAAACCCGCGCTCGACGACCGCGCAATCTGGCTGTTCTCGAAGGCGATCTCCGAGACAATGCGCGCCGAAATACCGGTCACCTTCTTCCGCCGGGCGCTGATCGATTCCGGCCTCGATCCCGAAGCAATAGGGCCGACCGCCGACGAAGCGCTGTTGATCGGCTTCGGCAAGGCGGTTGCCGCCGATGCCAATGCCGTTCCGGACGAGATTTGGACGGCGCTCAAGGCGCGCTATGACCAGACGCTGCTCGTCAACCTCACCGCCTTCGCCGGCATCATGGTGGCGACGTGTGTGTTCACCAATGCGGTGAAGGTGGATATCGATCCGGAGCTGGAGGGGTATCGCAAACCCTCTCCTTCTCCCCTTGTGGGAGAAGGTGGATCGGCGCGATAGCGCCGAGACGGATGAGGGGTGTTCCAGCTTGGCAAAAGGCTTGAAATCGCCGCCGCCTCATTCCTTCCAACACCCCTCATCCGTCGCCCTCGGCGACACCTTCTCCGACAAAGGGGAGAAGGGGAGGCCCGTGCCATCTCCGCAGGAATCGGGTGGCCATTGCATCGCCTTCGCCCCACTTAGATCGCATCAAAGGAGGCAACGATGACCATCCACTCCCTGAACACCAAGCGGGCCAGCCGCTCCGCAGAATCCCGCGTCGCCGCGCAAGACTGGCGAGCCCTTGTCTCCGAGCTCAACGCCCAAGGCTGCGCCGTCATGCCCGGCCTGCTGTCTGCCGAGGAATGCGCGGAAATGGCGGCGCTCTATCCGCATCAGGAGCATTTTCGCAGCCATGTGGTGATGGCGCGCCACGGCTTCGGCAAGGGCGAATACCGCTATTTCCGCTATCCGCTGCCGGACCTGGTCGAGGGCCTGCGCACCGCGCTCTATCCGCGGCTAGCCGGCGTCGCCAACGACTGGAACGAGAAGATGGGTACGGCACTGCGCTACCCTGCCGACCACGCCGCTTTCCTCAAGCGCTGCCACGACGAGGGCCAGACCAAGCCGACGCCGCTCTTGTTGCAATACGGCCCCGGCGACTTCAACTGCCTGCATCAGGACCTCTACGGCGCGCTCGCCTTTCCGCTGCAGGTGGCGATCCTGCTATCCGAACCCGGCGAGGATTTTACCGGCGGCGAGTTCGTGCTGACCGAGCAGCGCCCGCGCATGCAGAGCCGCGCCGAAGTGGTGCCGCTGAAGCGCGGCGACGCGGTGATTTTTGCTGTCCACAACCGGCCGGTCGAGGGTTCGCGCGGTTATTATCGCGTCAACCTGCGCCACGGCGTCAGCCGCCTGCGCTCAGGGCGGCGGCATACGGTGGGGATTATCTTCCACGACGCCAAGTAAGGCGCGGCGTCGAAACTGCTGATCTCCCCCCTTGAGGGGGAGATGTCGCCGGAGGCGACAGAGGGGGTCGCCGCGCGTGAAGCGCAGACTTCTCCTTCGGTTCGACCAGACGTCGGCACTCTATGTGAGACGATCCCCCTGGCCTACCGGCCATCTCCGCCCTCGAGGGGGGAGATCGGCTGTCTGCGGCGTTTGCGCTCTTCCCCTGCCGCTCTCATTCGCGTATGCCCCCGGCAATCCCGCCATCCCAGCGCATTTACTCCGGACCGCCCCATGATCCGTCTCGAAAGCATCGGCAAGCAGAACGGCCGACAGATCGTCTTCATCGAAGCCTCGGCCGCCTTGCAGAAGGGCGAGAAGATCGGGCTCGTCGGCCCGAACGGCGCCGGCAAGACGACGCTGTTCCGCATGATCATCGGGCAGGAACAGCCCGACGAAGGCCAGGTCTCGGTCGATCGCGGCGTCACCATCGGCTATTTCAGCCAGGATGTCGGCGACATGGGCGGGATGAGTGCGGTGGCGGAAGTGATGGAAGGCGCTGGGCCGGTGAGCGCGGTGGCCGCCGAGATGCGTGAGCTCGAGCACGCAATGGGCGATCCCGATCGCGCCGACGAGATGGATCAAATTATCGAGCGCTACGGCGATTTGCAGCACCGCTTCGAGGAGCTCGACGGCTATGCGCTGGACGGCCGCGCGCGGGAAGTGCTGGATGGCTTGGGTTTCAGCCAAGACATGATGGACGGCGACGTCGCAAAACTCTCCGGCGGCTGGAAGATGCGCGTCGCGCTGGCCCGCATCCTCCTGATGCGGCCGGATGTCATGCTGCTCGACGAGCCGAGCAACCATCTCGACCTCGAAAGCCTGATCTGGCTGGAGAAATTCCTGAAAGATTACGACGGCGCGCTGCTGATGACCTCACACGACCGCGAGTTAATGAACCGCATCGTCTCCAAGGTCATCGAGATCGACGCCGGCGCGCTCACCTCCTATTCCGGCAATTACGAATTCTACCAGGAGCAGCGGGCGCTGGCCGACAAGCAGCTGCAGGCGCAGTTCGAGCGCCAGCAGGCGATGCTGGCCAGGGAGATCGCCTTCATCGAGCGTTTTAAGGCGCGCGCTTCTCACGCAGCTCAAGTGCAGAGCCGGGTGAAGAAGCTCGACAAGATCGACCGCGTCGAGCCGCCGAAGCGCCGTCAGACGGTGGCCTTCGAGTTCCAGCCGGCGCCGCGCTGCGGCGAGGACGTGGCGACGCTGAAGAATATCCACAAGAGCTATGGCAGCCGCCCGATCTATTCGGGCCTCGATTTCCAGATCCGCCGCCGCGAGCGCTGGTGCGTGATGGGCGTCAACGGCGCCGGCAAGTCGACGCTTTTGAAGCTGGTCGCCGGCGCCTCAGAGCCGGACGAGGGCACCGTGGCGCGCGGCCCGAGCGTCAAGATGGGTTATTTCGCGCAGCACGCCATGGAGCTGCTCGATGGCGAGCGCACCGTCTTCCAGACGCTGGAGGACTCGTTTCCGCAGGCCGGCCAGGCGCCGCTCAGGGCTTTAGCCGGCTGCTTCGGCTTCTCCGGCGACGAGATCGAGAAGAAGTGCCGCGTGCTGTCGGGCGGCGAGAAGGCCAGGCTGGTGATGGCGCTGATGCTGTTCGATCCGCCCAACCTCCTGGTGCTCGACGAGCCGACCAACCACCTCGACATGGCGACCAAGCAGATGCTGATCGAGGCGCTGGCGCAATATGAGGGCACCATGCTCTTCGTCTCGCACGACCGCCATTTCCTGGCGGCGCTCTCCAACCGCGTGCTGGAGCTCACCCCCGATGGCATCCACACGTATGGCGGCGGCTATACGGAATATGTCGCGAGGACCGGGCAGGAAGCGCCGGGACTGAGGGGGTAGGGGCGTAGCGATACGAAGCGGAGCGAGACTCAAGGATCCTATGCCTATCAGCGTTGCGGCAGAAGCCTTGAAACGCTGGCGGGACAGCGCCCCCTCTGTCCTGCCGGACATCTCCCCCACTTGGGGGGAGATCGGGTGTCGCGGCGTGTTTCGCCAATCGCCAACGTCGCAGGATTAAGCGCGGCGCCGAAGCTGCCAATCTCCCCCCTTGTGGGGGAGATGTCCCGCAGGACAGAGGGGGGGGCGCGAAGGCTCACGACCGATCTTGCTCTTGCGCCGCCAACCCGCGCTCGATCATCCTCGCAAGCCGCGCCGAAAACGCCTTGGCGTCGGCCGGCTTGTCGCCGTCCAGCACGCGCGCCTCGTCGTAGAGGAGATGCGCTGCGTCCTCCTTGAAGGCGCGCTCGTCGTCGCCGAGCTGCGCCAGCGCCGCGACGCGCTCATGGCGCGGGTTGATCTCGAGGACCGGCTTCGCCGCCTTGTCGAGGCGGCCGGCGGCGTTGAGCAGACGCTCGAACTGGCGGTCGGGGCCATGCTCGGGCGCGACAAGGCAGACGGCGCTCTCGGTCAGGCGGTCGGAGGCTTTCACGTCCGAGACTTCGTCTCCGAGCGTTGACTTCACGAAGGCGAGGAAGCCGTCGATCTCCGGGTTCGTCTCGGCCATCGACTTCGCCGCAGTGTCGAGCAGCGGAATGTCCGAAAGATCGGCCGCGCCCTGCGTCACCGATTTGAACGGCTTGCCGTCGAATTCCGGCGCGATTGTCGTCCAGAAACTGTCGACCGGGTCGGTCAAGAGCAGCACTTCGATGCCGCGCGCCCGAAACCCTTCGAGGTGCGGCGAGGCTTCGAGCCGGGCGCGGTCGTCGCCGGCCATAAAGAAGATCGCCTTCTGCCCTTCCTTCATCGCCGCAACATAGTCGGCAAGGCTGCGCAGGGTTTCGTCGGAAGCGGTCGAGCGGAAGCGGGCGAGCTTCAGCAGTTGCTCGCGCCGTTCGTAATCCTCGTAGAGGCCTTCCTTGAGCACGACGCCGAAATTCTCCCAGATCCTGGCGTAGGCTTGCGTATCGTTGTCGGCTAACTTGGCGAGATCGCCGAGCACGCGGTTGGTCACGCCCTTGCGGATCGCGGCGAGCAGCGGACTTTCCTGGATCATCTCGCGCGAGACGTTGAGCGGCAGGTCGGCGGAATCGACCAGGCCGCGCACAAAGCGCAGGTAGCGCGGCAGGACATTGGCGTCGTCGGTGATGAAGACGCGCCGCACATAGAGCTTCATGCGCCCCTTGCGGTCCTGGTCGAAGAGATCGAAGGGGCGCGATCCGGGCACGAAGGCAAGCACGCTGTATTCCTGCCGGCCTTCGGCGCGGAAATGGATCGTGGCGGCCGGCTCGTCATACTGGCCGGCGACGCTGCGGTAGAAGTCGGTATATTCCTCGGGCTTGATCTCGCTCTTTTGTCTCACCCAAAGTGCCGTGCCGTCGGCGATGTCGCGCGGCTCTGCGCCCGGCTTCTCGACGAGCGCGATCGGCACCGGCACATGGCCAGACTGCGACTTTGCCAGTCCCTCGAGCCGGTAAGGCGTGGTGTAGGAGGTCGCGTCCTCCATCAGATGCAGCACGACGCGCGTGCCCCGCTTCGGTGAGGCGGCAAGCGGCACCGGCGCGATCTCGTAGGTGCCCTTGCCGTTGGATGACCAGCGCCAGGCCTCCTCGCTGCCGGCCTGGCGGCTGATGACGTCGACATGATCGGCCACCATGAAGGCGGAGTAGAAGCCGACACCGAACTGGCCGATGAGCTGCGAATCCTCCGTCGCCTTGCCGGCCTCGACGCGTTCGATGAAGGCGCGCGTGCCGGAGCGGGCGATCGTGCCCAGCGCTTCCGCCATCTCGTCGCGTCCCATGCCGATGCCGTTGTCCTCGACGCTGAGTTGCTTGTTATCGGGATCGGCGAGAATGCCGATGCGCGGCCTAGCGTCCTCGCCCAGCAATTCGGGACGGGTGATCGCCTCGAAGCGCAGCTTCTCGCAGGCATCCGCGGCGTTGGAGATCAACTCGCGCAGGAAGATGTCCCGGTCCGAATAGACCGAATGCACCATCATGTGCAGCAGCCGCGAGACGTCCGCCTCGAATGTCCTGGTTTCCGTCGTCTTCGTATCCGTCATCTGAACTTTCCCACGTCTCTGCTCCGCCCGTCGCGCCAAGCGCGTTCAGGCTTCCATCCTTCGATAATTTTCAATTGTGCCGGCGGCGCCCGGCTGGGGCCGCCCTCGGCACGACAATATCGTGACGAGACGCGAAGGCAACAAGGGGTTGGTTGCGGCGGGTGAAGGGCCGCCGCTTTCTTGCTTATCCAACCGCTATCGGCTGAGGGCGCTCGCGAGGTCAAAAAGGCACTTGCCGCGCTTGGCAGAGGTGACGCTGGCGGAACGTCGCGCAAGCCTCTGGAAACCCGCGATAACCTTAATTTCTTCCTTCTTTTGGAGAGGCTTCCCGTACGGAACGCAAAGGGATAAATTAGCAATTCGTTAAGGAATACGGCGGGTGTGAGCGTAAGAGGTGTGCCGTTATGAATTTCAAATCCCTGATCAAGCGGGCCGAGGACGTAGACAAGGAATTTCAGGAGCTCCAGTCGGATCTGGCGGAGGCTTTCGAGGAATGTCTTGCGGCTGACGAACAGACGTCCCCGGAGCAGGATGCGCCCGCCGAGGTGGCGGCAAGCGACGAGGATCCGCCCGACGAGACCCAGTCCGGCACTCCCGCCTCGCGGCTGACGCCGCATACCCAGACGCGGCTGGCCGCCCTGGAAGCCATCACGGGACTCTTCCGTGACGGACAGGGCCATTTGGAGGAGATCGAAACGAGGCTGGGCGAGATCGCCACCGCACATCAGATGACGCGCGAAGTGTTGAATGTCCTGCATCGCGACACCCTTCGCGCCAATGAGCTGGAACTTGCGAACGCCGCCCTTAGCACCGAACACAAGAGCCTGTCGGAACAACTGCTCGACGCCGCCAGAAAGCAGCGCGAGCGCGACGGCGCGGCGGAGGCCTGGCAACAGCGCGAGGCAAGCCTTGTCCAAGACCGGGAGTCGCTGCGCGAGGCGCTTGCGGCGGTGCGGCTTGAGATGGTCGAGATGGGCAATGAGAGCGCCAGGCGCGAGGCGGAGTTCGGCGAGATCGTCAAGACGCTGACGGCCAAGACCGTCGAAGCCGACAGGCGCGCCGCCGAGAACAAGCTGCTGCGCGAAAAGCAGGTCGGCCTTTCGGTCGACCTGGAGCAGGCGCAAAAGCGCGAGGCGGAAGCCCGGCACAAGTTCGACGAATTCGCGGCGACCCACGCCAACGAAACCGCGCGCATTGCCGAACTGCTGGCCCAGCTCGGCAACCACGAGAAGGAGGAGGCACGGCTGCAGAAGTCGCTGGAGACCACGCAGACCAGGCTTGCCGAAGTAACCGAGGCAGCCCGCATCGCCGAGAGCGATGGCGCGTCGGAGCTGGCGCGGAGCCAGGCGGAGATGCGCGGTTTGCGCTCCGAGATCCAGGAGCTGCAATCGCGGCTGGAACAGGCCTCGAACGACAAGACCGAAGCCTCGGCCGAGACGACAAGGCTCAGGGCGCAGTTGAACGATGCCGTGACCGAAAGGCAGATCGCGGAGGAAAGGCTTGCCGTTCTCAGGAACGAGAACGAAGTCGACAAGAAGAACCTGTCGGTGGTCAGCACCAACCTCTCGCAGCTTTCGCTGCAGCAGGCGTCCGAGCAGATCCAGCTCGATATCCAGAAACAGGAATGCGAGGACCTGCGCGCCGAGATCGTGGCGCTCAATGCCCGCATCCAGGAGCTGCTGCCTTACGAGCGGCTGCACAGGGTGACGGATGCGAGATCGCGCAAGGACGTCGTGCCCGTAACCAACGGGATCATCGCGGAGGCCGCGCGCCCGACCGCGCGGCGCAACAGCCGACGCATGCGCGCCAACGCAGGCTGAGAATAATCCCAGGAAAAGTATAGCGGGTTTCCGTCCGGAATTGCGCAAAGACAAATCGTGTGAGCAATTCTGCTGACCTGTAGTCCTGGCGCTACTTGCCGGCCATGTGGTCGGCAAGCTGCTGCGCCTGAGCAAGCAGCGCCGGGAAGGCCGGGTCGCCCGGCAGCCGCTCGCCCATGCAGGCGCGATAGTCGGCGTCGCCTTTTTCCCAGACAGCATTAGCGGAATCATAGGCCTGCTGGTCCTTGAGGTCCGAGCCTTGATAGGCCTCCTGGAATTTCTGGGCGGCCGCGTCAGCCGCGGTCCACAGCGCTTCGCAGGCCGCGATCTTCGGCACGGGCGGTGACGCGGGCGCTTCGGCGATCAGGACGCGATCGCCTTTTACGACCGCAACGACGACCTGCTGGTCGTAGATCGGCCCGACGTCCTGCGTCCAGCCGCCGAGCTGCGCAATCGCCATGTTGGCGCCTTCGGGCTTCTTCAGCGAAAAGTCGAGCGTCTTGACGAAAGCGGCGTCGGCGCCGATCGCCTGTGTGTAGAATGCATCGAGTTTCAGCGCGTCACCGAGCCCGGTGGGCAGCCTGAGGCTTTCATCGTCCTCGTCGGCCTTGGACTGTAGCCAGCGCTCGGCGAGCCCCCGCGTCGTCGCCACGATGCTCGGGCCCTCGTCGCTCTTGGCGTATCTGAGCCCGTCGAGCATGCCGAAGCCGATATCGGAGGCGCTGAGGCTTTCGAGATTGATCGTGCCGGTCGCCGGAAAATCCTTGACCGCCAGAGGACCGAGAATGGCGGAAAGACGCTTTTCGAGATCGGCCAGTGCTTTGGTGTTCGCCACGTCGAGCGTTTCCACTTGAGCGTTCGAGCTTTCCAGCCCCGCAATGTCGGAAATCGCCTTGTCGCGCGCCGCGATATAGTCGTCCTCCGGCAAGGCTGCGAAAGCCACCCCGCTCGCCAGCGCGAACAGAAGCGTCCAGATCAATCGCATCACGTAACCTCCCACCTTCGGTCGCAGTCAAACGACAATGCGCATTTGAAGACAAGATCGGGCCAAAAGAAGACAGGGAGCGCAGACGCCGCGAATCTCCCCCTTTGAGGGGGATGGCGGCAAAGCGGCCAGAGGGGTCGCCGCGCGTGGGGTGCCGACGCCTTTCGCGGCGCGAGACGACGCTGGCGATTTATGTGAGACGACCCTCTGTCGCCTTCGGCGACATCTCCCCCTCAAGGAGGGAGATCGGCGCGTCACCCCTTCCGTTTCTCCACCTCGGCCTTCCTCAGCAAGAACCGCTGGATCTTGCCGCTCGGCGTCTTCGGCAGTTCGGCGACGAACTCGACCTCGCGCGGATAGGAATGCGCCGAGAGCCGCTTCTTCACATGCTGGGCGAGTTCCTCCGCCAGCGCCTCGCTGCCATTGTAAGCGGGGGCCAGCACGACGAAGGCCTTGACGATCTCGGTGCGCTGCGGGTCGGGCACGCCGACCACCGCCGCCTCGTTGACCGCCGGATGCTCGATCAGCGCGCTTTCGACGTCGAACGGGCCGATGCGATAGCCGGCCGAGGTGATGACGTCGTCGGCGCGGCCGATGAAGGAGACCGAGCCGTCCGGCTCGTATTCCACCGTGTCGCCGGTGCGGTAATAGCCGCCCGATATCGCCGGCGTCTCCGCTTGGTGGTAGCCGTCGAACCAGCGCAGCGGCGATCTGGCGATGTCGACCGCAAGCACGCCGGGCTGGTTGGGTCCGAGCTCGTTGCCGGCCTCGTCCAGCACCACCATGCGGTAGCCCGGCATAGCGAAGCCGGCAGAGCCCGCGCGGACGATATGCGCAAGCCCGTGATGGTTGTTGACCATCATGCCGTTCTCGGTCTGGCCGTAATGGTCGTGGATGGGCGCGGCGAGATGGGCGTCGAACCAGCGGATCACCTCCGGGTTGAGCGGCTCGCCGGCGCTGCTCACCACCTGCAGCTTGCCCTTGACGCGCAGGGCCGCCTCGGGCCCTTCCGCCATCAGCAGGCGATAGGCGGTGGGCGAACCGGCGAGGCTGGTGACGCCGAGACGCTCGATGATGTCGTAGGTGCTTTTGGCGTTGAAGGCGCCTTCGTAGAAGGTGGTGGCGATGCCGAGCTGCAACGGCCCGGTGATGGCGTAGTAGAGTCCATAGGCCCAGCCGGGGTCGGCGATGTTCCAGAAGATGTCGTCGGGCCGAAGCCCGATCGCGTCGCGCATATAAGCGCCGAAGGCGAGCAACGCGCAAAGCGGCACCGGCACGCCCTTGGGGTGGCCCGTCGTGCCGGAGGTCGACATCATCATGAACAGGTCGGAGCCCTTGCGCGTCACCGGCTCGCAATCGGGGGCGGCGGCGGCGATTGTTGCGCGGAAATCGATGTCGCCTTCGGGCAAGGTGTCGCCGGCGCCAAGGACGGTGGCAATGCGCGGATGGTTTTCCAGCTCGTCGAGCTTGCCGCGGTTTGCGGGGTTGGTCACCACCAGCTTCGCCTTGCTGTAGCTGAGCCGATGCTCGATCGCCTTCGGGCCGAAGGCGGTGAACAGCGGCTGGTAGACCGCGCCGACGCGCCAGGCGCCGAGGATCAGCGCCACCAGTTCCGGGATGCGCGGCAACATGCCCGCCACGACATCGCCGGGTCGGACGCCAAGCCCCTTCAGCAGATTGCCGACGCGGCCCGACATGTCGGCGAGATCGTCGAAGATGAATTCGCGCAGTTCCCCGCCCGCCGAGATCGCGCGCAGCGCCAGCCGGTTCTCGCCCGTATAGCGGCCGCAGCATTCGACATAGGCATTGATGCCGCTCGCCGGGTCGCCGTGCAGCCTGGCGATCTCGTCCTCGATGCGGAAGCGCCGGACGGCATCCTCATAGCGCGGCAGCGCAGCAAGCATTTCGGTCATGGCAAACCTCCCTGGGCGGCGGGATCATCTCCCCTATGATCGCTCCCGGACGAGATTGCCCGAAAACGCGGCGCGGGTCGATTGCGGCGAAAGTCGAGGGGCGGGTTGGCCTCATCGACGCCGGACTGTACGATGGCCGGATGAATGCAGGCGGGGGAGGCGCGCATGCAGCTCGATCGGAATGTCTGCCATTGGGGGATTTGGGCCTTCATCGCCGTGATGGCGCTTTGGCCCCCTGCGACATCCGCAGACCCAATCTCGCCCGAGCGGATGACCGCTGCCCTGTCGAAGCTCGAAGCGTTGGCGCCAGGCGTCATCGCGGACGGCGCCGTGCCCGGTCTCGCCATCGCAGTCGTTCACGACGACAAAATTGTCTTCCTGAAGGGTTTCGGCCACCGCGAAGCCGGAAAGCCGGAGGCCGTCGAACGCCGACACGGTGTTCCAGATCGCTTCCCTGTCAAAGCCCGTCTCCGCAACGGTCGTGGCGGCGCTGGTCAGCGGCGGTACCGTGTCCTGGGACTCGAAGATCGCCGACCTCGATCCGGCCTTCCGCCTCGCCGACCCCTATCCCACCAGCGAGCTCACCATCCGCGACCTGTTTGCGCATCGCAGCGGCCTTCCGGGCACAGCCGGGGACGACCTCGAGGGCATCGGCTATGACCGCGCCGAGATCCTCCGCCGCCTGCGCTTCGTGCCGCCTTCGTCAAGCTTTCGCGCCGGCTATTCCTACTCGAATTTCGGGCTGACCGAGGGCGCCGTCGCGGCCGCCAGACCGACAGGCAAATCCTGGGAGGAGGTCGCCGAGGAGAAGCTTTACCGCCCGCTCGGGATGGCTTCGACCAGCTCGCGCCATGCGGATTTCGTCAAGCACGCCAACCGCGCCGCGCTCCATATCAAGGTCGATGGCGCCTGGGCCGCGAAGATAGAGCGCGATCCGGATGCGCAGGCGCCCGCCGGCGGCGTCAGCTCCACTGCCCGCGATCTGTCGCAATGGGTGCGCCTGGTGCTTGGCGACGGCGTCTATGCCGGCAAGCCGCTGATCGCCGCCGATGCGCTTGCCCAAACGCATGTGCCGCTGATGACACGCGGCAAGAATCCCGTTTCAGGCGGCGAATCCTTCTACGGCCTCGGCTGGAATGTCGAATTCGGCCGGCACGGCCTGAGCTGGGGGCATGCCGGCGCCTTCAGCGTCGGCGCGCGCACGCTGGTGACGGTCTTCCCCGAGGAGAAGTTCGGCATCGTCATCCTCGCCAACGCCTTCCCGTCCGGAGCGCCGGAGGGCCTGTCCGACAGTTTTACGGACCTCGTCTTCGACGGCAAGGTCGAGAAGGACTGGATCGAGGCGTGGGATGGCATCTATGCCGGCCTGTTCGGTCCGGCGGTCGCCGCGGCCAAGGCCGCCTATGCCGCGCGGCCGTCTCCGGCAAGGCCGGCCGCGCCGGCCGGCGCCTATACCGGCCGCTATGCCAACGACTTCATCGGCGATGCGGTCGTTTCGGGTGCGGGAGACAGCCTCATTCTCAAGCTAGGCCCGGATGGCGCCCGGTCCTATTCGCTGACCCATTTCGACGGCGATCTGTTCCTGACCTACCCCGACGCCGAGACGCCAGACCGGCCAGCGGGCGTGAGCTTCGTCGTTGGCCCGGACGGCAAGGCGTCGGCCGTGACGATCGGCTTTCTCGACGACAACCATATGGGCACGCTGCGGCGTATGGGCGACTAATTGCTGGACAGGAGCAACAAGCGGCGGTGGGTCGCACGTCTTTGTGCCTCAGTTCATCGTTCCAGATGTACTTGCCGGATGTCGTGTCGTCGCAAAGATCGATGCGATCGTTCACTGCGTCGCACGTTGCACAAGGACAAGAACCATCGCTATGGGCGTTAGTTTAAGCGCCAGAAGCAGCCCCTTCCGGACACGCGATCGGATCTTGCTCACTTTGCTGCTCTTCCGCTCACGCCCCCTGACCAAAGTGGAGCAGCGTAAAGCAGTCGCCGCTGCCCGATTTCGCCTGCGTCAGCACCGGCTTCGACCGCTCGATCCATTCTTGCTGCGACGTGGCATCGGCTTCGATCGCGTCGACCGGTGCAGCGCTGACGAAGCCGCGCCCCTGGCCGAACAGCCAGCACGCGCGGCCGAGGAATTGCCTGCCGCGCAGTCGCAGGAGATCGGCATCGTAGAAGATGTCGAGCACCTCCTGCTTGATTTTGCGCTCCTTCTCCGGATTGGCGACCGCAGCCTCGACCGCCTCGCCGCCGATGGCGTCCTGTAGGTCCTTGTAATCGAGGGCGATCTGGGTTGTGGCGTATTTGATCTCGCTCTCGTCGCGCACGATGTTGAACCACAGCTTGGGATCGAGCTCATTGACGACGAACGTCGTTTCGAAATCGCGCGACAGGTTCAGGATGTCGAAGTCGCGCAGATCGATATCGCGTTCGACCAGAAGGATTTTGGCGACCTGCTTGCCGAGCTCGCTTCCCTGCGCGCTGACTGCTGCGTTCTTTCCGCCAAGGTCCGGACTGACATATGCACCGCCTTCATCCAGCACGTCGTCGAATTCGTCGAGCGATGCGATGACCGGGGCGCCGCGCGCGATGCGTCCCGCGAGCTTGGCGAGCACTTGCTGCAGCTCCGTGTCGCGCCTGCGCTGGTCCTGGTAATTCTGCTGGAAGAAGAAGATGAACAGCGAAACGCCGATGCCGATCAGAATTACGCCGAGCTGCGAGAAGATGTTGCGGTAATATTCCAGCAGCTTTTCGCGGTGGCGCACCTCGTCGCGCACGCTGTGCGCCACATGAAGATTGACGATCAGCGAAATGATGAGCAGCCCGGCGCCGACGAGGATGAGCCCGCCAATGAGGAGGTAGCCATGACCTGCGCTGAGATCCATTCGTGTCGCCCCGAAGCCCTGGACGATTGAGACTACTGGTATTTCGCTCAAATACCTATGGTAGTGTGGAGGGGGCTTGGAGCCCACCGTGAGTGCTCCGTCACACCCCCCTCTGGCCTGCCGGCCATCTCCCCCGCAATGGGGCAGCTGCTTCCGCGCCCCGCTCGTTCTGCAGCGTCGGCGATTGGCGAAAGCCGTCGCGACATCTCGCCCCTTGCGGGGGAGATGTCCGGCAGGACAGAGGGCGGGAACTCGACGTCGCAAAGCTGCTACTGCTGCGGCAACCGTGGTGATTGACCCGGCCGCCCATCCGGCCGATAGCTCCGCCGAAACTACCGAGATCTGCCATGACATCAGACGCCAACCTCAAACAACCGGCTGCAACGTCGAGCCGTCCCGATACCGCCTGGCAGGACGATGTCCGCGCCGGCGTGCGCCAAGTGCGCGACCTCGCAGCACTCCCGCTCTCGCCCGCCGAGCGGGCGGCCGCACAGGAAGCCGCCGCCGCTCACAAGGTGCGCGTGCCAAAGCCCTATCTCGACCTGATCGACTGGACCGACCCCAACGACCCGATCCGCGCCCAGGTGATCCCGTCGCCGGAAGAGCTTATCGCCATCGAGGGCGAGCTCGACGACCCGATCGGCGACCATGCATTCAGCCCGGTGCCGCGGCTGACGCATCGTCACGCCGACCGCGTGCTTTTGTTCCCGACCTATCAATGCGCGGTCTATTGCCGCTTCTGTTTTCGCAAGGAGTCGCTGACGTCGATCGGCCGCGGCTATACGCGCGAAGCCTTGGAGCCGGCGCTGGCCTATATCGCCGGGCACGAGGGGATCCGCGAGGTGATCCTGACCGGCGGCGATCCGCTCTCGTTGCCAGACAAGGCGCTCGCCGAAATCCGCTCCCGAATCGAGGCGATCCCGCATGTGCGGTTGCTCCGCATCCACACCCGCGTGCCGGTGGCGCTGCCGTCGCGCATAACAGCGGGTCTTGTTGCGGCCCTGCAGGGCCGGCTGATGGTGACGGTTGTGACCCACTTCAACCACGCGCGCGAGATCACCGATGAGGCCGAGGAAGCCTGCCGGACGATGCGGCAGGCGGGTTTTGCCCTGCTCAACCAGAGCGTTCTCTTGAACGGCGTCAACGATCATGTCGAGGTGCTGGAAGAGCTCTGCCGCGAGCTGATGTATCGCCTCGGCGTGAAACCCTATTACCTGCACCATGGCGACCTGGCGCGCGGCATGGCGCACCGCCGCACCACGATTGCCGAGGGCCAGGCGCTGGTCGCGGAACTGCGCCAGCGCCTCTCCGGCATCTGCAGCCCGACCTATGTCATCGATTTGCCCGATGGCGGCGGCAAGGTGCCGCTGGCGGCGAGCCACATAGAGGGCTGTGAGGACGGGACCTGGCGGATTCGCGGACAGGACGGAAAGGTGAGGGCGTACAGGGAAGTGGTCGGGTAGGAGGCTTTCGACTGAACAGCGCCGCGATCCTTCGCGCCCCGCCGACGTCTCAGGGACTAGTTGCTTCCCCATTTGCATGGTGGCCAAGGAACTTCCATCCCGCGCCCCGCATTCTATGAGCGGGGCTTAAGGAGGGCAGCGTGAAGGCTGTGTTGGGAATTGTCGGCGGCTTCGTGCTGACCTTGGCCGTGTTCGCCAGCGGGCTTGCCTTCGCCACCTGGCTGCTGGCCGCAAAGCCGGTGCGCCAGGCGACACCCGCGATCGGCGTTTCCGAACTGTGGACCAAGGACGCCCAGCCGGTCGATCTGGCGAAGCAGGATCTCGAGCGCATTCCCGCCCAGCAGGCGGCCGGCGCGCCCGCCAAGGCCGACGAGACGGCCAAGGCGGATACGGGCACGCAGATCACGGCCCTCGCAACGCTGCCAGCCGCGCCGCCGCGCCAGTTGCAGCCCTTGCCCGACGTCTCCAAGCTCGACGCTTCCCCGATGGGCCAGACCGACGCCAATGCGGCCGCCCAGCCTTCCGAGCGGGCACCGGATCAGCAGGCGCAATTGCCCGCCGCCCATCTCGAATGGTGCGCCAACCGCTATCGCAGCTACCGCCCGCAAGAAAACAGCTACCGCTCCTACAGCGGCGAGCTGCGCCCCTGCATCTCGCCCTATTTCGATCCGGGAAGCACGGCCTCGACCGACGCGCCCCAGAATGACCAGGCAGGGGTGGCCGATCAAAGCGAGACCTACGACGACCAGGCCGAGATGGAAGGCTACGCCACCACCAGGGACGGCTACGCCACCAGCTATGGCGGTCCGCCGGAAGAGATAACGCCGGAGGAACAGGCTTCGGGTCAGGGTCGGCAGCTATCGGGCGACCATATCGACTACTGCTTCAGCCGCTACCGCTCCTACAATCCGCAGGACAACACCTACCAGCCTTACGACGGCGGCCCGCGCCGGCAGTGCGAGTAAGGGTGGCGGCTCCCTCAATTTCGTGGCGGGGAGCCCAAGCTGGAACAGCGCCGCGATCCTTCACACCCCCTCTGTCCTGCCCGTCCTCCGCAGCTGCTGCGGAGAGTAGACCGGACATCTCCCCCGCAAGGGGGGAGATTAGCAATTTGGTCGTCGCGCCTCTCCTGCAACGCTGGTGATTGGCGAAAGCGGATGCGACGTCCAATTTCCCCCTTGCGAGGGAGATGTCCGGCAGAACGAGGGGGTGCCTCACGCCATGCCTTTCCGATTGGCAATTCCGGGTACTGCCACATGACGGGAAATCGAACACAACCTGAAACCAGCCTGAAACACATCGCCTCCACAACCGGCATCCCCGCGAAACGCCCGGACATGATTCTCGAGCCGCTGGAAGCGGGGGCCAAGCGCAGCGAGGCGGAGAGGGGCTTTTGTAGGGAGTTCCTCCTCTCCGTCCTGGCTTGCCGAGTGACGTCGTGAAGGAGAGGGATCCAGCAGCGCCGAGTTCCGTCAGACCCCCCTGTCCTTCCGGACAGAGGGGGACTGTCTCACCAGCTTGTCAGTGCCTCCTCGCCCCGCCCAAGCGTTTTATTTCTGCCTTGCCGGCTTTCTTGCCGGCTTTTTCTTTGGCGGCGCTTCAACCGGCTCGCGGGCGAGCCTGGCCGCGCGAAGCCGTTCCGTCTTTGCCTGCCGGGCTGCCGCTTCCCCCTCGATTATGGTGCGCGCCGTCTTCGTGGTGGCTTCGCTCTTGGCGTCGCCCTTCGGCTTGAACAAACCCGTTTCAGCCATGGTCTACCTCGCTATCTGAAACGAAGAAGGCCGGGCAAGCCCGACCCTCTCCAAATGCTCCAAGGCCAGATGCCAGTACATCCGTGGTCAACGGCCATGGATGCACGGCGTCAGGCCGCCTGGATATTCTCGGCGGAACTCTTGCCGTTCCGAGCGTCCTTCACGACGTCGAAGCTCACCTTCTGGCCCTCCGCAAGGGAACGCATTCCGGCGCGCTCCACGGCGGAGATATGGACGAACACGTCCGGCTGCCCGTTGCCCTGTTCGATGAAGCCGAAGCCTTTGGTGGCGTTGAAAAACTTCACGGTTCCGGTAGTCATACGATTTTCCTTTCAAATCGACGCAAATCATCGCCGCTTGGCTTTATGCCAAACGTCGCAGTCTTCGAAATTGAGAGGGAAGATCGTCAGGGCGCCAAGGCGCGGAAACAACATTCGTTCAGCAAGATCGATTTAGAAAAACATAGCGCTTGATCGGGGCAGCGGCAAGGAGCGGAAAAATAATATTATCAATGGCCTTAGTCTTGGGCGGCTTCGGATGATGGTAATGCTCGCTTTGTCGGCGGCGGCGGGGCGATGTCCTGGGCTTGTTCATAGCTCCGAACGCCCGTTTGGCGGATGGCTCCAAGGTTGATCAATTAGTGAATGCTTGGCAACAGGCCAAAAGATGAAGGCCGAGCCTATCGCCTTGCGTTCGAAGGGGGAGCAACAATGTCGGTGTTTTGGGCCACCTTGATCCGCCAGTTCGACTGATCCTTCTTCACAACCAGAAGCAGAATGCCCTCCCGTGTCCCGGCGGGTGAGCCGTCCGGAGCGGATGCGCCGGTCAGGGTCCATTTATAGTGCAACGATGCAAGGCCGGGAGCTAATTCCACCGCTGACGAGACAACACCCTCCAATCGGCTGTCACGAAACATGGTTTGATGGGTTGCGCGGTGTGCCCCTTCGATCTCGGTGCGGTTCTTCCACCATACGCCCACGACATTCACAAAATTTGCATCCTCGGAGAACAACGCTGCGAAGTCGTCCATATCGTGCCGATTCCAAGCATCGGCAAAGGCAGTCGCGACGTCTTCCGGTTTGCTGACCGCCAGTCCCATCACAAATCTCCCTTGCCGCTAGGCTTTGCGACTTTGAGGATAGCGGGACCGACGGGCAACACAAGAAGAGGACCAGCCACCAGCACGAGCGACTGGTCCCAATCTCCCGCAGCCGACCCGGGGACTAGGGTTTGGGGGACGTTTAGGTCGCTCTGCGAGCCTAGTAGCTTTTATATCATATCTTAGCGATTGCTGAAATTAAATTCGTTTGGAGAAAGGGACGCGAACAGGACGGCGCCAAAGCCCGGTTTTCGGCCTAACATTCCTAATGTCACGACTAACATCACCCTTGGTCGGTGACGTTCGCCGCCCCTTTGCACAACAAGTCCATCCGCTTCCGCGCCCGCTCCTTCGTCGCTTTCACGCACGTTCGAGGCGCCGATTGCCAACTAGCTGGAGGGGCTCGATCACTGAACCGGCAATTCGCCACCCCTCTCGCGGGCTGCGACGCTTCTAGCCGTCGCAGCCACGACTATCCCGCCCGCAGCTCTAACTCGCCCAGATCGAGCATCCAACCTTCTGCCCGCTAGCCGGGTCCCGCACCACCTTCGCAAACACGCGCCGCAGCCCAACCCTGTTGGATTTGACTTCCTTGCTCGCCAGATAAGTCGGGTCGCCGACTTCCCAATGGTAGCGCGTGTTCGCCGGAGCGCGCTTCCAGGTGAATTTCGAGAGGTAGGCCAGTTGGCTCGGCGTGGTGTCGGCGAACCGGCAGTCGATGGTCGCCGGTATCATGCCCTTCGCCGCCATCGCATTGACGACCGTGTCGGCATTTTCCGTCGTCAGCCACTCGTTAATGCCGCTCGTTTGGTATGTGTCCCTGCCGCTCGTCATGCATCCTGCAAGCAGCAACAGCGCGCCGATTGCCGCGCTTGCCCTGCCAGCCCGCTTGCTGCCTGCTCGCTTGCTATTTTCCTGATCGAAGCCCATGCCCGTCTCCTGCTCTGGAAGCCGGGCCAGATGGTGCTCGCTGTCGCACCCCTTCGTATATTAGGAGCTTCACACGCTCGATTCGTCCGGGGCCTCGGCGGGCCGTGTGACCGCCCCGCCACAAAACTTAGCCGCGCCAGTTCCCTAACGGCCACGCAGCCCAAAATTAACCTTTTGTTAACCATTAGCCCGGCACCCTTTAACCATTGAGTAAGGATTCGCCTGGTCGTGACCTTCGCCGCCCCTTTGCACAACAAATCCATCCGCTTCCGCGCCCGCTCCTTCGTCGCTTTCACGCTGACGCCGGAGGCGCCGATCGACGACTGGCTGGAGGGGCTCGATCACTGGATCGGCAACTCGCCGGGCTATTTCGCTGGCCGCCCCGTAGTGCTGGATCTGAACACGCTGAAGCCGGGCCCGGAGGAGATAGCGGCGCTGGTTGGCGTGCTCGGCTCGCGCGGCATCCGCGTCTACGCCATCGAGCTCGACGGCGCCGAGCTCGGGCCCGACTTGCCGCCGCTGCTCGCCGGCGCCAAGGAAGCCACCGCCGAGGGTCTGCTGGGCAGGGCTGCGCGCAAGGCGAAGGCGGAAGAAATCACGGTTGAGACGGCCACCGTTGAGGATGTGCAGCAGGGACAGGTGCGGGCGCAGCAGGATGAACTGTTGAAGCTCGACGAGGCAAAGCCGCAAGCGGCGCAGCCAGAGCCGGGCAGGGCGGTCGAGTCGCCTCGGCACGAGCCGTCCGCCGGCACGCTGATGATCAAGACGCCGATCCGCTCGGGACAATCGGTCTTCCACCCACATGGCGATGTCATCGTGCTGGGCTCGGTCGCGTCCGGCTCGGAGATTGTCGCCGGCGGCTCGATCCATGTCTATGGCACGCTGCGCGGCCGGGCGATTGCCGGCTCGGAAGGCAATGTTTCGGCGCGCATCTTTTGCCGCAAGAACGAGGCCGAGCTGCTCGCCGTCGACGGCTGGTACACCACGGCCGAGGAAATGGAAGGCGTGTCGCGTGGCAAGGCCGTGCAGGCCTTCCTCGACAACGATGCGCTGTGCGTGGTGCCGCTCGGCTGAATCTGAGTTCGGGTCCGACGCAAGGTTCGGGCCTGTTTCGTGTGTGATGGTCCTTTGAGAATCCGCCGTGCTGGCCACGGCGCAAGACAACAAACGCCAATGGAGGCTGGATAATATGGGCAAGGTAGTCGTGGTCACTTCGGGCAAGGGGGGCGTCGGCAAGACGACCTCGACGGCCGCGCTCGGCGCTGCCGTGGCCAAGACCGGCAAGAAGGTGGCGCTGGTCGATTTCGACGTCGGCTTGCGCAACCTCGACCTCATCATGGGCGCCGAGCGCCGCGTGGTGTTCGACCTCGTCAACGTCATCCAGGGCAGCGCTAAGCTGTCGCAGGCGCTGATCCGCGACAAGCGGCTGGAAACGCTCTACCTGCTGCCGGCATCGCAGACGCGCGACAAGGACGCGCTGACCGAAGAGGGCGTGGCCGAAGTCATTGCGCGGCTGCGTTCGGTCTTCGACTATGTCTTCTGCGACAGTCCGGCCGGCATCGAGCGCGGCGCCCAGCTTGCCATGCGCTTCGCCGACGAGGCGGTCATCGTCACCAACCCGGAAGTGAGCTCGGTGCGCGACTCCGACCGCATCATCGGCCTGCTCGACGCCCGCACCATGAAGGCCGAGCAGGGCGAGCTGATCCAGAAGCACGTGCTGGTCACGCGCTATGACGCGGCGCGCGCCTCGCGCGGCGAGATGCTGTCGATCGACGACGTGCTGGAGATACTGTCGACGCCGCTGCTCGGCATCATCCCGGAAAGCCAGGATGTGCTGAGGGCCTCGAACCTCGGCGCGCCGGTGACGCTGTCGGAACCGACCAATTCAGCCGCCAAGGCCTATCTCGAAGCGGCAAGACGCCTGGAAGGCGAGGACCTGCCGGTGGTCGTCCCCTTCGAACGCAAGGGCTTCCTCGACCGGCTGCTCGGAAGGAGGGCGGCATGAGCATCCTCGACCTCTTCAAGCGGCGCACCAGCGCCCCGGTGGCGCGCGAGCGGCTGCAGCTGCTGCTCGCCTATGAGCGCCAGAGCCGCGGCCAGCCAGATCTCGTCTCCATCCTGCGCGAGGAGATCATGGCGGTCATCGCCAAGCACGTGCAGATCGACCAGGACTACCTCCAGGTCTCGATGGACCGCGGCGCGACGATGTCGACGCTGGAAATCGACATCCAGATTCCCAACAAGAGCGCCGTGCCGCTGGCAATGGCGGGGTGAGTAGCTGATCTCCCCCCTTGTGGGGGAGATGCCCGGCAGGGCAGAGGGGGGCGCTGTCCCGCCAGCCTTGCCAATCTTCGGCGCAACACGTCCCGGGAGTAGTGGTCTTCCAGAGGTCGGCAGAAACAGAGGTTGGCGTTCCTTCGCGCCCCCCCTCTGTCCTGCCGGACATCTCCTCCGACAGAGGGGGAGATTGGCAGCTTTGGCGCCGCGCCATTTCTGCAGCGCCCAGCAAATCCCTCACTCCGGCTGATACAGCTCATCCATGCTGCGCGCCGCCAGTTCGGCAAACGGGGCCTGCTTCCGCACCCTGCCGTGCTCCAGGATCACCAGGTCGTCGCAGAACGAGATCGTTGAGTGGTGGTGGCTGATGACGATGGTCGTGCGGCGGCCGGCGCGCGATCTCAGCGTTTCGACGATCGCCGCTTCTGACAGCCCGTCCACCGCGTTGGTTGCTTCGTCGAGGATCAGTATGTCGGGGTCGCGCAGCAGCGCGCGGGCGAGCGCGATGCGCTGCCTTTGTCCGGCCGACAGGTTGACACCGCGATAGCCGACCACCGTTTCATAAGCCTGCGGCAGGCGTTCGATGAATTCATGCGCCTCGGCATGCGTGGCCGCGCGGCGCGCCTCTTCGGCGCTCGCCGTGTCCTTGCCGTAGGTGATGTTGTCGAGGATGGTGCCGTCGACCAGCTCCAACTCCTGGCTGGCCAGAGCACTGTGGGCCCGCCATTCGACCGGGTCGATCTCGCCGAGCGGCGCGCCGTCGACGAGGATCCTGCCGCCGTCCGGCTCGACGAAGCGGCAAAGCAAATTGACGATCGTCGTCTTGCCGGCGCCGGAGCGGCCGATCAGCGCCGTCGAGCGCCCGCTCATGATATCGAAGCTCGCCGCGTGCAGCACCGCCGCGCGCTGCTCCTCATTGGCATAGCTGAAGCTCACGCCCTCGAAGGCAATCTTCTCGTTCAAGCCTGCAAACGGCCGGCTGCCTTGCGGCGGCGCCGGCTTGCCCGTCGGGTCGAGCAGCCAGGTCACCTCTTCCAGCGAGCCGGAAAGGCCCTGCAACTGGCTCCAGGTCATCTGCAGCGCCCGCACATGCGGCTGCAGGCGGTAGAGCAGGATGAGGAAGGCCGCGACCAGCGGGAAACTCAAGCCGGCAAGCCAGGCGCCGATCACCACCGCCAGGAACAGCATGGCGTGCAGCACTTCCGTCAGCGGCGCCAGCGCGCCCTGACGATTGGAGAGCAGGAAGGCCGCCCGCCGCACTCCATCCGATGCCTTCTCGAACGCCGCCTTCTCGCGCTGCTCCTGGCCGAAGATGCGGATCAGCCGGCCGGCGTGCACCAGATGCAGCATCTGCGTGGCCAAGGCGCTGTTGCGCGCGGCAACGCCGCGGCTGGGCGCCCGGAGATGCGCCGACAGCGCCATATGAGCCGCCTGCACCAGCGCAAGGCCAAGCATCACCAAAAGCGTCATCTGCCAGGAGAGCAGCAGCAGGAAGGCGAGCAGGATGATCGCTGCCGAGGCGCTGACGATGGCGCCCAGCACCCCCTGGATGGCGTCCGACGCCCGCCAGGATTCGTTGGAGATGATGTTGAGCAGCCGGCCCGGGCTCTCCTTCAGGAAGAACGGATAGCCGACCTCGAGGAGTCGCCCGGCCAGCGCGCCGCGGATCGCCTGGCTGGCCTTGCCGTAGATATGCGCGGTCAGCACCGAATTGGCGTAGGCGAGCAGGTTCTTGAGCAGGATCGAGCCGAGGATCGCGGTCGAAATCGCGATTAGCCGCTCGCGCTCGCCAAGTCCGGCGCCGACCTTCTGGAGGAGGGCGGAGAGGCCGGCCATGCCGGTCGCCTCGCCATGTCCCATGATGATACCGAGCAGCGGGATGATGAGCCCAATGCCGAACCCTTCGAGCGCGGCACTGGCAAGCCCGAGCGCGACGACGGCGGGCAACAGGGCGATCTGCCGGCGGCCGAGCGCCTGGTGCAGCATCGACAGCGTCGGAGACCCGGTCATCGCGCGCCGGCCTCCGCGCCGGCCTCGGTGGCTTCCTGGGCCGGCTGCGCCTGCCGATCTGGCCGTCCGGCAAGCACAAGCAGCGTGAATTTCGCCGCGCCCGCGAGGTTCATGAACACGATCGGCCAGTGCGACAGCCTGAGATCGCTGTCGAACCGCGGCCCGCCTGTAAGTTCGCGCATGGCGGCCCGCGCCGCCCAGTAGAAATGGCGAAGCAGCCAGGGCGCCCGGCGGAAATGTTTCAGACACAGCGCGCCATTGCCGAAATGATAGTCGCGGTGCAGCCGGTCGATCGCCTTGCGGCCGCGCCGCCCGTGATGGTGGAAGATCGTCATGTCAGGCACATATTCCACCGCCATGCCGGCAAGCATGGCGCGCACCAGATAGTCCGTGTCCTCGGCCGAGCGCAGCGCTCCGCCGGCGCCGAAGCGCTCGTCGAACGGGCCGATGCGGGCGGCAACGTCGCGATGCATGGTCATGTTGCAGCCGAGCACGAAGCCGCCCGGATGCACGGCGGGCGTCAGCCGCTCGCGCTTGTCGCAGCGCTTGATGGTGAAGGGCAGGTCGAGCGCATCGCCGATCTCGACGCGGCCGCCGCGGATCAGCCATTTCTCGCCGCTCGCATAATGGCGCTGAAGGTCGGCGAGATAGCTGCGGTCGAGCCGGCAGTCGTCGTCGACGAAGACCAGCACGCGTCCGCGCGCCCGCGCCAGCCCGGCATTGCGCGCCGCCGCCAGCCCGGGCCGCGGCTCCGAGATCGCGGTCAGCGCGATGTCGGACGTCGCAGCGATCCGTGAAAGGTATTTGGCCGTGCCGTCGCGCGAGCCGTTGTCGACCACCACCAGCTCGGCGGCGAAGCCGGGGTGGGCCCGGCAGGCGGCGCGGATCGAGCCTATGCAAGCTTCCAGCACCGCGACGCGGTCGCGCGTGCAGACGATGAAGGAGACCTGCGGCCGCTGCCTGGGCCAAGGCGGGGCGGGCAGGGCCGGGCGGAAGTGCAGCGGCGGATGGCGCTCGGCGTTCATGCCGCGGCCTCCGCAGCTACGTCAGCCCGGCGGATAAATTCGATGCGCCGCGATCCTTCCCACCCCCCTCTGTCCTGCCGGACATCTCCCCCGCAAAGGGGGAGATTGGACGTCATCTCGGCTTTCGCCAATCTCCAGTGTTGAAGGAGCGGGCGCCGTCGGCGAAGTTGCCGATCTCCCCCCTTGCGGGGGAGATGTCCGGCAGGACAGAGGGGGGTGCTGTCCCGCCGACGCTCGTCGTTACCACGCTGCAACGCAATTTCGCCAACCCCCCTCATGCCGCCCCCATCCGATAAGGCGCAAGCACCGACGCCGCCGGCGCGGATTTGAGGCGGTAGGCCATCCAGTCCGCCTGCTTGCCCGCCCACATCGAGGCATGGCTGAGCCAGGGCGCCCAGGCTCCGGGGCTGAGCGCGTATTTCTCGCGGCGGCGGATGGCGTTCCATTTCGCCGTCAGCGTTAGAAGCTCGTGCGCCAGGGCCGGCTGCTCCTCGTCGTTGACGAGCTGGTAGAGGAAATAGAAGAGGTTCAGCGCGCCGGCCTCGAAGCTCGGCCGTGTCGTATCGGGCAGGGCGGCGATCCGCTCTTCCAGCGCGCGCATGAAGGCTGACGCCCGGGCCACAGTGTCGAACGAGACTTGATCGCCAATGGCGCGCAAATCCTCGCTCTTCTCCGCCAAGCCCTCGCGCTCGAGATTCTCTGCCACGATCCTGAGATGCGTGCGCCGCATGTCGCCGGTGTGCCGGCTGGTCACGCTGCCAGGGTGGACGCGGTAGACCAGTAGGCTCTCTTCCATCATCGCCGCTGGATAGCGGTCGGCGAGCCGCCTGAAGAGGTCGAAATCCTCGGCATGCCGGTAAGCGCCGTCATAGTGGAGGTCAGTCGCGTCGATGACCCGGCGGTTGTAGACCACCGTCGGATGCATGAAGATCGTGAAGAATTTTGACAGCACCGGGAGGGCGAGGCGGAACACCGGGTCGAGCCTACCCCGGGCGATGCGGCCGCGCAGCAGCATGTCGACAGCAGAGCCGCAGAAGCCGAGATCGGGGCGTGCCGCAAACAGCGCCGCCTGGCGCGACAGCCGCCAGGGATAGGCGAAGTCGTCGGCATCCATGCGCGCGACGAGTTCGCCCCGCGCTATCTGCAGCCCCTCATTGAGCGAGGCGACGAGCCCGCGGTTCTCGCGCGAAATGATGGACACGCGGCTGTCGTCCCGGCGGCAGCGCTCGAGAATCTCCAGCGACCGGTCGGTCGATCCGTCGTCGACGGCGATGACTTCGAGCCGGCCGTAGTCCTGCCGCAGGATCGAGCCGAGAGCGGCCGCGATGTAAGGCTCGGCATTGTAGACCGGCAAAAGCACGGAGATGAGCGGCCCTGTCATGGTCAACTCCGGTCCGTCGGTGTCAGATCGAGCACCGGGGCGCCGCCGCCGAACCGGCGGGCTTCGCCCGGCGTGCGCGCAACTGGCCGCGCCACATAGGGGAAATAGCGCTTCAGCCCATTGAGCGGCTTCTCGAAAAACATCCAGGAGAGCGAGGCGACAATCAGCGTGGCGGTGCCCGCGACCAGGAACCGGCCCGGCCCCTGTTCCGAGACGTTGAGCGGGATCCATGGCTGCGCCTTGACGGCATAGGCCAGAAGGATCGGGTGGTAGAGATAGACGCCGTAGCTGATGCGGCCGAGCGAAAGCAGCGGCCGCAGCTCGGCCAACCTGCCGAGCCTGCCGCCAAGCCCGTTCGAGCAGGCGGCGACGATCGCCGTCAACGGCGCCAGCGGCAGCACCTGCACCAGCAGCCAGCGCGGCCACTCCCAGGTCGAGTCGGCCGGCCCCGGATCGGACCAGACGACGAGCAGGAAAAACGCTGCCAGGGCCGGCCAGCAAAGCCGGATCCATCGCGGCACATCGGCGCCCCTGGCGCGGCGGACGGCGAGCAGGGCGCCGCAGGCAAGCGCATCCATCGAGGCCGGCGGCAGCAGGTCCCGGGCGAGCGCCGGATCGGTGGCAATGGGCCAGTACAAGCGGTAGGCGAGCGAGAAGCAGATGACGCCGATGCTGATCGCCTCAATGCGTTTGCGCGGCGCCAGAAGCACGATCAGCGGCCAGGCGAGATAGAACTGCTCCTCGATGCTGAGGCTCCAGAAATGGCAGAGCAGCCAGGGGTTCCAATCGTTGCGCAGCGCATACCAGAAGTTCGAGAGGTAGAGCGCGTGCCAGGCGAGCGACGATCTGGCCTCTTCCAGATCGGTGAGCCAGACGAGCCCCAGCACCGCGAAATAGGGTGGGAATATGCGGATCACGCGCCTGGCATAGAAGGATCGCAGCGCCGGTCCGGCCTCGAATGCAGCAGCATCGCGCGCCTCAAGCAGGAGCCGGGTGATCAGGAAGCCGGAGAGCACGAAGAACAGCCTGACCCCGAGATGGCCGAGGAAGGAGGTGCCGTTTGGCGCGAGGAAATGCGCGTAAAGCACCAGCATCACGGCAACGGCCCGCAGCGTGTCCAGCTGGATGTCGCGCGCCTTCGCCATCAGCGGCTTCCGCAAGCTCTGTCGAGGCACGCGGCATAGGACGCGCAAACCGCGCCGCTGCCCGTCGAGGAATCGCCGTCCAGGCCAAGGGCGCAATCCTTGCCGGCCAGCGGAATGCCCTTCCGAGTCAAAATAATGGCAGCCTCCAACCAGGCATGCCCCCGGTCCACGATTGTCGCGGCCGATGTTGCGGTGCAACACAAAATGCTTACGATCCTGAAATAAGATGTGATGCGGTGGTGTGAGGGAAATAGTTGTGTCCTAAAAATATTCCCAGCGATGTCCAATGGTCCTATGTAATTATGGGTAGTTGGTCTGATTTTCGACAAGTAACAACCCCCAGGGTGCCGGAGCGCTATCCTGGCAACCACCGCGAGTATGTTGGGAATATTGAAGAAATGGCTTGACCGCAAAGCCTCATTCTTCGGCGGAGTCGTAGAAATTGCCTTGATTTTCAAGCTCTTGTGCGGCGCAGCAGGCTTGCTGCCGAAGTGACGTATGCCTTGTCCAACCATTCGCTGCCTGCTGCCTCACGACAGCGCAGCCGCAAAGCCTTATCTCCGCTCCCGACTAGGAGCAGGGGGGGAGAGGAAGTGACGTCGACGTCGATTGCAAAACCGCAGGCGCAGCTGGGCGCCTTACCCGTTCTCGGCCTGCTCGGCGCCATTCTATCGGTGCAGGTGGGCGCCGCTTTCGCCAAGGGCCTGTTTCCGGTTCTGGGCGCGGAGGGCACGACGATGCTCAGGCTCGCCATCGGCGCGCTGATGCTGGCGGCGGTGCTCAGGCCCTGGAAAATAATGCCGACGCGAAGGGGGCTGCCCTGGCTCGCGGCCTATGGCGTCACCGTTTCGGTCATGAACCTGCTCTTTTATGCCGCGCTCGAGCGCATTCCGCTGGGCATCTGCGTGGCGCTCGAGTTCACCGGCCCGCTCTTCGTCGCGACGCTGGGCTCCAGGCGCCTGCTCGACCTCGTCTGGGTGGGGCTGGCGGTCGCCGGCATCGTGCTGCTCTCGCCGTTTGCCGATGTCAGCCGGGGACTCGACCCGGTGGGCGTGCTGCTTGCGCTTGCCGCAGGCGGCTGCTGGGGGCTCTACATCATCTTCGCGCAGAAGGCCGGCGCCGAGCTCGGCGCCCGCACCTCGGCCTACGGCATGGCGATCGCGGCGCTGGTTGCGCTGCCTTTCGGCTTTACCGCGGCGGTGCCTTATCTCACCGATCCAAATGTCATGGCGGGCGCGGTCGTCGTCGGGCTGTTCTCCAGCGCGCTGCCCTTCTGGCTGGAGATGATGGTGCTGGCCAGAATGCCGGCCAAGGTCTATGGCATGATCGTCTGTCTGGAACCGGCGGGCGGCGCCTTGACAGGCTTCCTGTTCCTGCATGAGAGCCTGAGCGCCTCGCAGTGCGCCGGCATCGCCGCCGTGATCGCCGCCGCCCTCGGCGCGGCCGTGACGGCGAGAGCGCCGGTTCCGTCGCCAGGTTGACGCTTGTCGCAGCGGTTTTGGGGAAACGACATGCGTAAAGGTGAAACTAAGAGCGTGCCGCCTGAATCCGTTTCGGCGCGACCTGCTTTAAACCGCTGGCCGCGCCAGAAAAAAGCTGTGCGCGCAGCCATGCCGGACTACATCTGGTGGTTGAGATAGGACTTTAGTCCGATATTGTCACCAAAAAGGTCTGAGCAAACAAGACAAGGGTCGTGGGCCACTTCCACACGGCGCGCTGATTGGGGATGCTGATGCTGCGACATTGCCGGTGGGGTAGTTCGGCCGAAGGGCCGGATGGCCGGTATGGGGAGAATGGGATGCGCGTAGCGCGCATGGGCTGCAGGCTTGTCTTGCGAGCGCTCACTGCGCTGGCGCTTGTTGTCGCGCCTTTTCATCTCTCCGTCGAAGGGTTTGTTGTGGCCAAGGCTTATGCCGACAAAGGCGGCGGCAATGGCAATGGCGGCGGGAACAGAGGCGGCGGGAACGGGAACGGTAACAGCGGCGGCAATAACGGCAGCGGCAATAGTGGGAATGGCAATTCTGGGGGCAATAGCAGCGGCAACAGCAACAGCGGCGGAAACAGCGGTAACAGCAATAGCGGTGGAAACAGCGGTAACAGCAATAGCGGCGGAAATAGCGGTAACAGCAATAGCGGCGGAAACAGCGGCGGAAACAGCGGCAACAGCAATAGCGGCGGAAACAGCGGTAACAGCAAGGGCGCAGCGAACAGCGCCTCCAACAGTGCAGCAAGCAGCAGCACCGCCGACGTCGATGATCACGTGAACGCGCTGACCGGCGACAAGGTCGAGGTAAGCAACAACAGCATCCAGGTCACGCACCGGAATGGAATGAAGGAGACGATCGAGAACGGCAGGTTCAGGATGGAGGACAAGTTTGGTCGCACCATCGTCGAGCGCAGGGCCACAATGGCCGATCTCAATCGCCTGAAGAGTTTGTGAGAGCGAGGTTCTATCTGGATTAGATCTTTAAGGGACCAAAGGCCAGCGCTGCAAAATCAGGTTGCCACCTTTTGCTTCGTCTCTTCGGTCCTGATCGTCTTATGACAGAACTCCCGCTGCTCACCTTGCCCCCGCCTTTTGGCGGGGGTACTTTTTTAGGCCCTAAGGACGGCTGCCAGGTAAGGCGGGCTCCTGGCGGATGGCCCCGCAGATCGGGGAAACAATCCATCCGCAAATCAAAGTGTTACGTGCGTTTCGCGTCCAAAGGGGACATTCTGCGCCGTGCATGCCGCGGCTCGTTGGGCGTCCGCGTGGTTCTCGCAGGCGACAGTCATAATGAATTGCCCGACAATTTCCAAGCGATTTGGTTAACGCAACGGTAGTCGGCGAGGCGAACTCCGGGCGACTCTGAGGGAAGTGCGTTTCGATGTTCCCTCGGAATTGCGTCGAACGAATGCCGAGCGGAGTCGAAGCCGGCCCACTTTCACCGGTTGCGACGATGGTCCCCCCGATGGCGGCAAAAAGGTCCGACCGGGCATGGCATGGGTCGTGGGCCGCTTCCGCCGGCTCCCCGGAATGGGAATGTTTGCCTGCGTAAAGACACCGGTTCCGCCTCGGTCGGCTGAGAGCGGAACTTCGGCAGGGCCGAGGCGGAGCCGGTTTACGAGGAGATTTGAGATGCGCAGACTTCCCTTCAACCGGCTCGCTTGGCTCGCGCTGCGCGCCTCGACCGCACTGGCGCTCACCGTGGCGCCCTATCACCTGACGCTCGACGGCGCCAAGCTCGTGCCTGCTGCCGCCCATGCCGAGAGCGAAGGCGGCCACGATGGCGGCGAGGGTGGTGGCGGCGAAGGTGGTCATGACGGTGGTGATGGTGGCGACCATGATGGCGATGGCGGTGAGCACGACAGTGGCGATCATGATGGCAGTGATCACCAGGGCGATGACGATGATGGCGGTGACGACGATGGCGCCGGCCACGACGCCGACGACGATCATGGCGGCGACCAGGGCGATGACAATGACGACCAGGGCGAAGACAGCGACGATAGCGACGCTCCGCCGGTGGTCACGCCCGGCTAAGGCATGAGTGCGGCGGCGCCCCTCAGGATGTTCCGGCTCGCGCTGCGCGCTGCGGCCGCGCTGTCACTTGTCGTCGCGACCTATCATTTCACGCCCGATGGCGCCGCCAAGCTCCTCGTGGCCACCGCTTATGCCGGCAACGGCAATGGCAATGGCGGCGGCGGTAATGGTGGTGGCGGCAATGGCGGCGGCAACGGCGGCAACAGCGGCGGCAATTCGGGCAACAGCAATGCCGGTGGCGGCAACGCCAATGCCGGCCCTGGCAACAACAGCGGCAAAGGCAACACCAGTCCGGGCAGCAAGGCCAGTCATGTCAACGCCACGACCGGCGATACGGTCGAGGTCGACGGCACCAAGATCACCGTCGTCCACCGCAACGGCATGAAGGAGGAAATCGAGAACGGCCGCTTCGAGATGACGGATGCGCAAGGCCGCACCATCGTCGAGCGCAAGGCGACCCAGGCGGATCTGGCCCGCCTGCTAAGCTTGTGAGGGTTGAGAGAAGCTACCCCCTTTTCCCGCACCCTCGCATGTCACCCCCGCCTTCCGGAGGCGGGGGTGATTTGCGTTTTTGAGGGAATTGAAGAACTGAGGAACTGGAGAACTGGAGAATTGAAGAATCGGCGGGGCTAAGCTTCCCGATTCCTCAGTTCTTCAATTCTCCAGTTCTTCAATTCCCCAGTTCCCCAGTTCCTCAGCTCCTCAGTTCTTTAATTTCCCCTACCTCTCTTTCGCCTCATGCATCAGCAGCGCCGCTTCCGTCCGGTTGCGCACGTTGAGCTTGGCCAGCACCCTGGTCATGTGGTGCTTGACGGTCTTTTCCTGCAGCGACAGCCGGGCGGCGACTTCCTTGTTGCTCAGGCCCTCGGCCACCAGTCTCAGGATCTCGGCCTCGCGGCTGGTAAGCTGGCTGAGCGGGTCTGGCTTGCGGCTGGTCGGCTGCAACAGATCTGACAGCAGCCTGGCCGAGAGCGTCGGCGAAACATAGCTCTGGCCGTTGGCGACGTCGCGCAGGATCTCGGCCAGCGACTTGGAGCCGACCCCCTTCAGCACATAGCCTCGCGCGCCGGCCTTCAACGCCTGGGCCACGTCGGCATTGGCTTCCGAAACCGTCAGCATGACGATCTTCTGCTCGGGGACTGCCGAAAGGATGCTGGTCAGCGCATTGAGGCCGCCGCCCGGCATGCTGATGTCGAGCATCAGGATATCCGGAGCGCTGGCGCGCGCCAGCCTTTCGGCGTCCTCGGCGCTGGCGCCTTCGCCCACAAGCTCGAAGCCACCGATCTCGCCGAGGCTGCGCGCCACGCCCTCGCGAAACAGTGGATGGTCGTCGACAATGGCGATGCGGATCGGTGCGGTCACGGCTGCTCCTCGACAGACAATGTGATTACCAGTCTCGTTCCTCCTGGACCCGAGAGCGTCTCGAACTGCCCGCCGATGCTTTCGATGCGTTCCCTGAGCCCGGCAAGCCCGAGGCCTTCGCTCCTTGCCGGGTCGAAGCCCGGACCGGTGTCCTGCACCTCGACCAACAGCTTGCCGCCCTTCATCGTGGCTCTCACCTGCTGGCCCTTGCCCTTGCCGTGCCGGTAGGCGTTGTTCAGCCCTTCCTGCACGAAACGATAGATGCTGATCTTCTCCGAGGTGCCGAGTTCCGGCAAGCGCTCCGGCAGCGTCAGCAACACCTTGGTGTCGGTGCGGCGCTCATGCTCGGCCACCGCCAGCCGTAAATTGTCGGCCACAGCCTGAGTCTCGATCTGCGGGAGCACCAGGCCGTTGCAGATGCCGCGTATCTCGCGCATCGCCTCGCCGAGCGTCTTGTGGATGCCGGCGATCTCGGCCTCGCGCCGCGGTTTCGGGGTGGCGGGATCGACGAGCACCGGGCTGTCCATTCTGAGCGCGGCAAGCGCCACCAGCTGCGCAGGCCCGTCATGCAGGTCGGCGCCGATGCGTCTCAGATAGCGTTCGTTGATGGCGGTGGCGCGGCGCGAGGCGCGCTGCACGCGCTGGCGCAGCGACGAGTTCTGCGCCAGCGCCGCCTGCAGTTCGATGACCTTGGCCTCGAGCGCTGCGCGCTGTGTCTGGATGGTACGGCTGCCGCGAAACACGATTCCCGACAGAAGCGCCAGCGAGGCCGCCGTGGCGCCGGCCACCACCAGCCAGGTCCACCTCAGCGCCGAGTTCAGCGTCTCCTGGAAATCGTCGGCGATTTCGTAGAATTCCGACACCGCCACCACTTGGCCCGACCACGGCTCGCGCACGGGGTTGTAGATCTCGAACAGCGGCGCGTTCACGGCTTTCTCCTCGCGGGCTTCGGGGTCGTCGTCGAGGTCGTTGTATTCGGCCACGACATTGCCGGCGAAGGCGGAAACGAGATTGGGGTTCGGCGCAAAGGTTTTGCCGATCAGAGCCGAGTCGTCGGAGTAGAGCACCAGGCCGTCCCGCCGCCACAGTTTGAACGACACCAGCCTCTTGCCGAGCGCGCCCTGTCCGAGCGTCTCGTCCAACGCCCGCTTGACCGTATCGTCGAGCTCCCGGCTTTTGCGTAGGTCCGGCAGCAGCGGTGCAATCACGCTGTCGACATAGAGCGCTGTCGTGGTGGCGGAGTTGTGCATCACACCTTCGCGAATCTGCGACGTTACCCAAAGGCCAACCACGAGCATCACCGCCAAAAGCCCGATGCCGCCGGCGATCACGAACTGCCAGGCCAGCGACAGCCCGCTCCAGACTTGCACAAGTCGCTTCAAGATCTCCCTGAGCATACGCGTGATTCACCCCGCCCGTCCGCAAGATTATAGGCCAGTCGCGGCAATTGCGACACCGACCTTGGTCCGGTGTCCTCGGGGGAGGTTAATGGCGCGGCTGGTCGGCTTATTGAGGATATGCTAATATTACGTCGGCTGCGGGTCCGCTCCGGCGTTACGTGGCGATAGCACCGGCTGGCGTCGAGGGATCGGCATGCGGATCGCAATGATGGGTGCGGGCGCCATCGGCGGATATATCGGGGCCAGGCTCGTCGAGGCGGGAGGCGACGTCAGCTTCGTTGCCCGTGGGGCACATCTGCAGGCAATGCGCCAGAACGGATTGCGCATCAAAAGTCCGGCCGGCGACGTGCTTCTGCGTGACGTCTCCGCAAGCGATGCGCCGGCCGACATCGGTCCCGTCGATCTCGTGATCTTCGCGGTCAAGCTCTACGATTGTGAGAAGGCCGCCGCCGCGCTCGGACCGCTGATTGCCGGGAACACCCGCGTCGTGACGCTGCAAAACGGCATCGACGGCATCGAGATTCTGCGTCGCCATGTTCGCGGGGACAAGGTGATCGGCGGCGCCACCTACCTTTCCGGTTTCATCAACAAGCCAGGGGAGGTCGTCCATGCGGGCGGGCTAACGGACATTCTCGTCGGCGGGCATCGCGATCCTGTGATCCACGAGCTTCACGCGCTTTGCGATCGGGCGATCGGTCTCCAACTGAAGTCGGTCGCCGAGATCGACTGCGTGCTCTGGGAGAAGTTCGTGACGCTTGCAGCCTTCTCCGGCGCAACGTCGCTCATGCGCTCGGGCATTGGTCCGATCCTTGGCGATCCCGAGGCCCGCATCTTCGTCGAGCAATTGCGGGACGAAGGGATGGCGGTTGCCGCGGCGGCCGGCCATCCGATGGCGGAAGGGTTCGAGGACCGCGTCATCAAGAGGTGGACGGCATTCCCTCCGCATGTGAAATCGTCGATGGCCAACGACCTCGAAAGAGGCAAGCCCATCGAGGTCGCCTGGCTCTCGGGGCGCATGCATGAACTGGGCATGAAGTTCTCCATTGCGACCCCTGGTCACACGGCGGTGTTCCGCGCCTTGCATCTCCATGCAGCGGGGGCCGCCGCTTAGCGTTGTTCCGTCGAAGTTCCATGGGAGGACATCATGGCAAGTGCGTCGACTGAAAGCATGCTGGCGACGGCGGACAATGGAGCAGCCGGCGCTCAGGACATGTTCAACAGGGAGCTTGAAACCTACCGCAGGATCGTCGGCGCGAACCTGATGTTCCATCAGGATGTCTATCAGCTTCTGCGCGACTTGCTTGTCGAGCAAGCGCCCGCGTCGTTCCGGTTCCTCGACGTGGCGTGCGGAGACGCCAGTGCCTCCGCCGCGATGCTGAGGACGACGGCGATAGGCAACTATGTCGGTATCGACTTGTCCGAGGCATCGCTGCGGTTGGCGGCTCGGGAGCTGCAGGCCCTTCCTTGTCCCGTCGAACTGCGCTGCTGCGATTTCGCGCCAGCGATGGCGAAATGGTCGGAACCGATTGACGTCATCTGGATCGGCATGTCGCTGCACCATCTGCCGACGGCAGCCAAGGCAAGGCTGATGCGGAACGCCCACCGGGCCTTGGGAGGGATGGGCCTGTTCGTCATCTGGGAACCGGCGCTGTTCGAAGGCGAGGATCGCGCCGCCTGGCTCGCGCGCTTCTCCTTGCTGCGCGACAAATGGTCGGCCGTTTCCGACGAGGAATTCGCATCGATGGAACGGCATATGCTTCTGGCCGATTTCCCCGAAACCTCGCAGACATGGCTGCGCTTGGGGCGCGATGCCGGCTTTTCGCATGCGGAGGACATTTACTTGATGCCCAATCGAATGGGCAGGGTGTTCCGTTACTGGAACTAATCGGCGCATTGGGGCGGGCTGCTATGCGTCCAAGTGAATCGGACCGGCGGCCGGAATGAAACACGTCATGCGGGGGAGGCGCTCCGGTGCTGAAGATCCTGAAAGGCCGGCTTCTGGCCTGTCTGGCCGGCGCGGTCGATCATCTTGGCCGCCGATGGCTGGCCGAGCAGCCATTTTCCGGAGAACTGTGCGATATCTATCCATCGCTGGAAGAAGGGAGGAATGCCATGAGGACAGTTGCGCGGTACAAGCTCGAAGCTGGTGAGGGCGAGCGGCTGCATTTCAGCGGCGCCGACTTCCTCGTCAAGGCGTCCGCTGATACCACAGGCGGCGCCTTCTCGATCGTCGAGGAGATCGATCCTCTGGATACGCCGCTACACAGCCATACCAATGAGGACGAGCTCTTCTACGTGATCGAGGGCGAGCACGTGTTCCGCTGTGGCGACCAAGAATTCCACGTCGGGCCAGGCGGAACGGTGTTCGCTCCGCGTGGCGTGCCGCATGCGCATCGACGCATCGTGTCGCGCACCGGCCGTTTCCTGACGATGACGTCACCCGCCGGATTCGAAGGCTTCTTCCGCGATCTTTCCCAAGCCGAGGCGAGCGGATCCTCGATGCCCGAGGCCTATGCGGCGGCGGCGCGCAAATACGGCATAAAGTGGCTCAATCCTTAGGGAGCGCGCACGATGGCTTTCGATACCGAGACAGATCAACCGGTCGTCGGGTCAACGCCGAAGGCGACTCAGGTCGCGTCGGGCGATGCGCCGGTTCCTGTCGCCGTCGTGCTTGATGGCCATTGGGGGCGCTTGCGCCCGCTCGACGCCGAACGCGATGCGGGGAGGCTCTATCTGCTCTCGCATGACGAGCACACCGAGGCCACCTGGGTCGACATGAAGGTCGGGCCGTTCGCGAGCGAACAGGCTTTCGCAGAACATGTTACCGCCCTGGTGGCCGATACTAAACGCGCCTTCTTCACTGTCGCTGGCCCCGACGACAATCCGCTCGGCTGGCTCTGCCTGATGGAGGCAAGGCCGCCGCATCACGTCGTCGAACTCGGTTACGTGCTCTACACGCCGCCGCTGCAGCGCACGCGCCTTGCCAGCGAAGCGCTCTATCTTATTATGCGCCACGTCTTCGACGATCTCGGCTACCGCCGCCTCGAATGGACCTGCACCTCGACCAACCAGCGATCGCGCAGCGCCGCCCTCCGGTTAGGCTTCGCCTATGAGGGTACGCACCGCCAGGGCCTGTTCCTGAAGGGCAAGCCCTGCGACATCCCGATGTATTCGATGCTTTCCAGCGAATGGCCGGCTAACCGTGCGGCTTTCGAAGCCTGGCTCGATCCCGGTAATTTCAGGGAAGGGCGGCAGGTCCGCTCGCTGGCCGAGCTTCGCTCACCGCGCGATTTCACAGGTCCGCCTTCGCCGATCTGAGGGCTCGGATAGCAAGTACGCTCGTCAGAAAAACGCCTGCCCGGGCTTAGCTCAGATGTGCAAAGCCCGTCACCTGAATCCGTTCATCGCGACGCGCTTTAAAGCATGTCTCCCGAAAGTGGGAACCGGTTTCGGGAGACAAAGACATGCGTAAATCAAAAAACTGAAGCGCATGGAGCGAATCTGAAAGATCGCGACGCGCTTTAGGCGTCCGCGCCATGGTCTGCCATGGGGATTTTCATCGCTTGATCGCTCGGTTTCTCGAAACGCTCCTCTTTTCGCTTTTCGATCTCGTAGGAGAGCCAGCGGCAAAACATGCCGGCAACCGATGCCGCGGCGCCCGCAAGAAGGCACGCCGTCAACAATAGGTCTTTCGATGCGTTCGACCAGCTGACGATCGCCAGAAGAACGACGCTGACCGTCGAGACCAGGTAACCGGTTCCTTTTAGGAGATGAAGCGATGCCCTTTTCATGTTCGCACCCGATCAGGAACTGTTCCGGCCGATGGAAAGTTCCTTGTCGGCGTTCGGCCGCCCGGCACGCATCGTCGGCGCGATTGAAAAAAGAATGAGCCGGCCGTGATGCATCGACCGCTCCACTTGCGACGGAACGCAAGAGAGGGCCGCTGCGTTCTGTGTCGCTATGTCGAAGGGCTCTTACTCTCACAGGGCCGAAAAGCCGACCCTGGCCTCGCTCGCCGAGGCGGAGCGTCAGGCGCGCGCGGAAAAGAACGCCAGGTTAAGAAGCCTTCGCACGCATACGTCGTGGCTGGTGCTTGATCCCGACGCGCTTTTCCGCGACGAGATCGACTGCTCGGCGCTGTTCGGGGAAGCTCGCCGGAAGGTTCCCCGCCCGGGCTAGAAACGGATCTCCAAGCCTCTACGCGGCTTGAAGTTGAGTTGTGCCATTCGCGCGCGATATCGCTAACAGCCGCGCAACGGCCAGTGGCGCCATGAGCATGAAAAACGCCGTGATGTCGAGGAAGATCGACCAAGCCAGATCAATCCCGCTGTGATCATAGCAGACTGCATATCCCATGACGCCTTACCCTTTTATACCCACCCATTGCGCATCAGGTTGCCACACACTCACCCGAGCATGATCCTCATTTGCAAGAAATACAAGGGATCGCTAATTTAATTGGGGGCGCTATCAGCCGGGGTGGCAGATGTTCCTGCCGTTTTTCTATTGGTCTTCGGCCTATCAGCGCCGCCCGTTGGGCGGATGGAGATGGGTGGCCTTGCTTGCACCGTTCATCCTTCTGTCCGGCTACATCGTCTATGGCTCAATCGGCATCCATTTCGCTTCGCCTTGGTCGGCGCTGCGGCACGTTGCTGCCTTTCCCAACTGCGCCACCGCCCGATTGGTCGGTCTCGCGCCGGCGCGCGCCGGGCAGCCCGGCTATTGGCCCACGCATGATGCCGACCATGACGGCATTGCCTGCGAACCTTGGCATGGGACAAACGCGAGCGGGGTACGGGGTGCACCGCTATCGGAGCACGGGCAGATAGGTCGGGGACGATTCGGCCCGCGCCGATCAACCGGTCAGCTGCAACAAGCCTTGCCGCTCGCGGGCGAACAACATGATGCGCTCGCCGCCTTCTGCTCTTCCAGCCAGCGGTCGCGCGGTTTGCAGCTTGCCGGTCGTGGCGACAGCTCAACCTCGACGGTGCCGCCAACCAATGCCGGTTGGCTTGCCCGGTGCAACTCCATCGGCCGGATGCCGTCGCTGACTTCGAAGGTCAGCCTGGCCGACTGATCGAGAGCCACGTGATCTGCGACCTTGCGGATGATCGCTGTGAACCTGCCGGCCGGCATGTGGATCGGACCGCCTTCGTCGACGTCCCACAACTGCACGAAGATTTCCGACCAGGATTCCGGGTTGGCGCCGCAATCCAGCGCCGAGAATTGCCCGGCCTTGACCTCGGTCACATGATAGCCCGGCTTTACCGGCCGGCCGTCATAGCGGAACACCAGCGGTTTGTCTTGGTAGGCGGCCAGCGCGCCAAGCAGATCGCCGATTGTGAGATCGGACGGGTCGATGGCGAGGGCAGGGGTGATTTTCCGGTTGTCAGGAGAGAGCATGTCGGCTATTCCTCATTTCAACATTTCAAGGATTATTGAAACGTGGATGAACGTCAAGCCCTGATCGCTTTCGGCGCGCTGTCGCAGGATACGCGGCTGCGGCTCCTGCGATTGCTGGTGGTTGCCGGGCCGGACGGCATCGCCGCCGGTTCGCTCGCCGAACAGGTCGAGGTCTCGCCGTCCAATGTCAGCTTTCATCTCAAGGAACTGGAGCGCGCCGGCCTGGTCACCACGCGGCGGGACGCGCGCTCGATCGTCTACAGTGCGGAGTATGATGCGCTTTCCGGCCTGATCCGGTTCCTGATGGAGGATTGCTGCTCGGGCCGTCCGGAAATCTGCGCGCCGGCGCTTGCCGCGCCGTGCTGCCGGCCGGGCGAGGGGACCCGGCAATGACCTCTTACGATCTGTCGCGCCGGGTTGTTGCCGAAACCCTGGGCACCGGCCTCCTCGTCGCAACAGTGGTCGGCTCCGGCATCATGGCCGAGACGCTGACGCATGATGTGGCGCTGGCGCTACTCGGCAACACGCTCGCGACCGGCGCCATGCTGGTGGTGCTGATCACCATGCTGGGGCCGATCTCCGGCGCGCATTTCAATCCGGCCGTCTCGCTGGTCTTCTGTCTCAACCGCACGCTGCCCGCCCGCGATCTGCCGGCCTATCTCGCCGCGCAGGTCGCCGGCGGCATCGCCGGCACGATTGCCGCGCATCTCATGTTCGCGCTCCCGGTGCTGGAGCTCGCGACGAAGCTGCGTGCCGGACCCGCGCAATGGTTCTCCGAGGTTGTGGCGACATTCGGGCTGGTCGCCGTCATCCTCGCCGGCCTTCGCTTCGAGCGACGCGCCGTGCCGTGGTTGGTCGGCCTCTACATCACCGCCGCCTACTGGTTCACCGCCTCCACGTCCTTCGCCAATCCGGCAGTCGCGGTGGCGCGTTCGCTCACCGACACGTTTTCCGGCATCAGGCCGGCCGATCTGCCGGGCTTCATCGTCGCCGAACTGCTCGGCGCCTTGATCGCGCTGGCGCTGATGGGCTGGCTGTTGCGGCCCGAAACCATCGAGCAACCCCAAGCATTGAAAGCCCAGTCATTCAAAGGCAAGCCATGACGGTCACGATCTATCACAACCCCGCTTGCGGCACCTCGCGCAACACGCTCGCCATGATCCGCGCCAGCGGCGAGGAGCCGGTGGTGATCGAATATCTGAAGGCGCCGCCAAGCCGCGAGCGGCTGCTCGAGTTGATCGCGGCAATGGGCATCACTCCGCGCGAGCTGCTGAGGGAGAAAGGAACGCCTTATGCCGAGCTTGGTCTCGCCGATCTGAAATGGAGCGACGGCGAGCTTGTCGACTTCATGCTCGCCCACCCGATCCTCATCAACCGGCCGATCGTCGAGACGCCGAAAGGCAGCAGGCTCTGCCGGCCGTCGGAGGCGGTGCTGCCGCTGCTCGACCATCCGGTGGCGGAGTTCGTCAAGGAAGACGGCGAGAAGGTCGTCTACGTGCCGGGGCGGGCCTGATTGGAAGCCGCGGCACCCGTCGCCCGCAATCGCCACGTCCTCGTCTCGGCGCTTGGCGTCACGCAAATCCTCGCCTGGGGATCGTCCTACTATCTGCCTGCCGTGCTTGCCGCGCCGATCGCCGCCGACACGGGCTGGTCGCTGGCCTCGGTCGTTGCCGGGCTCTCCTGCGGGCTCCTGCTTGCCGGGCTGGTGTCGCCGATCACCGGGCGACTGATCCAGCGTCACGGCGGCCGGCCGGTGCTTGCCGCAAGTTCGCTGCTGCTGGCCGCCGCCCACCTGCTGTTAGCGGCGGCCAACATCTATCCGCTTTACCTGCTTGCCTGGCTGCTGATGGGGTTGGGGATGTCGAGCGGCCTCTACGATGCCGGCTTCGCTACGCTCGGCCGCCTCTATGGACTGGGGGCGCGCGGCGCGATCACCAACCTGACGCTTTTCGGCGGCTTCGCCAGCACGGTTTGCTGGCCGCTCAGCGCCTTCCTCGTCCAGCATGAAGGATGGCGCTTCGCGTGCGTTTGCTACGCTGCGATCCACCTTTTGATCTGCCTGCCGCTTCACCTTTGGGTGATACCACCGCCTCCAGCCGCGGCGCCTGCGCCGGCAAGAAGCGAGTTGAGGCAGGCGTCGGCCACAGGGCGGGAGAGGACGCGCTTCATCCTGCTCGCCTCCATCCAGACAGTGGCCGCGCTGATCGCGTCCATGCTTTCCGTCCATTTGCTCACTCTCCTGCAACTGCGCGGGGTGAGCCTTGCGGCCGCGGTCGGGCTTGGCGCCCTGGTCGGGCCATCGCAGGTCGGCGCGCGCGTGGCCGAAATGCTGATCGGCCGCAACCGGCATCATCCGATCTGGACGATGCTGGCATCCGTGTCGCTGCTCGCGACGGGCGTCTGGCTGCTCCTGGCAAGCCTGGCCCCCATCGCCCTGGCATTGATCCTCTACGGCGCCGGCAACGGCATCCACACCATCGCGCGCGGCGCCCTGCCGCTCGTGCTGTTCGATCCGCAACGATACGCCGCGCTGATGGGCAAGCTCGCGACGCCGAGCCTCATCGTCCAGGCGGCGGCTCCGTCGATCGGCGCGTTGCTTCTGGGCGCTGGCGGCGGCAACCTCGTGCTGACGACGCTCGCGCTGGCCGCGACCCTAAATCTGGGGCTCTGTGTTTGTCTTGTTGCGCTCGTGCGCCGGTGAGCGTCAGAGCGGTTCGGCGTTCGATGGAATCGCCGACCGGTCCTGAGCATTGTCTTTACGCAGTTCCGGACGGAAAACCGCCGCGCACTTTTCCCTGGCGTTACGCTAATGCATGTCGCCCAGAAGTGCGCAGCGGTTCTGGGGCAACGACATACATCAAAACAAAGGTCTGGCGCCTCGCCTGAATCCGTCTCAACGCGACGCGCTTTAGAAACGGAAATTCACGAAGGCCTTCAGTGTGTGGAAAGCCACATCGTCTTTGATTGTCAGACCTTCGCCATTGTCGAGTATCTGCTTCGAGCCCAGGTCCACATAGGCATATTCGGTGCCGAAGGAGAGGCGATCGGTAATGGCATGCTCGATGCCTGCGCCTGCGGTCCAGCCGGCTCGCGTCTGCTCCTCGTTGAAAACAGTCGTGCCGCCAACCGTCAGCGTCTGCTCCGTCTTGCCGAAGGCAAAGCCGCCATGGCCGTAGAGGAGCGTGCGGTCCCAGGCCTGCCCCAGTCGCGCGCGCACGGTGCCAAGATATTTGACGTCCACCTCGCCATTGAAGATCTCAGTGCCGTCCACCGAGGCCGTAACCGAAGCGCCGTAACTGGATGCGGCAATGTCTGCCACCGCACCGATCACCCAGCGGTCGGCAAATTGCCAATCGTAACCGGCCTGGACGCCGCCGAGGAAGCCGCTCGCGGAAATCTCGAACGCGCCGTTGATCGGCGGCGGATTCCCGTCGGCAAAGATCTGCCGCGAATCGAGTTTCATGTCACCCACGGCAAACGAACCGAACCCACCGAAATAGGGCCCCGTCCAGCTGAAGCTCTCCTCCGCCGGCGGTGGCGCCGGGGCCGCTTCCAGGGCGATCGGATCGGCCGCGAAAGCCCTGCCGGCGGCAAGAACGATCGCCATGGCGGCCATGGACATAGGTACAATCTTCATCGGAACTTTCCTCGCTGCATTGCCAGTTAATCGCGTCCGCATTTCTTCCCGCTCAAGCATGAGCGGGCCTCAGGGACCGTCGGTTAGCTTGCGAAGACATGTCCGTCTGCGTCGGACATGAAAACCGATCACCGCCCCTTCGATGCACCGCTAGCAGAGAAAATCCGGGTGCGTATGGTGGATACGGAAGTCACAATTGCAATAACGGAACAGTTCTTGTTCCGGAATTTCAGTCTTGCAACTTTGTCACACTTAACTCACGTTCAGAAAGATGCGAGGCCACTTGGAATCGGATCGGACCGAAGCGGAAAACGATGTTTCTCGATCACCGAAACGTAGCGAAAGGCCGTTCGCAGCCCGACACCGTCCGGTTCCAAGCGGTCTCTGACGGGGGATATGATGTCGAGCCCTGATCGGGTAGCCACATTCTCGACCGACGACATTCCCGAGCATCATCGCGACGAGTTCATCCGCGATTTCTACGGTCGCATCCAGATGCGGTTGGACATCACGCCGCATCTCGACGCGCCTCTCAGATTCTCGGCCCGTACCCTGATTCTGCCCGAGATGAGCCTCAGCAAAGGTTCCGTCTCTCCCATGGTCTGGGAGCGCAATAGCGGGCTGATGGCCGACGGCAACGACGATATCATCCTGTCCTGGAATAAGGGCGGCTATCGCTTCACCATGCCTGGGCGCGGCGATTTCAGCACCGATCCCGGCACCGCCGCCATCTTTCCGATGGACCGCCGCTACTCAGTCGCCAGCGAGGATTCGCAATGGACCGTGGCGCTTCAGTTCAAGCGCTCGCTGCTGGCGCCGCTGGTAAAGAACCTCGACGATGTGCGTCCCGACAGTCTCGGCCGCACGCTCCCGCCACACCGGTTGCTTTTCGATTACCTCTGGTCGCTCCTGCACATGGAAGGGCCCGAGACGCTCGCGCCACTTGCTTCCCGCCATATCACCGATCTGCTCGCCGTCTCCTTCGGCGGCATGGAGGCCTATACGCGACCCCCCGGTGTTCGCGCAGCAAGGCTTGCGGGCATCAAGCAGCACATCGCCCGAAATCTCACCGATCCCGGGCTCAACGCCCGGCAGGTATCGCGCAAATTCCGCATCAGCGAGCGCTATGTCCGCCAGCTATTTGCCGAGGAAGGCACAAGCTTTTCCGACTATGTCAACGGGGAGCGGCTCGCCTACGTCCATAGCTGCCTGACCGATCGCCGGCAGTTGCTGCGGCGCATCGCCGACATCGCTTTTGAGGTCGGCTTTACCGAGCCATCCACCTTCTACCGGCAGTTCCGGCTGCGCTACGGTATGACGCCGACGGAAGTTCGCGTCCTGACCGAGAAGGACGGCAACGGCTGAACTACTTGTATGGTGGTTCGTTTCGGCCTGTCGGAATTTGACATTCGACCTCTACGCGCAGTCCTTCAGTTCGACCACCTCGACGCCGAGGCGGAAGGCCTGGCCATCGGCGTAGGAGCGCGCATATTGCTCGGCTTCGAAGGGGAAGGTCAGCGTGGTGCCGTAGGCGGTGACGCGCACCGTCCACTTCTGGCCCTTTACGAGTTCGACACCGTGAAGCTTCGCCGTCACCATCTCACCCTCCAGTCCGGCATGCTCGCGAAACACCATAACGCTGCGGAAGTCATTTGAGTACAAATAATCCGACCGAATTGTGTCGCTGCCGCGTCGATTCCGACATTCGGCCCTTCCCGTCCGTGAAATGGATCACGTTCGGCCTGCCGGAACCCGGACGGCTCCAGCGGGTTAGAGCTATGAAATCGCACAGGAGGCCGCCATGATCCGCAAGCTGAAATCCGGCGAATATCGCCTGTATTCGCGCAAAGTCGACCCCAGGACCGGCAAACGCCGGAACCTCGGCACCTTCAAGTCGCGCGAGGCGGCCGAGAAGCACGAGCGCGAGGTTCAGTACTTCAAGCGGCACTAGCCGGTCTGGGCGGATCGCCCGAACGAGTACCTAAATTCCATTCGCAAAGGAGGGCTTGTCGATTGCCATATCCTACCCTGGGGGATAGGATAGCGGCATGACGATACACAGCTCTCACCCCGACATCATCGCCAGGCTGAGGCGCGCGCATGGCCATCTGGCCGCCGTGCTCGCCATGTTCGAGCAGGGGCGCTCCTGTCTCGACCTCGCGCAACAGCTTCATGCCGTCGAGAGCGCCGTCGGCAATGCCAAGCGCGAGCTGATCCACGACCACATGGAGCATTGCCTGGTCGAAGGCGGCGAGCCGACCAGGGACACGCTCAAGGAGCTGAAGCAGCTCACCAAATATCTGTGAGGCCGCCATGCGGGAAAAGATTCTGGACTGGTTCGGGTTCGGGCGGCATGGCCACGACCACGGTGGGCATGGGCACGACCATCACGGTCCGCATGGTCATACGCATGGCGTGATCGACGCCACGATCGCCACCACCGATCGCGGCATCTGGGCGATCAAGTGGTCGTTCGTCATCCTGGCGGTCACGGCCGCATTGCAGGTTGCCGTCGTCGTGTTCTCGGGCAGCGTGGCGCTGCTTGCCGACACCATCCACAATGTCGCCGACGCGACCACCGCCGTACCGCTTTGGATCGCCTTCGTGCTGGCGCGCCGCAAGCCGACCCGGACCTTTACCTACGGCCTCGGCCGGGTGGAGGATTTGGCCGGCATCGTCATCGTGCTCATCATCCTGGCGAGCGCGCTGGTCGCCGGATATGAGGCGATAGACCGCCTGCTCAATCCCCGGCCGGTGCAGTTCCTCGGCTGGCTCGCGGCTGCCGGCGTCGTCGGCTTCCTCGGCAACGAGGCGGTGGCCGTGTTCCGCATCCGCGTCGGCCGTGAGATCAACAGCGCCGCGCTGATCGCCGACGGGTATCACGCCCGCACCGACGGATTGACCAGCCTCGCCGTCGTCGTGGGCGCGGCCGGCGTCTGGCTCGGCTTTCCGCTGGCGGACCCGATCATCGGTCTGCTCATCACCGTCGCCATCTTCGGCATCGTCTGGCAGTCGGCGCGCTCGGTGACGACCCGCATGCTGGATGGGGTGGAGCCCGGATTGGTCGACGAGATCCATCACGCTGCCGAACATGTCGTGGGCATCGAGAAGGTGGCCGAGGCGAAGGCCCGCTGGCTCGGCCACAAGCTGCATGTCGACGTGGCGATCGCCGTCAATGACGGGCTGCTGCTCGCCGCCGCGAACAACATCGCCGCATCGCTGAAAGCCGAGCTCTTTGCCCACATCCCCGCGCTCGACGTCGCCACGGTCCGCTTCGCCGAGCCTCAGGCCGAAGGTGCCAACCATCATGCACCTGACCCGTTCCTGGTATCGGGCAAGCTGGCGAGCGGGCTGCTGGAGATAATCGACACGCCGCAGGGCGAGCGCATGCGTTTGCGCCTGTCGCGCCACGCCGAGGGCCTGCAGGCGAACGTTGCCATCGAGCGGCCGGGCGGGGCGTTCGAGCGCCTGCCGCTGTCGCCGGTCGGCGGCGACCATCACTATCTGCAGAGCCTGGTCGCCCCGGCCGAGCCGCACGAGTTCAGCGCCAGGCTGCAGCTCGCGGCCGGCGCCGACAGCGAGGATCTGCCCTTCGCCATGAGCGAGCCGGAAGGCCATCACCACGAGCACGTGCATGGATGATACAAGCGCTCTTTGACTACCAGCGCGAAATCTACCTGTCGGTTGCACAGCATCTCAAATCGTTTGCCGCCGATGGCAGCTGGCTCGCCCTTTTTATGGTGCTGCCTATGGGGGTAGTGTTTGGCGCCGCTCATGCGCTGACGCCGGGCCACAGCAAGACACTGCTTGCAGCCTATATCACCGGCTCGCAAGTGAAGCTGTCGCGCGGATTGCTGGTATCGCTGGCGCTTTCCCTCACGCATATCGCGCTTGCCGTCCTGATTGCGGTGCTGGCGCTGCCGGTGGTCTCGATCGCGCTGGGCAGCGCCGGCCGTGCTCCGGCGCTGGAAGCTCTCAGCCGTGGGCTGCTCGGGCTCGTGGGCGCTTGGATGATCTGGCGTGCGCTGCGTGGCCGTCGCCAACATCATGCTCATGAAGGCGAAGCGGTTGGCGTCATGGCTGGGCTCATCCCGTGTCCGTTGACGCTTTTCGTGATGACTTTCGCGATAGCGCGCGGAGTGCCGTGGGCGGGTATCGTCTTCGCGATGGCCATGATGGCCGGTGTGGCGATTACCCTTGGGATCGTCGTTGGCTTGGCGGTTCTCTTTCGCAGCGGCTCCGCCATCATTCTTGAGCGCTTCGGTTCTAATACTGCGCGCATCTCAACGCTGTTGGAGATCGGAACAGGAATGATCCTGATCGGTGCCGCGGTGCGCCAGTTCTTGGTTGCTTGAGGCGGCTGTCTTTTTGCAGTTTAGAGGTCTGCTCCGCACCGGCCGAAGTCGGAGTGATTGCTGCCTTCCTGCAGACAGGTGCAACCTCATCGCTCTTCGGGCGGCTTGATGTGGCGGAAGGCCCAAAGCAATGCCAGGTCGTAGAGGATCTTGAGGGCGCCGCAGATCACGAGCGGCCAGGCTTCGAGCCCCGCGGCAAATAGCGCGCCGGCAATGGCGGGGCTCGCGGCAGCCGTGAGGCTGCGTGGTACAGAGGTAACGCTCGCCGCCGCAGGCCGTTCCGGGGGCGTGACAACCGCCATCACATATGAGGAGCGGGTCGGCACGTCCATCTGGGAGAGTGCTGCGCGTACCAGAAGAAATGCCAGGGAGGCGTAGAGATTCGGCACCAGGGCGGCCACGATCAAGCAAATGCTCGAGGGGATGTGAGTGAACACCATCGTGTTCACTAGGCCGATGCGGCTCGACAGCCATGCGGCGACCGGAAATGAAACCGCCGACAAAACACCCGACCAGAAAAAGAACACCCCGGCAGTCGATAGTGAAAGTCCAAACTTGCTGAACAGCCACAAAGCCATGAGCGACTGCACGGCAAAGCCGCCGGCAAACGCATCGATGCTGAACAGGGCCGCGAGCTTGTAAACAATGGCACGCGACGGCCCAAGCGCTGCGGCGGGCCGGTCCTGTGGGGACGTATTCGGACCAGTTGGAATGCGCGCGTAGACAAGGCCCCCCGCCACGCCAAGAACTGCATAGAGGACAAACATTGCCTTCAGCGCCGTGCGCCGCGACATGCCGATCGTCACCAGGAAGTCGGGGCTGGTTGCGGCGAGCGCGCCAAGCGCTGCCGCCAGTGCGCCTAACAGGCTGTAGCGTGCGAACGCCTTCGTGCGGTCCGCGTCCGCGACGAGACGCGACAGGACGGCATGCTCCAGCGGAACAAAGATGCTGACGCTGCCGGAAGAGGGATTGATCGTGCCGAGGAAGGCCACGAGCAGAACGACCGCATAGGTGCTCGATCGTGCGTAAGCCAGCCCGGTTGCGATCATCAGGCCGGATGCAGCCAAAAGCAGGGTGCGCCGGTCTGCCCGCACCGCCAGGAACCCGATCCCGAGCGTCAGCAGTGCCGAACCAAGGAGTGCGACGGTGGCGACAACGCCAATCTCGAGAGGTCCAAGCCCGATTGAAGCCAGGTATACCGGCAAGAGCACCGCGGCAAAGCCATCGCCAAAGTCCCGAAAGGCCCGCGCCGCGTATATATCCGCAGCACGGCCACCTTTCCTCTGGTCCTTGACGTCGCCCGGGCCAACGGAGTTGCCTTCGGAATTTCGAAGGGACGGTGTCAAAGATCAGCTACCCGTCTTGAGGTGTACTTGATCGAGCGCCAGCTTCAGCCCTTTGGCCAACTTCCCGACGTCGTCATTCGCCCAGAAATGCATGAAGAACAGCCGGGGTTCGTCGTCGAGCATATGGTTGTGCACGGCCGTCATCTCTATCCCGCTTTCCCGCAAGGCTCTTAGCACCGGATTCACTTCGGAAGCGATCAGAACGAAGTCGCCGGTGATCGCGGCCTTGCCACCCCCGGTCGGCTGAAAGTTGATGGCAATCGCAGAGCCCATTGCGTCCGGCACTTCCATGCCGTCATCCTTGATAGTCTCCGCGCGCGGGATGCTGACCTGATAGACACCGCCATTGACCTTGCCCTTGCGGCCAAGCGCCTGGTCGATGGTCGACGTGTCGAGATCAATCGCCTTCGAAGCAGCAGTGGCGCTCGCCGGTGTGTCCGAAAGCGGCGTCGCACTCTGCTGCAAGGCCGAGTGCAGCGCAGCGGCCAACTTTTCCGGATCGCCATGCCCGAGGACGTGCATGTACATCGTCTCCGGCTGGGCCCTCTGCAGGTGATTGTGGAGCGCCGTGACCTCGATGCCGCTTTCGATCAGTTTCATCATCACCGGGCTGATCTCGGATTCGGTCAGCACGAGATCGCCCATCACCACGACGTCGTGATCGCCCATGGGCTTGAATGCGAGCCACGAGCCGAGCGCCAAAGCCGGTTTGAGCTCCACGCCGTCGAGCGTGACTTTCAGGTCCGAACGAGGCAGCCCGACCCGGTAGACGCCGCCCGATGCCTCTGTGCCGGATTTCCCGAGCGCCTGCGCTACCGCTTTCCAGTCAGGTGCAGCCAAGGAAGGCTGGGCAATTCCAAGGCAGGCTGCAAATGCGAGCCCAGCTACGATTTTTCCATGCATGATTTGCTCCTGTGCTCAGCCCCAGGTGCCCAAATGGAAAACGTCTGCCGTTCCGAAATGCCATCGCGCTCGCGCAATTGTGATAGGCACTCCGCCGGTTACGCCGCCTCATGGTCGTCGGCGCCACATCACGAAGTCCCATCGAGGTTGCCAGCAGCCTCCCGACTGCAATGCGCCTTAGGCCTGCCGGCGGTGTGCGGAAACGGGACCGGCCCGTCGGCCACGATTAGAAAACGCTAACGGAACGGAAACGCCTCGCTGCTATGGTGCGGTATCGGGGCAGGGGAGGCTGAGCCCCGCCGAGGAAGTTCGGGACAAGTATACCATGGCCACTTTTCCCCATGTCGAGCGCCGTCTTCATTCGCGAGAATTCGTGCTGAAGGAGGCCACGATCGTCACCGGCGACGCCAGCATCAGGTGCTCCGTCCGCAACCAGCATGAACATGGCGCCGAGCTGCGCGTCGGTGCGCATGTGGAGCTGCCGGACCGCTTCACGCTCATTGTTCCCGACGACGATGCCGTCTATCGCGCCGTGGTGCGGTGGCGGCGCAACGAGCGCGTCGGCGTGCAGGTCTATAGCAACTCGATGAAGGGCTGACGTCCAACTCGCTGTCGACTCCCGATCACAGGGATCAGGCGAGCCGCACTGCATTCAAAGATAGCGGCGCACGCTTGCCTTGTAGCTGCGGTAGGGCTCGCCGAACTTGCGCTCCAGATAGGCTTCCTCGCGCAGCACCACGCCGGAATGCAGGATGAGGGAGACCGAGACGAGGGCAAGCACGCTCCACCAGGTGTCGAAGATGAGCCCGATCCCCAGGAGCAGGCCCATCAGGCCGATGTAGAGCGGGTTGCGGGTGAAGCGGAACGGGCCGCCGGTGACGATGGCCAGCGTCGGCTTCGTCGGATCAATATTGGTGCCGCCGCGCTGCATCGTCATGCGTCCCCAGGCGATGACGGCAATCGCGAGCGCCGCAAGCACGATGCCCAGCACCATGGTCAGCGGCCTGCCGCCGATCGTGAGCGGCCAGACATAGCGCAGCGCCAGCATCAGGATCAGCGCCACGAGGAACAGCAGCGGCGGGAACACCGCGACGCCGGGATTGTCCTTCTCGTCGTTAATGGCCATTTCCGCCAGCCCAACTAGGCGCTATTGCCGCGAGCCACTATGCATCCGCACGGCCCACGCGGCAATTGGGAGGCGGTAATGGGGGTCAGTTTGAAATTTGGAGCTTCGTCGCTTCGTCGGAGATTCGCAAAGCTTCATCCGGTCGTCATAATCGTGCCGCATATTAGCGATGCCGAATACGTTGATCCGATCGGCTCCAGCAAGACCTCCTGCCCGGTTTCGACCGGGCTTTTTTCTAGCTCTTAGCGGTCTCCAGCCTGGATCGTATGGAGCCGATGGCGTTTACGATGGCCTCGGCGGCTTGTCGGTCCAACGCAATGTCCAATAGACCTTCCGTTGTCAGGATCGAGAGGATGCCTATGTGCCCCCTCTCGTCCTTGACTGTGTCGACTTGGATTTCGGTTGGCACGAAAGGGGGCGCCTTGTCCCTGCGATTCATCGTCCACCTATGTTGACGGGGGACGGACGACAATCGCGCAAACTAATCACGCGTTCAAGCGGGCCCAGGTTGTATCCGTGCCAGCCGATGTCGGCAGCCCGCTGACAGCTTGAGATGCGAGCGCAGGAGCTGCTCGATCATGTCATAGGCGTTTTGGCTCAGCCTGTGCTGCGCGATCTCGGCGATCACCGCATGGCCTTCCTGGCCCCAGGCCAGCGCCCGGCCGCACATCGCCCCGCCGATCAACATCGTCGCCAGGCAGGAAACCGCCGCCGCTTTCCAGTTCAACGCCTCGCCTCCTCAAGGTTCGACCCTGGAAAGTACAATGCAGGCGGGTGTCACAAACAAGTGCCCAGTCGAAGAGCTGCGGCATCAGACGGCAGCGGCCCACCCGGTCACAACGATGAGGGCAAGCGTGACCAGCGCTCCGGAGACGTAGAGGATCGTCCTTATGCTGCCTCCCTTGGCCGCATTGCCGCCACGCAGGTAGATCGCCAAATGAACGAGGCGTATCGCCAGGTGAAGCCAGACGAGCGTCGCCAAGGTGGCCGGCCCGACGCCAACCATCATCGCGAGCACCGCCGGCACGACAAAAGGCGCCAGCGCTTCGACCGAATTCATGTGCACGCGGTCGATCCTGTAGAGCCGGTTGTCGTCGTCCGCAGGGATCACCGGCCCTGAAAGCATTCCGGCGAACCCCTTGGATGAGCCCGAATAGACCGCCAGCATCACGGACAGGAGGCAGAGCGCGAGCACGCCGAGGATGCTGAGCCAATAGGCTTCCATCTTGTCCTCGCTCCGTGATGCGATGCCCTAAACCGCGGCGCGACGGTCAGGCTGCCTTACCGGGAAAAAGGTCGTGGAAGCGCTGCAGGTACAGCGGCCAGCCCTGATCGCTGTCGACGCCACTGCGCACGCCTTCCCAGCCTTCGCCATGCCGTTCGAGATTCCGGTGCTCGATCTCGACCCGGGTTCGGTTCTCCGTCTCGGCCGTGAACCGGACTTCCCATTCGCTGGTCTTGTTCGGGTCGGTCTCGATCTGCCATCGCGGGCTGATGTCCCAGCTCAGAACCAACCGGTCGGGCGGATCGTAAGCCAACACCCGGGCCCACCGGCATTCGCTGCCGTCCACGCCGCGGTCGTACACGTGACCTCCGACCCGGGGCTCGAAGATCGTCTCCGCGATCGGCACGGCGAGAAGATTGTGCTCGCGGGGTTTGAAGCTGCCGAAGTCCTCAGTGAAGACCTTGAAGGCGCGCGCAATCGGTGCCTCGACAACGACGGAGTGCCTTACGGGCGCGGGTGCAGGTTGCTTGCTCATGCCTGGTCCTCCGTTGGTTGCTCGACGGCCAGTTTGTAGCCGGCCAAGGTCTTGCTCCAGAACCGGTCGATTTCCGCGCGCAGGCTCGCCAGCCCGTCCGGATCGATCCGGTAGATGCGTTCCTTGCCGGAGCGCGTGTCGGCCACGAGCCCGGCGTCCTTCAGGACCTTCAAGTGCTGAGAGACCGCCGGCCGGGTTACAGGCAGCGCACGAGCGAGTCCGCTGACCGAACAAGGCTGTTCGACCAGCAGTTCGAAGATCGTGCGCCTCGTCGGATCTCCGAGCGCTGTCCAGTAGTTCGCGTTAGTCGTCACTAACGCGAACTTAGAGTGATGTGCCCGCCCTGTCAACTTGGGGTGGCCGACACTCCGCAAATCTTGGCCGGCCGGGACCCTATTTGGCCGGCGGCTCAAACAGCTCGATCGGATTGCCGGCGGGGTCGTCGAGCAGGATCTGCTTGCCGCCTATCCCGGCCACGATATCGTTGCGGAACCTGGCGCCGAAGGTCTTCAGGCGGGTGACTTCGTCCTCGATCTTCGCAACTTCGATCTGGATCCGGTTCCAGCCGCTGGGTTCCGGTTTGCGGCCATCCGGCATCGGCTGCGATGCGCCGCCCGGTCCGGTCGTCGCGTTGATGAGCAGCCGAAGGTCGCCCTTGTCCAGCATCGCGAAGCTCGGCGCCGGATGCATGGCGACGGAGAAACCGAGAGCCTCGGTGTAGAACGCGATTGCCGCGTCCACATCATCGACGATGTAGCGAACATTCACTGTTGTCATGGCATTGCTCCTTTCAAAAAAGGATCGCGCTCGCCGCCGCCAGCGAAACGACAACGATCCACGGGGGTGCCGTCCAGACGGTGAGCAGGAGAAAGCCCGCAAGCGCCAGCGCGAAGTCGCGTGGCGCGAGGATGCCGCTTGTCCAGACGGGGCTGTAGAGCGCTGCGCCGAGAATTCCGACGACGGCCAACGCTGCGAGCAGCTCCCAGGCCGCGCCGACCCGGGGCGCGGATTCAGCCATTGCTGCGTCCTGACACGACTTCACGAAACAGCTCCCTGATTTTGTCCTGCGCGGCCGCCAGGCCTTCGTGGCCATAGGGCGTGGCGTTGTAGAGGCGGCGTTGCGACCGGCCGGTCCGCTCGATGCGGGATTCGAGATAGCCCTTGCGCTCCATGGCGTGCAGCATCGGATAGAGCGTGCCGGGGCTGACGCGATAGCCGTGGCGCGCCAGCTCCTCGATCATCCATTGCCCGTAGAGTTCGCCTTCGGCCGCATGATGCAACCGCGAAACGGCGGATGCGTTGGATCAGCGAAGGAGCACTCACATGGCCAGCGAAGACGACAGGAACCCGCGCCACCACACACGCAATATGCAGGCCCGCCTGCAGGAGACGATGGATCATCTGCGCGCCGATATCCTCAAAGTGGACGAACCTCAGCTCAAGGCAATGTTCGAAACCGCCGCCGAAGTGCTGGGTGGGCTGAAAAAGGCATTCAGCGACTACGAAAAGAAAAACGAGGCGGCCTGGCGATAGGCGGCGACGGCCGGCCGACTGTCCCGCAGCAGCCGCCTTTGGCGGGCGCGATCCTCGCCGACAATTGGCGCAACGGTCCTGATCACGGCCAATGCGACCCGCATGCCGACAGGGCGGCCGCGCGCCGCCCGCGCTTGCCCGGTGGATAAGCGTCAGGGCCGGCCCCCCGACCGGTCGCGTTGCGGTTCCGAACCTACAGCCCCTTCCGCGCCTTAAGGCTCCGCGCTGCCTGCTCGATCGCGGCGCGGTCGTTGCCCAGCCTGTCGAGCAACTCCTGCGCTTCTTCGCCCGATATGCCGGTGCGCATCGCGAGCGCCTCGACCGTCAGCACATCCGCGCTGTCGATCTCGCGCGTCTCAGGCAGCGCATCGTCCGCAGTCAGCGGCAGGGCCGCCTCGCGGTCGATTTCCATCTCGGCCTGATGCCAATGCCGCTCGTGATTGCCGAGGATACCGCCCTCGCGTTGAAAGATCTCATAGGCGCGCTGCCTGATCTTCTCGGTCCGATCGTCGTCCATCGCAATTTTCCTCCGTGCCTTCAACGCAGGGCAGGGCAGAATGATCCAAGCCAGCGCGAAGATGACCGGGCCGACTGCGCTCGATGGGCCGCCTACATCCGCGCCCTGGCCGAGGTGGGATCGTAGGGCGAATCCGCGATCACTTCGGCGACCTTCCATTCGCCCAGAATGGCTACGTCGAGCTTCGTGCCGGGCTTGCTAAGACGCTCCGGCAACAGCGCCAGCGCCACATCATGTCCGAGCGCATAGCCGTATCCGCCCGACGTGATGCGCCCGACCAACTCGCCATCGATGTAGAGCCCCTCGGACGCAAGCGTGCTGGCGCCGTCGGTTTCGATCTTGAGCGTCACCGAGCGGCGCTGGTCGCCCCGCGCCTTGTATTTCAGCACCGCGTCGCGCCCGACGAAATCGCCCTTGTCGAGGCGGATGAAACGTTCGAGCCCGCTCTCCAGCGCATTGAGCTCGGGATTCATGTCGCGATACATCGCGCGATAGGATTTCTCCAGCCTGAGCGATTCCAGCGCGTGCAGCCCGACAAGCCGCATGCCGTGCTTTTCCCCCTCCTTGAGGATCGCGTCCAGCAATTGCCGCTGGTAGGCGAGGGGGTGGTAGAGCTCCCATCCCAACTCGCCCTCGTAATTCACGCGCAGCAGCCGAACGTCGCTTGCCAAAGCGACGCTGCCGGTCTTCGCGCTGAACCACGGGAAGCTTGCGTTCGAAAGCTCGATTTCCGTCAGCGGCTGCAGCACCTCGCGCGCGTTCGGCCCGACCACGGTGAAGCAGCCGCGCTCATTGGTGACATTCTTCAGGCTCACGCTGCCGTCGGCAGGAAGCAGTTTTGTGAGATCGTCGAAATTCCAGCGCTCCGCGCGCGGCGTCGAAATGAGGTAGAAGCTCTCTTCTCCGAGGCGAGCCACCATGTACTCCGCCTGCACGCCGCCTCCCGCCGTCAGATGATGCGCCAGCGTCACTTTGCCAACCCCGGGCAAGCGGTTGGCCAGAATCCTGTCGAGCCAGACTGCCGCGTTCGGCCCCGACACCTCGAACTTGGTCATCGGCGTCATCTCGACCAGCCCGACGGCGTTGCGCACCGCCTGGACTTCCTCGGCGACGAAGTTCCCCTTGGGGGTCCAGCGCCAGCTATACTGGTCCTTGGCCTCGACGCCCTTCGGCGCGAACCAGTTGGGCATCTCCCAGCCGTTGAGCACGCCCCAGACGGCGCCGAGCTCGGTCAGCCTCGCATAGGACGGCGCGGTCCTCTGCGGGCGGGCGGCGGGCATGTCCTGTCCCGGATATTTTTGCTCCGCATGCGTGCCCCAGGCCTCGCGGACCTTTTCGCGTGTCCAGGCCTTGTTGGCATAGTCGCCGAAGCGGCGCGGATCCAGATCCGACGTGTCGAGGCTGTTGCCGCCCTCGACGATCCGCTCCGACAGGTAATAGCCGATCGTGCCGCCCCACAGGATGCCACCCGGCACGCCCTCGGCCAGCCACACATTGGGCAGGCCCCAGGCCGGTCCCATCAGGGGAAGCTCGTCGGCGGTCATCTGGAACGGTCCGCGGACATTGGCCTTGATGCCCACGCGTCCCAGTGCCGGGACCAGTTGCAGAGCCTGCTCCCAGTTCCACGACACCGCCTCGAAATCCTCCTCGACGAGGTCGGCGCCGAACCAGGCGGGCACGCCGTCCTCGGCGAACAGTTTCAGGTTCGCGGTGCGCTCGTAAGGCCCGAACATCAGGCCGTCGCCTTCCTCGCGCAGATAGCCCTCAAAACCCTCGTCGCGCAGGATCGGCATTTCGGGCCGTCCCTGCTTTTTGCGCTCCATGATCTCCGGCACGGCTTCGGTGATCCAGTACTGATGCAGGATCGGGATCGCCGGGATTTCGAGGCCGAGCAACGCGCCGGTCTGGCGCGCGTAATTGCCGGTGGCTGAGATCACGTGCTCGCAGGTGATGTCGCCCCTGTTGGTCTCAACCAGCCACTCGCCCCCCGGCGTCCGCTTGAACCCGGTGACCTCGGTGTTCAGATAGACCTTGGAGCCCAGATCCCGCGCGCCTTTGGCCATGGCATGCGTCACGTCGGCAGGCGCGATGTGGCCGTCATCCGGATGATAGAGGGCGCCAAGCATGTGGTCGTTGTCGAGCAGCGGGCAGAGCTCCCTGGCCTCCGCCGGCGTCAGCAAATGCGCCCGCATGCCCTGCACGTCGGCGACGCTCATATAGCTCTTGAATTCGTCAAGCCGGTCCCTGGAATTGGCGATGCGCAACTGGCCGCATTTGTGCCAACCGACCGGCTGCCCGGTCTCGGCCTCGAGCCCTTCATATATCTCGATGGTCTTCTTGATCATTCGCCCGACATTGATGTTGCGGGCATAGGAGGGGATCAGCCCTGCGGCATGCCAGGTCGAGCCGGCTGTCAGTTGCGTGCGTTCGAGCAGCGCCACATCGGTCCAGCCGCGCTTGGCCAGGCCGTACAGGATGCCGGCGCCGACGCAGCCTCCGCCGACAATCACCACTCTCGCATGTGCTTGCATCGAACCACCAATTCCAGACCGTTTTCAATAGAGCGCCGCCGAAGCTACAGGCGACGGAAGGGCATGTAACGTTCTGAAAAACTAGGGATGACGATAAATTGGACTTATGCAGCGATCCCGCTTGGAGAGCGCGCGGCCGACGGCGTTCACTGAACGCGTCTTGTCCTTGAAGTCGTGCCCGGCTTGACGACGGCGGCGAGGTCCTCGGCGTTTCGGGTCGAACTCTCGGCCCTCCGCCATTGCCGTTCCATCACGGCTGGATCAGCGCCCGCGCCGCGTCTGCTCCTGCCGCGAGGATGCGATCCGACAATTCCGTCCCGTCTACGGCGCGGGCCAGTTGAAGGGCGCCGATGAGGGTTGCAAAGACGCCTAACGCAGTACCCTCCGGATTCTTGGTCTGCGGCGGAAGCGCCGCCGACACCTGGTTTACCAAAGTCATGAAGCGCTCGGTATAGACTTGACGTGTTTCAGATGGCTCCCGGGCAATTTCCGGCAAAAGCGCGGCGGAAGCGCAGCCTTTCTCCGGATTGTCCCGATGAGCCCCTGACAGATACGCGTCTATGGCCATCGTCAGGCCACCGGAGGCCAATGCCTCCGCGATCTGGCCTGATTGCCCCTCCAGAGCCGCCGCCACACATTCCCGGACGAGCGCCGCCTTGGATTGAAAGTGCGGATAGAAGGCACCGTTCGTCAGCCCGGCATCGCTCATGATGCTTGCGAGTCCGGTCGCGGCGATGCCGTCACCCCGAAAATGATCGGCCGCAACCTCCATGATGCGGCTGCGCGATGCGTCCTTGCGGCCCTTTTCGTAGCGCATGACTTCTCCTTTCAGGCTGGGTATTGCATTATGATCATAATTTGATATTATAAGTGTAATTCAATCATGGAAAAAAAGCTAGGCGAGTTTGGAGCATCAAAGTGAACGCAAATTTCGGAAAGACCGCCATCGTGACCGGCGCCTCCTCGGGTATTGGCCGCGCCAGCGCCGAGTCCCTGGCGCGCGCAGGGTTTACTGTCTTCGGAACAAGCCGCCGAGTGATCGGCGCCGGTCCAGGCCGGGTTACCATGCTGAGCTGCGACGTGACCGACGGTGAGTCCGTGGACACCCTCGTTTCAGCCGTTCTCGCTCAAACCGGCCGGATCGACCTTTTGGTCAACAATGCCGGTATCGGGCTACAGGCGGGCGCGGAAGAGTCGTCTATCGAGCAAGTTCAAGCGCTGTTCGACGTAAACCTGTTTGGGGTCGTGCGGATGACGAACGCCGTACTGCCGGCGGTGCGGCTGAAGGGCGGAGGGCGCATCGTCAACATCGGCTCGATCCTGGGGGTGATCCCGGCGCCATATTCCGCGCACTACTCGGCCGTCAAGCACGCCATCGAAGGGTATTCGGAATCGCTCGACCACGAGACCCGTGCCTTCAACATCCGCGTCTCCGTCATAGAGCCGGCATTCGTCCGCACCGTCTTCGACCAGAACGGGATCAAGCCGGATTGCATGATGAAAGAATATGATCAGGCCAGGGCAGGTGTCGACACGCTCCTGCGGGACGTAATGCCTAAAGCGGACCTTCCAGAGGTCGTGGCCGAGGTTGTCCTCAGAGCGGCGACAAGCGAACGACCACGCCGACGTTACACCGCGGGCAAGGCCGCGAGGCAGGTGAGTCTGCTGCGTCGCTTCGCGCCCGCCGAGGTTTTCGACAAGGCCTTGCGCAAGCAGTTCCGCTTGCCGGTCTGAGCAAGCCGGCGGCATGCCGGATGATGCCTACCCGGAACCTCAGTCTGCCGGACATCAAGAACCATTTTCAGAAAGCGCGCATGATGAAAGCCTTTGTTGTCGATAAATACGGGAAGAAGGCCGCTCTGCGGCTGGCCGATGTGCCGACGCCCGACCTGCGGGACGATGATGTCCTAGTCGAAATCCACGCGGCCGGCGTGAACCTTCTCGATGCCAAGATCCGGGACGGGGAGTTCAAACCCTTCCTGTGCTATCGCCCGCCCTTCATTCTAGGGCACGACGTTGCCGGCGTCGTCGTCCGGGTCGGTTCGAAAGTTCGCAGGTTCAAACTCGGCGACGAGGTCTATGCACGGCCGCGCGACGGCCGGATTGGCACGTTCGCCGAATTCATCGCGATCAATGAGGCTGACATTGCCTTGAAGCCAAAGAACCTCAGCATGGAGGAAGCGGCCTCAATTCCGCTCGTGGGCCTGACCGCGTGGCAGGTGCTGATCGAGAAGGCCAATCTGAAGAAAGGCCAGAAAGTTTTCATCCAGGCCGGGTCGGGCGGTGTGGGAACATTCGCTATCCAATTGGCGAAGCATCTCGGCGCGACGGTTGCGACAACCGCAAGCGCCGCGAGCACGGAACTGGTCAAGAGCCTCGGCGCCGACATCGTGGTCGACTACCGGAAAGACGACTTCGAGAACCTGCTGAAGGACTATGATGTCGTCCTCAACAGTCAGGACGCAAAAACGCTTGAAAAGTCGTTGCGTGTGCTGAAACCCGGCGGCAAGCTCATATCCATCTCCGGTCCGCCGGACCCCGAATTTGCCGGGAAGCTGGGCCTGAACATCGTGCTCAAACTGGTGATGTACGCCTTGAGCCGCAGCATCCGGAAGAAGGCTGAACGCGCCCGTGTCGAATATTCGTTTCTGTTCATGTGGGCGCAGGGCGATCTGCTGAGCAGGATCACGCGCCTCGTCGAATCCGGGATAATCCGCCCCGTGATCGATCGGATATTCTCATTCGAAGAAACAAACGATGCACTGGCTTTCGTCCAGAAGGGACATGCGAAAGGCAAGGTCGTCGTCAAGGTGAAATAGCGGTCGCGCTAGCCGGGGATCCGGACGCAAATGCATCAGCCCACCAGTGCTGGAATCTGGCGATAGCCTGGCAATTGCTCCGGCGCGAAGGTTCACTGACTTTGCCCTTCCTGCGCCGTCTCGTCCTTGAAGTCCACTTTTGTGCCCGGCTTGACCATGGCGGCGAGGTCTTCGGCGTCCCAGTTCGTCAGCCGGATGCAGCCATGCGAGAAGGTCGTGCCGATCTTGCCGGGCTCGGGGGCGCCGTGGATGCCGTAGCTTTCGATCGAGAGGTCGATCCAGACCGATCCCACCGGATTGTTCGGCCCCTTGGCGATGGTGAAGGGCCGCTTGCTCCTGACCCCCTTGAAGGCAAATTTCGGATTGTAGTGATAGGTCGGGTTGTGGACGACGCGCTTCACTTGCGCCGCACCGCTCGGCGCCGGCTTCTCCTCGCTGCCGATCGAGGCGGGATAGACCGCGAGCGCTTTGCCTGACGGATCGATCGCGCGCACCTGGCGGGACGCCTTGTCGATCTCGACGCTCCCGACGGCCGCGGGAGGATCGCCGCGGCCGATATCGGGCACCACCAGGCTCGTGTCGGCCTTCCTGAAACCGGTCTTGGGATTGAGCATTCGCAGCACTTGTTCGCTGACGTGGAAACGCTCCGCCAGTTTTTCCCGCGCATTGCGGTAGCCGAGCCGCTTCAGACGCGCCATCCGCTCCATGCGGGCCGGGATGCGCCTGGTGAAAGGCCCGCGCACATCCTTGGCCGTGACCTCGTAGTTTATCAGCACCGGCCCGGCGAAGGTCGCCGCGAGCTTGTCCCAGGTCTCGCGCGTAAGCTTGCCGTCGGACGGCAGCCCGTTCGCCGCCTGGAAGGCCGAGACGGCCTTGGCGAAATTGTCGGAAAGGCGGCCGTCGATCAGGCCGGGCGAGAAGCGGGCGCGATCCAGCAGGATCTGCGCCTTGAGCAGCATCGGATCGACGCCCTTCGGCTCGCCCTCGCTGAACTGGGCCCGATTGACCGCGTCCATGTCGAGCTTGGCGGCCTGCGACCCGCCGCAAGCGAGCGCGAGCGCCATCGCAACGACAAGAAGGAGCCTGACCATCGAGTCACTCCGGGATCGCGACAAGAGCCTCTCTCTAATGACGCGGCACGGCCGATCTGGTTCCTGTCGGCCTGCATGACGATCATCGCGAACGCGCACTTTTGGCCATATGCGATTGAATTTTAAGCTGGAAGCAGTTCCCAAGAACACGAATTGCTGGCATGCTTATATAAGGGCCTATGCATTTTCTGATTCCATGGCCCCCTATCCTGGTAACCGGCGGCTCCCCAACGCCCCCCGCCCATGCCGTCGGTTGCCCATTCCAGGACTACAAAAGCCCGGGACGGCGTGCTGGCATTGTCGACGGACCGAGTGCCAGTATCCTTCAGCGGAAGGCGCAATCGCGCAGCCTCCATATGGGTCGACACCTCCGCCGCCGAATTGCGTGGCGGTCCATTCGCTATTAGCTTACCGGCGCCTAGTCGAAATCCGATCGGAGACGCGGATGATGTGGCGTGACGAGACATAACCAGAAACGGTAGGCGCCGAGCACCCAACTCGGCGCCAGCCTTAGTCGCTCGCGCACGTCGGTAAAGTAGCGGTCAGGCCATCTTTGCCAATATCTTGGTCATATCTGCCGAGTCGAACGCCCTCAGCGTCTCAGTTCTGATGTTGCCCATTGATGCGGCTGATAAGCCTAATGCGGTCGCAGCAATGTCGTCCTCTGCTTCGGCAACCACCACGACGTCATACTTACCCTGCGTCCACAAAAGAGTGTGAATCTTGACCCCGCTTTTGCTGGCCATCGCCTTGAAGGCCTCGGCACGCTTCTGAGTATCCTTTACGGTCCTGATACCTTGGTCGGTGAAATTCGACAGCAATACGTAATGAGCCATTGGTTTCCTCCCATAAGGGAAACGCGGGGCGCTCACGGCGCGTCCGCCGTTCCCGGAACCACAATAGCACGAGCCCGCCCTGCAAAGAAGCGGTTGCTAATATATCGGCGTGAAGGCGCGCTGGAAGGCAGCACACGCGCGCAAGGCGGCGTGTAGACGATCGCTGAACTCAGCCCGGCTCAATCTCCGAAAACAGCCAATCCCGAAACGCCTTGACCTTGCGCTGGCGGATCGCCTCCGGCGGATAGACGAGATAGAAGCTGGAGACGGCCTTCAGCGCATGGTCGAAAGGCCGGACCAGCCTGCCGGTGGCGAGGTCGGCCGAAACGAGCATGCTGCGGCTAAGCACCACGCCTTCGCCCTGCACGGCCGACTCCACCGCGAAAGTGGCGGAATCGAAGGTGAGCCCGCTGTTCGGGTCGATGCCTTCGACGCCGGCGCTGGCAAGCCACGCCGCCCAGTCGATGCGGTAGCCGTCGCGGATCAGCGTGTGATGCTTGAGGTCCTCGGGCGTCTTGAGCGGATGCGGGCCCTCCAGCAGCTTCGGGCTGCAGACGGGAAACACCTCCTCGCCGGTGAGGAACTCGGAGGTCAGTCCATGATAGTTCCCGGCGCCGTAGCGGATGGCGACGTCGATGCCGTCGCCGCGAAAGTTGGTAAGCTTGCCGGTGGTCGAGACGCGCACGTCGATGTCGCCATGCGCGCGGTGGAAGCGGTAGAGCCTGGGCACCAGCCATTTCCCGGCAAAACCGTCGGACGTGCTGACATTCAAAGTCGAGCCTGAAAGGCGGGACGTAGCCTCCTGGGTCGCCAGCGTGAGCTGGTCGAGCGCCTCGCGCACCGCCCGCGCATAGGGCTCGCCGACCGCGGTCAGGCGCACCGAGCGCGTCGCGCGTTCGAAGAGCTGCACGCCGAGCTGGTCCTCGAGATGTTTTACCGCGCGGCTAATGGCGCCATGCGTGACGTTGAGCTCGTCCGCCGCCCTGGAGAAATTCAGGTGCCGGGCGGCGGCCTCGAAGGCCGGCAATGTGTTGAGCGGCGGCAGTCTGCGGGCCATGGCGTGAAATTCTATTTGTGAGATTTGGTAACAAATACTTGCCAAATTTTGGTTTGTCTATTGCGCATTTTCCAGCCAAAAGTCCTCACAGGATTTGTGATTAAAACTCAACGAGGACGCCATGGCTACCATCCGCCCCTTCCTCTGGTTCAACCTCAACGCCGAAGAGGCCCGCGACTTCTATCTGTCCGTCTTCAGGAATGGCCGGGCGCTTGGGTCGATCGAGTTCACCGACTTCGTCGGCGGCACCAACAGGGCCGTGCCGCACGCGATCTTTGACTTCGAGCTCGAAGGCCAGCGCTTCACCGCGCTCAACGCCGGCTCGATGCCGCCCTTCAACGAAAGGATCTCGCTCTACATCGAGACGAAGGACCAGGCCGAGACCGACTATTACTGGAATGCGCTGACGGCAGGCGGCGGCTCGGAAAAGCCCTGCGGCTGGCTGACGGACAAGTTCGGCGTCTACTGGCAGGTCATTCCCGAGCCGGCGCTGCGCCTGATGAGCGACCCGGACCGCGAGAAGGCCGACCGGGCGCGGCAGGCGATGTACAGGATGAGCAGGATCATCCTCGCCGATCTCGAATCGGCCCACGCCGGCCGCGCGTAATTTTCAACCCATTGCTGGAAGACGGAGGACACCCATGGCTAGGCTCGCGGGAAGCAAGATCATTGTCGTCGGAGGCAACTCCGGCATCGGTTTTGGCGTCGCAGTGGCAGCGCTCGAAAGCGGCGCCGAGGTGGTAATCGTCGGGCGCTCGGCGGAGAAGCTGAAGGCCGCCGAGAAAAGGCTCGCCGGGGCAGGGCGGATGACGGGCATTGCCGCCGACATGGCCAACGAGGCGGACGTCGCCCGCCTGTTCGACGAAGTCGGCGCCTTCGATCATCTGGTGGCGACCGCCGGCACGCCGCCGCCCAATTATCCGATCGGCGAGACCGACATGGATTTCGTGCGCCAGTTCGTCGACGGCAAGCTGGTCGGCGCGGTGATGCTCGCCAAGCACGCGGTGCGCACGCTGAAGAAGGGCGGCTCCATGACCTTCACCTCCGGCATCAACAAGGACCGTCCGCCGGTCCCCGGCGGCTCGGTCGTCTCGGCGATCGCCGGCTCCTTCAGCTATTTCGCCCGCGCGCTGGCGCTGGAATTGGCGCCGACGCGCGTCAACATCGTCTCGCCCGGCTGGGTCGACACCGAAATGTGGGACGAGATCGTCGGCGAGGCCAAGGCCGGCTATTTCGATCAGATGGGCGCCCGCATTCCGGCGGGAAAGATCGCGACACCGGCCGACGTGGCGCCGGCCTATCTCTATCTGATGCAGAACGCGTTCATGACCGGCGAGACCATCCACATCGATGGCGGACAGAGATTGGTGTGAGGAGGTAACGAGGAGACTTCGATCGAAGTCTGGCATCTGCCCGGGCGGTTCATGACGGCAAATCAGCCTTCATCGGATCCGCTTGAAGCGGCAAAACGGCCTTTTGTCCTTAACTGCACCACATTTGCACCGGTCGGCTGTTCCGCCCCCGAACTTTGCAGGGCGTTCGCCATATCGGTCCGTGGCAGATAAATCGTGACGGTCGTGCCTTTGGCAACTTCGCTGTCAATCGTGACCGCACCGCCGGACTGCTGCGCAAAGCCGTAGACCTGCGCGAGGCCGAGGCCCGTGCCCGTCTCGGGCCCTTTGGTGGTGAAAAACGGTTCGAAAACTTGCGGGACCACGTCGGGCGCAATTCCGATGCCCGTGTCGGTCACTCGCAATGCGACGAATTCACCTTCCAGACCGGCCGCCATATCGTCGCTCGATAGCACCATGTTCTCCGCAGTGATCGTGATCAAGCCGCCGTCAGGCATGGCGTCCCGCGCGTTGAACGCGATGTTGATGAGGCCAAGCTCCAACTCGCCTGGATCGACCATCACCGGCCAGGTTTCGGATCCGACATCTGCGATCAGCTTAACCTTCTTACCGACGGAACCGGCTATCATCCCGCGAACGGCTTCCACCCGCTCCGCAAGCGATACGACCTCGGAACGGGCAGACTGCTTGCGCGAGAAGGCCAGCAACTGGCGTGTCAATGCGGTGCCGCGCTGGAGTGCAAGCTCCACGGATTCGGTCGCCCGCTCCACCCCGGGGTCAGTACCGACTTTCTTCACTATGCGAACGAAGCTGTCGACCACCGTCAGCAGGTTGTTGAAATCATGCACGATGCCGCCCGTCAATTGACCGAGCGCGTCCATTTTCTGCGTATGCGCGCGTTGCGCCTGCGCCTGCCGGAGCGCGATCTCCGCATCGCGTCGATCTGTAATGTCGCGCGTGATCTTGGCAAAACCAATCGGCTCTCCTCGCTCGTCGCGGATCGTATCGATCACGACATTCGCCCAGAACAGCGTCCCGTCCTTGCGAACGCGATGGCCCTCGGTTTCGAAGTGTCCTTCCCGTGCCGCCATATGGAGTGCGCGCGCAGGTAAACCCGCAGCACGGTCGTGCTCGGTGTAGAAACGTGAGAAGTGTTGACCGATGATCTCATCGGCGGCGTAGCCCTTGATGCGCTCTGCGCCGGCGTTCCAGCTGGTCACCAGCCCGTTGAGATCAAGCATGTAAAGCGCATAGTCGGTCACGCCGCTCACCAGAAGGCGGAACTGGCGCTCGCTTTCCCGCAAAGCTTCGTGCGCTGCCCGGCGCTCCGTGATGTCGCGCGTAACCTTGGCGAAACCCTCGAGTCGGCCTGCGTCGTCGCGGATCGGATGGACGACAGCGGAAGCCCAGAAACGGCTGCCATCCTTGCGTACACGCCAGCCTTCGCCTTCATAGCGCCCGTCCTGGGCGGCCGTTTCGAGGACGCGGAGCGGCGTGCCTTTTGCGCGTTCCTCGCGCGTGTAGAATTTGGAGAAATGCTGGCCGACGATTTCGTCGGCAGTATAGCCTTTGAGCCGCTCGGCGCCCGCATTCCAGTTGGTGATCATGCCGCTTGGGTCGAGCATATAGATGGCGTAGTCGACGACGCCGTCGACCAGGATGCGGAAACGCCGCTCGCTCTGCAGCAGCGTCTCGTGCGCGGCGACACGCTCGGTGATATCGCGCGTGATTTTCGCATAGCCCAAGAGTTCGCCGTTGTGGTCAACGACCCGTTGAACAACGGCATTCGACCAAAACCGGGTGCCATCTTTGCGCACCCGCCAACCTTCGGCCTCGTACCTTCCATCTGCCCGCGCCATGGCAAGCATCCTTTCCGGCACGGCATTGGCCTGGTCTTCGATCGTAAAGAACAGGGAGAAATGCTGGCCCAGGATTTCCGACGCGGCATAGCCCTTGATCTTCTCGGCCCCCGCATTCCAACTCGTGATGAAGCCATCGGCGTCGAGGCTGTAGATCGCATAATCAGCAACGGCGTCGATGAAAAGCTCGAGGCGACGGCTGTCGGAAAGATGTTGCGCGTCGGTTGTGGTCAGTGGCATTGTCCAACCCGCGTTGTGCGCTAGCATTCAGCAGTTCGTCCGATGACGCGTCCGCCAGCATAGGCGCGGCTATCGGGCATAGCAACAAGCTTGGACCCATGGCGACATACTCATCTGCTCTCGCATCCAACCACGAAAGCCTGGGCTATTTGTACAGCTTCGCTCCGGAAAACGAGCCTGGAGACGATGAAGGGAGTCCTGCCTCACACGAACACGACCCGGCCGAGCACGACGAACTCCCCTATAAGGTCGAGTTGTGGAACGCTGCCAAGAACGGCGTCGAGCAAGTCCTTGCGGTCACGGCAAACGCCAGCATCGGCTACGCCGCCTATTATGCCGCGACGCGCGAGCATCCCGACCGTTATGTCACCTTGCGGCACAAGAACAGTTTTGTTTCGAGGTGGAACGGTCCGGCGAACTAGGCAGAGGCCTGTCTATGACACGGAGCGCCAACTCTTCCCGCTCGGCTGAGGCTCTGCCTTATCGCGTCGAACTTTGGCACGCCGAAAGTCACGAGACCATCGAGCGGGTTCTTGCCCGGGCGGTCACCGCCCAGCTTGCCCGCGCCATTTTTCAAGCCGCCAGGGACGAGCATCCCGAGCGGCGGATCACCCTGCGCAAGGGAAACCGGATCCTTTCCGATACATCGAGTTAACGATCACGCCGTCTGGCCATGTCCCTCCCGGCTCGGCATCATGATGGTATGGGAGACGGTCTATCGGCGGCGTTTGCTGTCTCGACCGCAGTGGGCGCGCCGAGCAGGTGAGCGCGTCTGCGTTCAGAAATGGATAGCTGACGAAGTACGGGAATTCACGAGCGCCAATTTTTTGCGCTGAGTGTTGTATGCGACAGCTATTGGGGCATTTGACCGGCGAGACCATCCACATCGACGGCGGGCAGCGGCTGGTGTGATCGGATCCCTCTCGGCTGGCCGGCATCGCGCCGTCCGCCGGCGGCAGCTATATTCCGGGCTCGGGGAGGGACAGAACGTCAGGGTGCAGCAGAGGCGCGTTCCTGATCCAGAGTCTTGCGCCCCGCGGGCCGATGGTAGCGTCGAGCTTTGTTCCCGCGGGCAGGCGTCCCCAGCTCTGCGGCTCCAGCCGCTCGCCGCCGACACTAAGTTCTCCTGCAAGCACGAGGAATTCGAGCCCGCGGCTGTTCTCGACCGTCACCCGCTCGCCCGCTTGCCATTCTTCCAGACGGACCTCTTCACGGCCGTCGTCGAACAGCACCGTGGCCGAAGCCGCACCGGCGCTGGGTGGAACGCTGCGGCCCTCTCCGGGCTGACGGACGACCTGCTCGACATCGCCCGCGCGGAACTGCCAGAGGCGCACGAAGATGGTGCAGCCATCGCGCGATGCGGGAACATGCGAGGTTCCGGGCGGATTGCGAAAATAGCTGCCGGCGGGATAGTCGCCGTGCTCGTCCTGGAAGACGCCGTCGAGGACGACGATCTCCTCGCCGCCGCCATGGGTGTGCCGCGGAAAGGCACTGCCCGGGGCATAACGGACGATGGAGGTGGCGCGCGCCACCTCGTCGCCGATCCTGAAAAGCATGCGCCGGTCGACGCCAGCCGCCGGGCTGGGCGCCCAGTCCTGCCGTGCGGCGTGAACGATTGTAGGGCGGGAGAAATCGTCATTGATGCGCATGAGCTGCGTCCTTCTTCCTCGCCGAGCATAGCGAAGACGATTGCCCGGGCCGCATAAGCTGTCAACAACGTGCCTCTCTCACGTTTGTCATTCTCAGCCCGATGGCATTTTCAGCGCAACGCTAATATATCTTGACGTTCGAACGAGCAGCGCCTCCGCGTAGTCGAGGGATGCCATGCGAAGGTTCATCGTCATAGCCATGTGCATTGCCGCCGCAACAGGCGCCAACGCCCATGATTGGTACGAATACAAGATTGACCCGGTAACGAAATTCAAGTGTTGCGGCGGCTCTGATTGTCGCGCCATACCTCGGTCCTCGGTGCGGTCCAGGGTCGACGGCGGCTATACTTATTTGCCCGATGATTTCAATATCCCGCGAGACCGGGTGCAGGAATCTCCAGACGACCAATACCATATCTGCGAGAACAGATACGTCATAACCAATCAGCCCTATTTGCGTTGTTTTTTCGCGCCGCGGGTCAAGATCTCCCTGCTTATCCGACACTAGAGCATGTCTGCCGAAAGTGGGAACCGGTTTCGGGACAAAGACATGCGTAAAATCAAAAACCTAAAGCGCTCAGGCGTCTTTATAGGTTTGGCCGTGTCGTTCACGGCTACCTGCGTTTACAGTGTCCCGCACGTTAGCCGCACTCGCTCGGCGATACCAAAGCGACCGCACGAGTTTCCTCGCCTGCAGGAAATTCCCCCATATGGACCGAATTACAACCTTCTTGCGTCTCAGGTCGCATCGTTCGCTTTCCAGAATGGATCCACCGAGTTGGAAGCTTACTTCGTCGACCAGATTGGGAGAAGTCGACCACACACGCATGGAAAACTCCCACGGATGAGAAAAATCCTCATCGATAGGCCTGAACAAATGACGGCGATGCAGAAGTGATTGAGCTGCCTGCCTGTTGATCAGATAGGCTACCGCACCCGAGGCCAGGTATTTGTATCCGACAAGCTGCGTTGCTCCAACTTTAACTGAATCTACCACGTTTTTATGATTAAAATCGAAGAACTTTACGATGCTCCAAATGTCTCGGCGAGAAATGGCATCGTTTATCGCCAGAATGAATTGCTCGTCATTACAGATCTTGAAATCGTCCTCAAAAATCAGCGCGAAATCCAACCCTCCGGACATCGCTTCCTGCCAGATCTTCCGATGTCCGAGATAGACGGAAATCTCGCCCCTCGTAAGTGAGCGCTTGTGAAGAGCCCAATTCAGAAGGCGTGAGTATGCCCGGTCAATGTCGGCGCTGTTTTGATCGATGCCCTGCACGAAATCAAAAGAAATGCCGACGCGGCCCAATTCGTTGGCGGCGTGCGTCCTGCGGGTTCCGCCTGGAGGCTCTACGGTAAGAACGAATACGCCCAGGTTCGGAAAGTCGATTGCACGAAACGAAGAGCTATCCATGGTCTTTGGCCGCCGATGCCTTCAGGGCCCGTAGTTTTTTCCTTGCCGAAGACGCATAGACCGCACGTGCATCGGCTTTCCGGCGCGCGAGATTGCAGCCCTTGAGGGGCCACCAAATGAATGAGCGACGATCCGGCAGTTGATGCGAGTGTAAGCGTACGAACGACGCCGCAACTTTCGCTAAGTCGAGAAATTGTACTGCATCGCGCCAAAAAATGGCACGATCCGCCCCCGCAAGCATTTGCTTTGACACCACCCCCGAATTAATCCCCGCTCGATCAATATTGCCGACGGCAGCTGCAGTCAACTGGCGGTTGTTATTTAGGTATTGCTAAACTAATTGCAAAAGAACCGGAACTGGCGCCAAGGCTGACCGCTGGGGTCTGCGGAGCGATGGCGTGCGCCTGAATTGGTATGATCTCGGACTGACCTGATCGAGCGAGGGGGGACCTGGCTCGAAGCCGCCTTTGACCCAACTTTGCCCTTCGCACCGGCTCCGTCGAGCCAATGCATGTCGCCCGGAAGTGTGCAAGCGGTTCTGGGGCGACGACAATGCATCAAAACAAAGGCCTAAAGCGCGTCGCCTGAATCCGTTTCAACGCCACGCGCCTCAGCCGTCAATCGAGCGAATGCGCCATAAGCTGCTGAAATCCTTAACGTGATTTTCATTCCGCTTCATTAGCCATTTGGCATTATGAGACATTCCAAGCAGCCTGGCCCGGGTTCCACGCCCAACGGGCAAAGCCAATCCGTGGAAGCCGGGATCCTGTGGGATCGGTTGGCTGATCTGAGGATGGGGCTTTTTATCTCGATGCCCATCGGCACGGTGCTCTCGGCCCTGATCCTGACCGTTCAGCTGCTCTCCGGTGCCGGCCTTGCGGCGGTGCTGTGGTTTGCGGCGGTCAGCGTCATAAATGGCGCGCGCATAGGACTTGCCATCGCCCAATCTGACATTCCCGCCCCGCCGGACATTCCCGATAATCGGCTAAAGCCGGTCGCCGCCCGACTTTCTCTTTACGGGCTGTTGGCTCTGGCGTCCGGCATCGCGTGGTCTTTCCTGGCCGTGCTGTCGGATGGATACACTACGCCCCAGGCGCCGCTCTATTTGATCGTTCTTGCGGGCCTGTCGGCCGGTTCGGTCACCTACAGCGCGTCATACGCACCGGCTTCGCTCAACTTCATGACGCTGCCGCTTCTGCTCGCCGCCGGATGCGTGTTGGTGAAGGGCAATGTCGAAAATTACGTCCTTGGCTTCACCATCCTGCTGTTTCTCGCAGGAATGATCAGAAGCTCGCTTCTCGGACAGGCCCGCTTCCGGGAGACGAGCCGTCTCAAATACGAGGCGAGGGAGTTCGCTACCCGGATGGAACGGAACTCCAGGCGCGATCCGCTGACGAACTTGCTCAACAGGTACGGGCTCGAGCAGGCAATCTCCCAGCTCGGGCATTCAGGAGGCCCGTTCGTGGCCATGCTGATCGACCTGGATGGCTTCAAATCCGTCAACGACACCTATGGTCACAATATTGGGGACGACCTGCTGGTCAGGGTCGCGCGCAGGATAGAGAACCATGCTCCGCCGGGGGCAACGATCGCGCGCATCGGTGGAGACGAGTTCGTGCTGCTCTTTCCCGCCAGCGGGTCCCCGCATTCGACCGACGGACTTGCATCTTTGATCATCGCGGCCATCGCGGATCCGGACCCGGCGCTGAATTCGGTGCGCGTCGGCGCCTCGATCGGTATCTACGTGTCGGAGAAACCGCAATTGACGGAGATGCTGCTGCGCGCGGATTTCGCGCTTTATGCGGCCAAGCGCAGCGGCAGGAACGAATACTGCCTCTTCGATGCCGAACTCGACCATGGGCTCGAACGCAAGCACTGCATCGAGCGCGATCTGCGCGGAGCCGTCGAAGCAGGCGCTCTTTGCTCATGGTTCCAGCCCATCGTGCGGCTGGACACGCATGCGGTCGTCGGCTTCGAAGCGCTGCTGCGGTGGCAACACCCGGTCCACGGGGCCATTCCGCCGCCTGAGATCGTCACGGCGGCGCGTGAAACCGGTCTGCTGTCCTTGCTGACGGAGACGGTGTTTCTCAATTGCTGCTCGATGATCGAAGAGCTCGCGAGGACGGGACGCCAGGATGTGCGCGTTGCGATGAATCTGTCGCCACGCGAACTCGAGGCAGGCAATGTCGACGACATGATATTGGGTGGTCTGGAGACAAAGAATGTTCCCGCGGCCATGCTCGAGATCGAGATCACGGAAGAGGCCCCCGTGGATCGCGACCGGGTCGACGAAAAGCTGGAGCGCCTGGCGGACGCGGGCATATCGATCGTGCTGGATGATTTCGGCACCGGCTTTTCGACCCTGGTTTCACTGAAAGACAGCCGTATCCGCAAGATCAAGATCGACAAGGACTTCGTTCGCGATCTGGCCAAGTCCGTCGAAGATCAGGCTCTCGTCAAAGCCGTCATCGATCTCGGGCGAACGCTGGGAATAGAGGTGATGGCGGAAGGGGTCGAAACGGACGCCGATCGCCTGATCCTCCGCTCGCTCGATTGCACGATCGCGCAGGGTTTTCTTTTCTCGGCAGCGCGTCCCATGCGCGATGCGCTTGCCTTCGAACCGAGGCATTTCGACAATTCTGCCAAAACCTCCTTCGATCCCGCGCAGCTCCCGTCGCGCCGAACCGGCAGCGCTGCCTGAGCGATCAGACCGGCAACCCGAGCTGCTTTCGCAGGCTTTTGTCGAATGCGGATGCGGGGACGAAGCGGCGCAGGAAACTGACCTGGCGCGCCATTTTCCCCGCTGCATAGCGCCTCTTCGGAGTGGGGTCGGTCGCAGCCGCCAAAACGGTCTTGGCTACCACTTCGGGCGCATCGCCTTTTTCCATCGCTTTCCGCACGGCTGCATTCATGCTTGCGCGCGCCGAGTCATAGATATCAAGCAACTGATCCGGGGAGGCGAGACTCTCTTCGAAAGACGTACGGGTATAGGCGGGCTCGACCAACACAACGCGGATTCCGAACGGGCGCAGTTCGTGGTCAAGCGATTCCGAATAGCCTTCAACGGCATGTTTGGTCGACGAGTAAAGCGCGAAATAAGGAGCTGGGATGAACCCCTGCACCGAACTCAAATTAATGATTCTGCCGTTTCGTTGGCGCCGCATTGCCGGCAGCACCGCGTTGGTCATTCGGATAACACCGAAGACATTCACGTCGAAAAGCGCCTGAGCTTGCGCAGTCGAGGACTCCTCCGCGCCGCCGAGCAGGCCGACGCCGGCATTGTTGACGAGCAGGTCGATGCGCCCGGCCTCGGTCAGCACCCCGTCGACCAGTTTTGACACGGACGCGTCGTCGGTCACGTCACAGGTCAGCATCGTAATGCCGTCGGATTTCCCGGGGGTAGCGCGGCGGCTGGTTCCGAAAACACGAAAGCCCGCGCTCCTCAGCGTGTTGGCCGTCGCGCGCCCGATGCCGGAGGATGCCCCCGTGACGAGGGCGACGCCAAGATTGGTCTTGCTCATGGAAATCACTTCTCTCTTTGGATTGGAGTGGGACGAAGCGCGAAATGTTGGAGCGGAGGCGTCAATCATGTGACGCCGGCATTGGCGCGATCGGCATGTCCATCCCAGCGCCGGAACAAGGCGCTGGCGTTGACACCTCCAAAACCGAAGCCGTTGCAGATCGCGTAATCCATCTCCATAGGCCGCGCCCGGTTTGCGACGAAGTCGATTCCGTCACCGGCAGGATCCGGGGCGCTCAAATTGAGAGTGGGGGGTGCCACCTGATCCCTGAGCGCCAGGATCGCGAAGAGGGCGCCAAGCCCGCCGGCGGCGCCGAGCAAATGTCCGGTCGCCGACTTCGTCCCGCTGACGGCTATGGTGAAATCTGTGCCGAAGACGCTTTTGATCGCCTCGATTTCTCCCAGGTCGCCGACCGGAGTAGAGGTTGCGTGCGCATTGAGATGGCCAATCTCACGCGGTGAAATACCGGCCTGGGCAATCGCGATCTCCATGGCTCGGCGCGCGCCATCACCATCTTCGGGACCGGACGTGACGTGATAAGCGTCCGCTGTCGTGCCGTAGCCGACGATCTCGGCGAGCGGTTTCGCAGCGCGCGCAAGCGCGTGGCTCAATTCCTCGATGACCAGGATGCCGGCTCCTTCGCCCATGACGAAACCGTCCCGCGATATGTCGAACGGACGAGAGGCCTGATCAGGACGGTGATTGAAGGAGGTCGAAAGAGAGCGTGCCGCTGAAAAACCGCCCAGGCTGACGACATTCATGCATGCTTCCGCTCCGCCGCATATGGCGATGTCGGCTTCATCGGCGCGGATAAGACGAGCCGCATCGCCGATTGCCTGGATGCCAGCCGCGCATGCCGTCACCGGTGCCCCGAGCGGACCTTTGAATCCGTAACGAATCGAGATGTGGCCCGCCGCGAGGTTCACCAGAAAGGACGGCACCGTGAACGGTGACAGGCGCCGCACGCCGCGCTGGTCAACTGTTCGCACGGCCTCGGTTATGGCGGGGAACCCTCCGATGCCTGAAGCAATGATCGTCGCGGTGCGGATCCGATCGTTTGCCGAGACCGGCTTCCATTTCGCCTGAGCAATCGCCTCTTCCGCCGCGGCCAGCGCGAACAGAATGAAGCGGTCCACTTTGCGCTGGTCCTTGGGGGCCAGGAAAGCATTCGGATCGAAGCCGGCTTCGGGGTCTTCTTCCAGGGAGGGAACTGTCCCACCGATCTTCGCCGGCAGGCCTTCCACCATGTCGTCCGGAAGCCGCCGGATGCCTGAGCGACCGGCCAGAAGACGCGACCACGACGCTTCGACATTCGCAGCAAGGGGCGTGACCGCGCCCATGCCTGTAACAACTATCCGTCGCATCTATTCTCCTATCAATCTCGGTCGCCAGCCCCCGAGCCGTTCAAGCGGTGACGGCGTCGCGAACCTGTTCGGTCGCCGAATCCAGAAAAGCCTGAGCGAGGTGAGGGTCGTTGACGACGCGCGATATCATCAGCGCACCGACCATCGTCGAGAGAACGGCCATGGCCTTTTTGTTGGGCTCGCCATCGGCCGCGGCAATCATGCGGCCGATGATTTCGAGATGCTCCCTGATGCCGGCCTCGAACGACGCTTTCACGTCTGTCCCCTGCCTGGCGGCATCCGAGCCGAGCGCCGCGACCGGGCAGCCATCCATCCTTTCCTCGCGATGGTCCATACTGAGGTAGAATGCGGCCACCGCCCCAAGGGGATCGCCAGGGTTGGCTGTGGTCGCCGCCGCCCATCGGTGGGCAGCGCTCTCCATCGCCCGCTTGGACGCCTGTGCAGCCAGGTCCTCCTTCGACGCGAACTGCTTATAGAAGGCGCCTTGGGTCAGCCCGGCGCCTTTCATCAGATCCTTGAGGCCGATGCCGTCGAAACCGTGCTCCCGAAAAAGCCGGCTGGCCACGTCGATCACGGTTTGCCGGTTCTGCTCAGCCTGAATGCGGCTCACGCGCATCGTCGATCTCCTAATTTAGATTGCGTACAAAATCTATATCTCAATTAGAGACCGAACGCAATCTATCAAGAGGAGGTGCGAAATAGGCGGCGCGCCATGTGGTGGGTGTGGCGGTTTGCCACGGACTGAATGCCGCTCTTTTTAGATTGCATTCGAAATCTATATAGGATAGAGTTCGATCACAATCTAACAAGAGGAGATACCGAGATGATCCGCAGAACCCTGAGCGCATCGCTTCTGGCCGCGCTGTTCACGGCGACGCCGGCCCTTGCTGAGGAAGCCACCATCGGCCGTCCCATCGAAGCCAGCAGCCTGCACAACGGACGCCTCGACATGGTGGTCTATTACGTCCCAGCCGACGGCGGTCTCCTGGAGGTCACCGCCACCTTCGCGCCGAAGGGCGGCGGCGATCCGCAGCGCGTCGTCATGGGCCTCGCCGACCGCGACTCCGTTGCCTTCTCCATGCCGGGCTACCGGGGCTCGCTCTACGCGTTCTCGAGGTCCGGCGAGAAGGTGACGGTCTCGACCGAGGCCGACAAGCATCCGCGCGCCGACGCGCTACCGGACTGATACGCCGCGCGGATCGCAGCCTGCCGCTGCCGGTCGACGCGGGACACAGCATAGAGAACGGACGCAATCTATTTCGACGTGAGGCGACGGGCATGAAAAAGAGATCGGTTATTATGCTGGGCGCGATCCTGATCACGGGGTCAGGGGCGATCGCGGTGTCAGGGGCGACGGCATTCGCCACATTTGCCAATCCCGCGCAGGAGGCTTCCGCCGCAAGCGACCCGCGGCAGGAGCCGCCCGTCGTCAGGTTGGCGATGGCAGCGCGGGTGAGCGGTTCCAAACGCAGCTTCACGGGCATCGTAGGGGCGAGGGTGGAGAGCAATCTCGGCTTCCGCGTCCCCGGCAAGATCGTCGAACGGCTTGTCAATGTCGGTCAGCAGGTAAAAGCCGGTCAGCCGCTAATGCGGATCGACGACACCGATCTTCGCCTTGCGCTCACGGCAAAGCGCAATGCCGTTGTCGCCGCGCGTGCGATCGTCGCTCAGACAGAACCGGATGAACGGCGATATGCCAATCTGCTGAAAGATGGATGGGTTCCCCGGCAGCGCTACGAGCAGGCAAAGGCCGCGCTGGATACGGCCACGGCCCAGCTCGCCGTCGCCGAAGCGGATGCGAAGGTCGCGGACAATGAGGCGGCCTATGCGGTCCTGCTGGCGGACGCCGATGGAACGGTGGTCGATACGCTTGGCGAGCCGGGTCAGGTCGTCTCCGCCGGCCAGACGGTGGTTCGGGTCGCTCAGGCCGGCCCCCGCGAAGCGGTGGTCGCGCTTCCCGAAACGATCCGGCCGGCAATCGGCTCCGCGGCCGACGCCAGCGTGTATGGGGGCGATGAGCAACGCCACACGGCGCATCTGCGACAACTATCCAACTCCGCCGATGCCCAGACCCGCACCTATGAGGCCCGCTATGTGCTTGACGGTGAAGCCGCGGCAGCACCGCTTGGCGCGACGGTAACCATTCGGCTGGCAACGCAGGCGAGCGAGCCGGAAGTCCAGGTGCCGCTGGGAGCAGTGCTCGACGACGGCAAGAAGACCGGCGTTTGGGTCTTGGACAACGCCACCTCGACAGTGCACTTTCAACCCGTCAAGCTTGTTCGTGTGACCGGCGAATCCGCCGTGATCTCCGGATTGAGCTCCAGCGATCGGATTGTCTCGCTCGGCGCTCATCTCCTGCAGGAGGGCGCTCGCGTCAGGACTGCGTCCGAAAGCGGGAGCAACTGACAATGAACCTCAATCTTTCAGCGATCGCCGTTCATGAACGCGCCGTCACCCTGTTCTTCATCCTCCTGCTGGTGGCCGCCGGCGCTTACGCCTTCCTTATGCTCGGCCGGGCGGAGGATCCCAACTTCACCATCAAGACCCTGACGGTCACGACGGCGTGGCCGGGCGCGACGGCGCGTGAGATGCAGGACCTGGTCGCCGAACCTTTGGAGAAGCGGCTTCAGGAGCTGACCTGGTACGACCGGGTCGAGACGACCACGCGGCCGGGCTATGCGTATATGACGGTCACGCTGAAGGACAGCACACCGCCATCCGCCGTGCAGGAAGAGTTCTACCAGGCCCGCAAGAAGCTCGGGGATGAAGCCCGCAACCTGCCGTCCGGCGTCTACGGCCCCTTCGTCAACGACGAATATTCGGACGTGAGCTTCGCCCTATACGCGCTCAAGGCCAAGGGCATGCCGATGCGTGAGCTGGCCAGGCAGGCCGAGGCGATCCGACAGGACCTCCTGCATGTGCCCGGCGTCAAGAAGATCAACATCCTCGGCGAACGTCCCGAACAGATTTTCGTCGAGTTCTCCTACGCCAAGCTGGCAACGCTCGGCGTGTCGGCACGGGATATCGTTGGCGCCTTGCAGCGGCAGAACACCGTCACGCCGGCGGGCTCTATCGACACTGAGGGGCCGCAGGTCTTCATCAGGGTCAATGGCGCTTATGACAGTGTCCAGGCGATCGCCGACACGCCGATCGTCGCCGCGGGGCGGACGCTGAAGCTCTCCGACATAGCCGCGGTCCGCCGCGGCTACGAGGATCCTCCCACCTATCTCATCCGCCGCCAGGGCGAGCCCACCATCATGCTCGCGGCCGTCATGCAGGAGGGCTGGGATGGTCGCGCGCTCGGCAAGGCGCTGGAGGACAGGACGGCGGCCATCGTACGGACATTGCCGCTCGGGATGACGCTCGACAAGGTGTCAGACCAGGCCGTCAACATCACCTCGGCGGTTGACGAGTTCATGATGAAGTTCGCGATGGCGCTCGGCGTGGTGCTGCTGATCAGCCTGCTCAGCATGGGCTGGCGCGTCGGCATCGTCGTGGCGGCCGCCGTCCCCCTGACGCTCGCCGCCGTGTTCCTCATCATGCTGGAGACCGGCCGGTTCTTCGACCGCATCACGCTCGGCGCCCTCATCCTGGCGCTCGGTCTTCTCGTCGACGACGCCATCATCGCCATCGAGGTGATGGTGGTGAAGATGGAAGAGGGCATGGACCGCATCAGAGCGGCCGCCTATGCGTGGAGCCACACCGCGGCGCCGATGCTGTCGGGAACGCTGGTGACGATCGCAGGCTTCTTGCCCGTGGGCTTCGCGCGCTCGACCGCCGGCGAATACGCCGGCAACATCTTCTGGGTCGTAGGGTTCGCGCTTATCGTCTCCTGGATCGTCGCCGTGGTCTTCACGCCCTATCTCGGCGTCAAGATGCTGCCCGCGATCAAACCGATCGAGGGTGGTCACCATGCGATCTACGACACACCGAACTATCGACGCCTGCGGCGGCTCATCACCTTTGCCGTGCGCCACAAGTTCGTAACCTCCGGTATCGTCGCCATCGCCTTCGCGGCTTCTGTTATCGGCATGGGTGCCGTCAAGCAGCAGTTCTTCCCGACATCCGACCGCCCGGAAGTGCTCGTCGAGGTTCGCCTGCCGGAAGGCACCAGCATCGAGACGACGACCGCCACGGTCGAGAAGCTCGAGCACTGGCTGGACGGCCAACCCGAGGCCAAGATCGTCACGAGCTATGTCGGTCAGGGCGCTCCGCGCTTCTTCTTCGCGATGGCGCCTGAATTGCCCGATCCCGCCTTTGCCAAGATCGTCGTGCTGACCCCGAACGCCGAGGCGCGCGAGGCGCTGAAGCACCGGCTCCGGGAGGCGGTGGCACAGGGGCTCGCACCGCAAGCCAATGTCCGCGTCACGCAGCTCGTGTTCGGCCCCTACACGCCGTTCCCGGTCGAGTTCCGGATCATGGGGCCTGAACCGGCGCAGCTCTACAGCATCTCGGAGAAGGCCCTCGACATCATGCGGGGCGTCCCGGACGTGCGGCAGGCCAACCGCGACTGGGGCAATCGCACGCCCGTGCTTCGCTTCGTCCCGGACCAGGATCGGCTGAACCTCATCGGCCTGTCGTCGGCCGAGGCGGCCCAGCAACTGCAATTCCTGCTCACCGGCATTCCGGTCACGCAGGTCCGCGAGGATATCCGCAATGTCCCCATCGTGGCGCGCAGCGCCGGCGCCGAGCGGCTGGATCCATCGCGTCTGGCGGATTTCTCGTTGATGAGCCGGGACGGCCGGCAGATTCCGCTCGACCAGATCGGCCATTCCGAAATCCGTCTGGAAGAGCCGATTCTGAAGCGTCGCGACCGCACGCCGGTCATTACGATCCGCTCCGACATCAACGAAGCGACCCAGCCTCCGGAGGTCTCCAAGCAGATCATGAAAGCCCTTCAGCCGCTGATCGCATCGCTTCCGGCCGGTTATCGCATCGAAATGGGCGGATCGATCGAGGAGGCTGAGAAGGCCAACACCGCGTTGGGCAAAATCTTCCCGGCCATGATCGCCGCCATGCTGATCGTCATCATGCTGCAGGTGCGATCCTTCTCGACGATGTTCATGGTCGTGCTGACGGCGCCGCTTGGCCTCGTCGGCGTCGTGCCCATGCTGCTGGCCTTCAACCAGCCCTTTGGTTTCAACGCCATTCTGGGCCTGATTGGACTAGCCGGGATCCTGATGCGCAACACGCTGATCCTGACCGAACAGATCAAGGAGAACCGAGCCGCCGGCCTGGATGACTATCACGCCGTCATCGAGGCCACGGTGCAGCGCGCGCGGCCCGTGATCCTGACCGCGCTTGCCGCGGTGCTGGCCTTCATACCCCTCACGCACTCCGTCTTCTGGGGATCGATGGCCTATACGCTGATCGGCGGCACGGCGGTCGGCACGGTGCTGATCCTGCTCTTCCTACCTGCGCTGTATATCGCGTGGTTCCGGATCAAGCCGGTGGCGGACGAGACCCCGGAGGAATTGACGCATGAACCGGAACCGGAACTGCGACTGGCAATGGCCGCCGAATAGGGGTCGGTCGTTGTAGAAGACGGGTCAAGTTCTCAGCCCGCAAGGATCTGCTTTGCGGGCGGGACGATCTTACCCGTTTACAGAGGATCGTCCGCACGAGCCCGGCATGCCCGATCGTTCAGTTCCGGAGACATCGATGAATCACCCGATCGGAATGCGAACCGATCTCGACGAGGTGCGCGCGCGCATCCTGGAAGTGGCGGAAGAGCATTTTCGCCGCATCGGCTACCATAAGACGTCGATGGCCGACATAGCCTTCGACCTTGGCATGAGCCGGGCAAATGTCTACCGTTTCTTTCCCTCCAGGGATGCGATCAACGGGTTCATCTGCAAGCGGATCCTGAACGAGATTGCCGACATCGTCTCTGTGATCGCACGCACGAAGGCCACGGCCTCGGAGAAACTCGGTCGGCTTCTGATCGCAGTTCACCGCCATGGCACGGCGACACTGATCGAGCAAAAGCACATGCACGACATGATTGTCGCCGTCATGGAGGAGAACTGGGCGATCGTCAAAGCTCATATCGAGTGGATGGTGACGATCTTCGAGGCGATCGTTCGCGAGGGAGTCGAGACGGGCGAATTCAAGGTCGGCGACCCGGCCGAGGCGGCGCGTGCCGTCAAGACCGCGTTCATGCCGTTCTTCCATCCGCTTCTGATCGAGCACTGCGTCCAACACGGCGAAGACACCGAGGCGAGCCTGCGCGAGCAGATTCGCTTTATCCTGACAGCTCTCGGCAAGCCGGATTAAGGCATGTCACCCAAAATGCGCAGCGGTTTTCGGTGAAGGGCATGCATCAAAACAGAGGCTTGAAGCGCGTCGCCCGAATCCGTTTCGTCGCGATTTAAAGGGCCTCGTCGAAGGGCCCGCGCTGCGCTGTTTCCCAGCCTCAGCTCCGATGCCGAAGCGCCTCGACGATCACCGCCATCGCGGGCGAAAGCTGCCGCCGGCTTGGATAGTAGAGGTGATAACCCGGGAAGGGCAGGCTCCAGTCGTCAAGCACGAGCATCAGCCGCCCCTCTGCGATGTGGTGGCTGACGAGGTTTTCCGGGACGTAGCAGATACCATAGCCGCTTAGCGCCGCGTCGATCATCGGCAGGGTCGAGTTGAAGGTCAGCTGGCCATCCACCCGGACCCGAAGCTCGCGACCCTTTTTCTCGAACTCCCAGGCATAGAGCCCGCCGAACGTGGCCTGCCGCAGGCTGATGCAATCGTGCCTGACCCAGATCCTGCGGCGTCCTTGGGGCGGGGCGACGAGAAAAGTATTCCGGCGAGGCGACGGCCACGAGCCGCCAGTCCGGGCCGATCCGCACCGCGATCATGTCCCGGTCGACGCTCTCGCCGAGCCGCACGCCGGCGTCGAAGCGCTCCTGCACGATGTTGCGCATGCCGTTGTCGCTGTAGAGCTCGACGCAGAGGTCGGGATAGTCGCAGAGCACCGGCCCAAGCTTCGGCCAGACCGTCGTCTGCAGCGCGTGGTCGGACAGCGTGATGCGAACGGTTCCGGAAGGCTTGTCGCGGAAGGCGACCAGGCCCGCGAGGTCGGCCTCGATCTCCTCGAAGCGCGGCGCGAGCGACTGGTAGAGCCGTTCGCCGGCTTCCGTCGGCGCCACGCTTCGTGTCGTGCGGGTCAGAAGCCGCACGCCGAGGCGAGCTTCCAACTGCTTGATGGTGTGGCTGAGCGTCGACTGTGAGGTGCCGAGCTCCGCCGCCGCCTTGGTGAAGCTGCGCTCACGAGCCACCGCCAAGAACCACAGCAGATCCTTCATGTCCTCGCGCTGCATCGGGGAAACTCCAAAACGGCATTCATATCAGAAACCGATAAGTTCATGCGGATTATCTCGCCTAATCGAACGGGTTTCCTTGCAGTATCTTCCCGGCAAATTGGTGCGGGAGACTCTCCGGCGCCCCGATCAGGCTGGGCCGCTTCGACCAGCGTCAAATATGCCCACGGCGGCGCAGCGACTTCCCGCTTCACATCGAACGCATTTGACGACGCAAAGGAGATCACCATGGACATTCTTCGCGCAGGCACGAGGCCTTCCGGCAGGGGACCCGCGGACTGGTTCACCGGCACGGTCCGGATCGATCCGCTCTTCAACCCCTTCGACGCCGGCCGCGCGCAGGGCGCGCAGGTCACCTTCGAGCCCGGCGCCCGCACCGCTTGGCACACGCATCCGCTCGGGCAGACGCTGATCGTCGTCTCCGGCCTTGGCCGCGTCCAGCGCGAGGGCGGCCCGGTCGAGGAGATCCGGCCGGGCGACGTCGTCTGGTTCGCGCCCGGCGAGAAGCATTGGCACGGCGCTTCGCCGGGCACCGCGATGGTCCACATCGCCATCCAGGAGCCCAAGGACGGCAAGGCCGTGGACTGGCTGGAACATGTCAGCGACGCCGACTACGGCGCCTGACCTTTCTCCCGCCTGACCATTTTCCCGTTTGAGCGAAAGGAAGCAAAAAATGCTCGCAACCGTTCTTCACAAGCCGGGCGACATCCGCTGCGAGGAAGTCCCGGACCCGAAAATCCTGCGCCCGACCGATGCCATCATCAAGCTCTCGGCCAGTTGCATCTGCGGCTCGGACCTGTGGCCCTATCGCGGGCTGCAGCCGGTCGACGGGCCGATGCATATGGGCCACGAATATTGCGGCATCGTCGTCGAGGTCGGCGCAGAGGTGCGCACGGTCCGTCCCGGCCAGTTCGTCGTCGGCTCGTTCTGCCTCTCGGACAACACCTGTCCGCATTGCCGCTTCGGCTTCCAGTCGTCCTGCGAGCAGCGCGAGTTCATGTCGGGCGCGCAGGCACCCTATGCCCGCGTGCCGCTGGCCGACGGCACCCTGGTGGCGACCTCGGAGGTTCCGCCCTCCGAACTGGTGCCGGACCTGTTGGCCGTCTCAGACGTGCTCGGCACCGGCTGGTACGCTGCCGACGCGGCCGAGGTGCGTGCAGGATCGACGGTAGTCGTCGTGGGGGACGGCGCGGTCGGCCTGATGGGCGTGCTGGCGGCCAAGGAGATGGGAGCCGAGCGCATCATCGCAATGAGCCGCCACGAGAGCCGCCAGAAACTCGCCCGCGAATTCGGCGCGACCGACATCGTCGCCGAACGCGGCGAGGAAGGTATCTCGCGCATCAAGGAGCTGACTGGCGGCGTCGGCGCCGACTCGGTGCTGGAATGCGTCGGCGCGGCCGAATCCTTCGACCAGGCGCTGGCTTGCTCCCGTCCCGGCGGCACGATCGGCTATGTCGGCGTGCCGCATGGCGTGAGCTTCGACGGCCAGCGTCTGTTCTTCGGCCAGAAGCGCATGCTGGGCGGTCCCGCGCCGGTGCGCCGCTTCCTGCCCGACTTGATGGACCGCGTGCTCAAGGGCAGGCTCAAGCCCGGCAAGGTCTTCGACCTCAAGCTGCCGCTGGCCGAGGTCGCGGAAGGCTACCGCGCCATGGACGAGCGCCGTGCCATCAAGGTCATGCTTGAGGTGTAGGCGTTGGAGCACCAATCTCCCCCCTTGCAGGGGAGATGTCGCCGAAGGCGACAGAGGGGGTCGCCGCGCGTCGAGCGCCAACCTCTTCTTCGCATCCACAAGACGTCGGCGCTTGATGCGAGACGACCCCTCTGGCCGCTTCGCGGCCATCTCCCGCTTAAGGGGGAGATTACGCAGTTCCGCCGCAAGGCGCGATCGCCGGGAACAAAGCGCGCCGCCGCTGGTTGAGAACGGTCGGCAATCGAGCGGCGGGTCCATCCGCAGGCGTCGGTTGCCATGAGCGGGAAAAGAGGCGGAAAGGCCACGGCATGCCAGGAGCGGCAAAACTTGCTGAGCTTGTCGAGAAGCGCGAACCGCTCACCTTCCGCTTCAACGATGACGGTCTTGTGCCCAACCATCCGCGCTGGCCGATGATCGTCTATCGCGGGGCCGTGACGCTGCCGGACGATGTCGATCCGGCGGGCGTCTTCGAGGATCTCTTCAGTACGAACGGCTGGGGCGACGGCTGGCGCAACGGCATCTACGATTACGTCCACTACCATTCGCGCATTCACGAGGTGCTGGGCATCGCGCGCGGCACGGCCGAGGTGCGCTTCGGCGGCGACAAGGGCAAGGTGCTGACCGTCAAGGCCGGCGACGTGGCGATCCTGCCGGCCGGCACCGGCCACCAGCGCCTGTCCTCGTCATCCGACCTGCTGGTCGTTGGCGCCTATCCGCCCTTCGGCACCTATGACCTGTGCACGCGCGCCGAGCAGCACGAAGAGGCGCTGCGAACGATTGCCAAGGTCGGCCGTCCGGAGAAGGACCCGGTCTATGGCAGCGAAGGCCCGCTGCTCGAGGCCTGGCGGGAAGACTGAGCGGCAAGGATCGCTTCCGCCCGCCCCCCGACGGGCGGTTATGTCTATGGATATTTCGTCTGCTTGACAGCTTCGGGAGCGCCCTCGAGCTCCTCCGGCAGCGGCAGGCTCGAGCACCGCAAATGCACCTCGCGGGCGAACAGCCTGCGTTGCTGCTGCTCGTGCTCCTTGATCGACGCTACCAGCCCCATGCTGTAGGGACCGAGCAGGACGCCAAACCCCCAGCCGGGGTGCTCCTTTTCGCGAGCGGCGTAGTTCGAAGCCGCCATGCGGGCCTGCTGGCATTCCGTCGACGCCCATTTCGGGTCCCGCTGCGAAAGCGATGCTCCATAGTCGACCGGAGAACTCACGCATCCAGCCACCGCCGCGCTCAACGCGACCACTACCGCAACTCTCATTCTTTAAGCCTCTCCTAAAGTAGGGCGGGAAGTACACAGGAACGCTTCCTCCTACAAGGTGATAGCTACCCGGAAAAGCTCGTCCGGCGGATCACATGAACGCGGTTACGAGCCGTCCCGTTCAGCCACTATTTCCCGATTGGCCATCGCCATCCGTTGGTGACCGGCGTATGGTCATTCATCGGCAGCTTCTGGAACGGGCGCTGCCGACCAAGGGCGGCCAGCGTGCCCTAGCCCCAATAAGAAGGAGGACGCCATGTCTTCCACCCACCTGACATCCGAGCAAACGAAGGCGGTCGAGAAAATTCTCGCCGAAATTCGCCCGCCTTTGGTCCGTGGCAGCCGCCGTCGAACGGCTGCCGCACGATTCCTTGTCGACCGCCTGGATGGAGAATCGGAAACGGATTTGAGCACCGTGGTGGACGCATATGTAAAAAACTTGGACTCGCACCAGGATGCCCTCGCTCAATGGAAAAGTGAGGGCGGCGCCGTCGGGACAGCACCGCGAAGCGAAGCGCGGCGCCGGATCGACAACGACACGAGCGGAATGCGCCGGCGCGACCGCGAGACGGTTGCGCGTCACCAGTTGATCTGAACGGGTAGATCCGTGGAGACCGACAAATCGCTCCAAGACGACGAAATAGGGGTCGTTTGCCCGGACTGTGGCTATGAGACGCGCAGGACCGTCGGCTGGCTGCGCGCCCACACGCAGCTGGAATGCCCGGGCTGCGGAGCCATCATCGATCTCGAAAGCAGAAACTTCCGCAGGATCGCTACCGGCAGAGGCCGGCCCTCCGATTCCGGAGACTAATGCGCGCCACTTCGGCAGACATGCTTTGGCAGGATAGCCGATTCAGCCGGATGATCCGGCGGGACCGTTCCTTCCACGACGGGCGACAGGCGACGGCTTTTTCTTCGGAGCCGGAAGCAGTCCTTCACGCTGCGCCTGCTTGCGGGCGAGCTTGCGCGCCCTTCGGATAGCGTCGCCCCTTTCGCGAACGCGTCGTTCCGAGGGCTTCTCGTAGGCCCGTCGCCGCTTCAGTTCGCGAAGAAGACCCTCGCGCTGCAGTTTCCTTTTCAGCGCCCGCAGCGCTTGATCGACGTCATTGTTCCGCACGTCAACTCGCAATTTATCTCCTGAGCTGCCGCTAGCCCCAAGGGCTACGGCTGTTGTCCGGGACTGGCCCACCCGAGCCCCATCATTGTTTAACAAATGCGATCGGGCGAACCGTTCACTGCCCGTGCCGCACATATCCGCGAGTTCGTTGTCACCGCATATCGGCGGCTGTTATGGTGTAGATGGTCCGCCTGCCACCCGCGTAGAGTTTCCGCGCGCTGGTGTGGATCGAATGGCGCGCCGCGTCGAATGCCGCCAGGCATGCCGCTTCCGCCGTTTCCGGCCTGCGATCGATTGAGGCCAATGCATCCGCTTCGATGAAGAACGGCACCTCGAACATGCCGTCGTGACCGACGAAACGAACCGCCTTGCGCACCTCGTCGAAACTTCGACTTGGGTTGGGAAATTCGAGCGGCATGGTCACGCTCCCTCGGCTTCGGCGATCGGCCGGACCACAGCTCGGAAGTCTGCGTTCGCTCGCTGCTCCTGGGTGCGGGTGCGGTAGAACTCGATCACGATCTTCACCGGCTAACGCTCGTCAGTTCTGGCTCTTGCCACGCGGTGCATTGGGGTTTGCCGAAAGCTTGATCTCGTTGCCAAACGGGCTGTTCGCCTTCGCGGATGTCTTTGCCTGTTTCGGTTTTCGGATCTCGCGACTGCTACGCTTTTGCCCCTTGGCCATTGCCGAATGTCCTTTCGAGAAGAGTTGCGTCTTCGTCGTTCCGCGATACGCGCACGGGTTCGAGGTTGTCCTCTGTCGCCACACGCTCGTGGCGCTCGGTCTCGCTCCGGATGCGATACTGGAGCGAATCCCCCCGAGCCGGGAGCCTCCCGGTGATCTGATAGATTTCGCTGGATTTCGGAACCGTGTTGAAGCTGGTCTTCAGCCGAACGCTTTGCCCCAAGGCATAGCGGTGGGTTGCAGGCTCGCGGCGGGCAAGACGGCTATTGAGCCTCTGGGAGCGTGTCGAGATCATGATTGTTGCTCTCCTCTTCCACTGCGGCTTCGAGGAAGCCGGATCGATCGACCCTGAGGGTCGACGAGACATTCTTGCCGAGGTAGCGGCGCCCCTTCCGATCCGAACCTCGGAACGACATACCCTGCTGCCAGTACATCCGTGGTCAGCAGGGATTGTTCCGAGGTCGAGACGTGCGAGCGGTTGCGCCGGCAGGCACAACGCATCCCAATCGAGAATTCGGAGTAAAATGGCGGGTCTCTGACACCGCTAAAGCCAAATCGGCCAAATCAACGAACCTTATAACTAGACCTGGACCGCGAGTTAAACAAGGCTTCTGCCGGTTTTATTTTTTGCCTCCTGCGGAATTTCTTGCCGCTGGTCAGTCAATAAGAACGGCAACATTCGAGCTTGCAATGATCAGCGCTGCCAAGCAGCCGATCCCGGCATTGCCGGCTCCGGCAGACATCTCGCTCCGCTCAGAACTTCCGGCTGAGATAGGGCGATCCGCCAAGGCCGAACCTCCACTCTGCTTCCACGCCCCTGGAAATCCCGATCCTGCGTCCGCTGAGGATCGCGGCTGGATTGGTTTCGGAGCGGGCAAACTCGAATGGCGGCGCGATCATCGACAGCCCGTTATGCGAGCCATCGATGCCGAGCGCCTGGCATAGCTTGCCGGGACCGGAGCAGAGCAGCCGGTCATCATCGGTTCCCCGCCTGCCGCGCATCGCCGCGATGCCGGATTGCGGCTGGATCGCGCGGATCAGCACCGCGCTGCCCGGCAGGCACACGGCATTCAGGCACCAGTGCAGGCCGTAGGACCGATAGACATAGGCGGTGCCGGGCAAGCTATACATCGCTGCGTTGCGCGGCGTTCGGCCGCGAAAGCTGTGCGAGGCCGGATCGTTGGCCAGATAGGCCTCGGTCTCGACGACGATGCCGCCGACGCCGGTGAGCCCAAGCCGAACGCCGATCAGCTCGCGCGCCACGGCGATGGCGTCGCGGGCGAAGAAATCGTGCGGCAGAAAAGTCAGCTGTCCTGCCCCGGAAAGCCGGCATCCGGGACGGCAACCTTCCCGGCGGCGATCAGCGCCCAGACGGACTCCTGGATTGCCTCGAAGCTCGTATAGCGAGGCTTGTAGCCAAGGCGCTGGCGGCTTTTCTCGATCGAGTGGCATGAGCTGCGGATGACGTGCCCGCGGGAGCCGACGGCATCCTCACCCTCCAGATCGCGGATCCATTCGTCGAAGGGCTTGAACGCGATCCGCGGCTCCTTGCCGAACCAGCGATAGACGGTTTCGGCATAACCCCGCAGAGTGACCGCCTGCTCGGAAACCGTGTTGAATGCCTCGCCGATCGAGGCCGCGCGGTTCTCGATCGCGCGGATGATCCACTGGGCGACATCGTCGGCGTGAACATGGTGCACCGTCTCGAGCCCCAGATTGGGCAGGACCAACTCATTGCCGCGAGCGATCGACGAAAAGACAGCCGGATTCGCATTGCCGATCGGGTTGATCGGGTTCCATCCCTCTCCGACGATGTGGCCGGGCCGGAAGCAGGTCGCCGGAAAGCCGGTCAGGCGTGCTTGCCGCAACAGCCAGGCTTCGATCGCGGCCTTGTTCGTCCCGTAGGTGTCGATGGGGTTTGGAGGATCCGCCTCGGTCGACGGGACCGTGAAGAAACGGCCGTACACCCAGATCGAGCTGCAGAACAGATAGTGCTCGACCTTGCCGCGCAGCGCCTCGACCAATTGCCGGGCGCTGGGTAGATCGAACGAAATCATGTCGATCACGATCTCCGGACGCAGTTCCGCGATCTGGGTGCCGAACCGCCCCGTCTTCTCTTCGGCGGCGCGATCGATGGCGATGTTCTCGATTGCGCTCCAGGCAAAATGGGGGCGATAGGGCACCGCCGTGCCGCGGCTCACATTCACGACCTCATGCCCGATTTCGACGAGCCGAGGCACCAAATAGCTCCCGACGTGACCACTGCCTCCAATGACGACGATGCGTGCCATGGCCTGCTCCTTGTTACTCCGCAATTCCGGACGGAAAACCGCTACACGCTTTTCCTGGAATGCTCCTCGCTCGCTGCTCGCACGATTGCTGAAATTTGAACGTCCTCCGAAGAGATGTTTCGGTCGGTCGCAGGTGATGTTGTCGTTGCCGCGTGAGAGTAGGAGTGGCTGCCAGGGCAGGCAAGACCGCTGGCGCTGCCCGCCCTACGTCGCCGAAAGTCAATCGCTGGCGAGCCCTAAACCTTCGGGCTTGGACGACGATCGCGGTTGCCTGGATTGCGGGCGCGCGGCCCTGCTCGCGACGGCAAGGACAATTCGTCCTATGGCAATCCCCATCAAGCCGGCAGCAGCTTTGACGAGGGCATCTTGGAGGCGGGCATGTCGGCCGGGATCGATCGCCTGGAGCAGTTCCAATCCGCCGGCCACGGTGCAGACAAACAGCATTGCCTGCACCAGGCGGGCGCGGAATCCGAAGGCCAGGGCAAGGCCAAACAGGGCATAGGCCAAGGCGCGTTCCAGATTCGCGTCACCAAGATGCGGCCGCATTTGGATCGGTGAGAGCGTGGCGAATGCAATGGCCGCAAGTAGGACGAGCGCGGCAAGACGGGAGATCGAGGTCATCCCCGCTCATACAAGCGGTGAGCCGGCATAACAATACACAGGCGCGCTATGGAGCACGCGTAGAGCGCGCCGGGTGATGGCGGCAAGAGGTGTCCGCCCGACCCTCGCGCAGGCATGGATATGCTCTTTGCCTTGCTGCTGTTCGTAGCGGTCATCGCAATCATCTTTCTCGCCGGCAGATGGAACACGTCGGATGCCGACCACTATATGGGCGTCGACAATCTCCGCAGGCCCCGCAGGAGGGGAGCTCCGAACGGCGGCAAGGAAGCGAAAGAGGAGTGAGGGCCGCGCCTTTCCTTCAAACCTCATCCCAGAAGATTGCGCGCCGTGCGCATGAATATCTTCGAGCCGATCGGGATCAGGTCGTCCGGGAAGTCGTAGTCCGGATTGTGGAGCGCCGGGTAGCGCTCGCCCGCACCCAGGAAGAACATCGCCGACTTGGCGTTGTGGCCGAAGATGCCGAAATCCTCCGAGGCGCGCATCGGCAGCGCTTCCTCGCCGCGCGGCACGTCTTCCTCGTCCAGCGCGCGGTTCAGATGCTCCACCGCATCCGGCGCGTTGACGCTGGCCACGAAAATCTCGTGATAGTCGTGGCGGGCGGAAAGGCCATGCTCGGCGGCGATCTTTGCCGCAAGCGCCTCCGCGGCGGCGCAGAGATAGGTCATGCGCTCGTCGCGCCGGGTGCGCAGCGTCGCCCAGATCTCGGCATAACCGGGCGCGATGCCGAACACCGCCTCACCCATCGAGCAATAGGTGACGGTCACCATGCCGAAATCGTCGTCGGCGAAGGTGCCGCGCCCGAGCGCTGGCAACTGCGGCATCAGCTGGCTCACCGCCAGCATTGGCGACACGCCGGTTTCAGGCATGGAGGAATGCGCGGTCTTGCCCTCGAGCACGATCCGCATGCCGCGCGACGCGCAGTTGACCACGCCGGCCTTGAGCCGCACCTGGCCGAACGGCACGCCGGGCAGATTGTGCAGCGAGAAGGCGAAATCCGGCGCGATCTCGGAAAAGCGCGGATCGGCGACGACCCCGGCTGCGCCGTTGCCGGTCTCCTCCGCCGGTTGGAACATCAAAACGACACGGCCGCGAGCGGGCCTCTGGCGCCCGAGCTGGCGGCCGAGCGCGGCCAGGATCGCGGTGTGCCCGTCATGGCCGCACATATGCGACTTGCCGGGCACCTGCGAGGCATGCTCGACACCCGAAAGCTCATGGATCGGCAACGCGTCGAGCTCCGAGCGGAACAGCACCGTTGGCCCGGCCTGCCCGCTGTCGTAGACCGCCGCCACGCCGTGGCCGCCCAATCCGGTCAGCACCTTGTCCGGGCTTGTATCGGCGAGGAAGTCGACGACCTCTCGTGCCGTCTTCTCCTCCTCGTTGGATATCTCCGGCTGCTGGTGCAGCTTGCGCCGCCATGCCGTCAGTTCGACGAGGTCTCGATTGGTCAGGGTCATGGTGTTCGGCTCCGCCTGTGCTTGCAGCTCACACAAACACAATAGGGTTTTGCCCGTGCCGTGCCATGCCCGCAAATTGCAATAGTCCATGGGAACCATAGGACCAAGAGCAGGGTTTGGCTGTGCAGCCTCAGCTTGAGGCACAGTCACCGATCAAGGAAGAATCCGATGAAATTTCCACACGGAGCGACAGCAGCTGCCGCTGCTTTGATATTCGCGAGCATCCCGGCCTTGGGCCAGACGACCGGGACGCCAGAGCCCACCACGACGCAGCAGCCTGGACCCACACCGCTGCCGGAGGCCAGCGGTCAAGCCGGAGGCCCTACGCGCGACATGATCCGCCAGATGATCGACGAAGCACTTCAGGAAAAGCTGCAGGAAGATCGTGCGCCTGAAGGAGGACCTCGGCACGGCGAACGTTGGCGCCGAAATGCTGGAGGCGACCCGCGTATGAGCCACAGGATGGCTGGAAGATCCAATTGGATGGGACCTCGCACGATGCATGGCGCCAGGATGCAAATCTTGTTCGCGATAGTGGATGCCGACGGCGATGGCGCACTGTCGCAGAACGAGGTTCAGGATGCGGTCGGAAGGATAGTCAACGCTGCCGACGAGAACGGCGATGGCAGCATCGACATGGACGAGATCCAGTCGTTCATGCATGGCTCCAGCGGCGGCAAGATGCAGTAGCAGCTCTCAGATGATCGCAGCTAGAATTTGCCTGCGGCCGCTTCGCGCCGGAGACCGCAAGGCCTGGACAATGCCACCAAGCGCCAGCGGCAAGAAATCGTAGGGTAAGCAGCAACGCCGACCAAGAAACTCGGCGGGTTACTGCCCGACGTCGGAGTATTGCGCGTCGCGCCCCCTCCATCCAGAACCATATATGTGACACCCGCAGATTGAGATATATTGCGGCCCACGTTCGCGTCTGACGTTCATCGAACGGGGGATGACATGCAGGCAGTGCCGATAGCGCATCACGTAGAGCAACCTGCTCTCGCCTCGATACCTTCGCTGAGCGGCTATCCGGCCGCCGTGCTGTGCTGGCTTCTGTCGGCCGGCGTCTATATCGCGGCCAAATGGGTGGCGCCGGAAATGCCGCCCTGGGGCCTCTGCTTCTGGCGGCTGACGCTCGCCTGCGCGATCCTGCTGCCGATCGTGCACCGCCATCACAGCGCGATGATCGCGCTTCTCAAATCCCGGCCCCTGGAGATCGTCGCCGTCGGAGCGATCGGCCTGACGCTCTGCCAGGGCCTGATCTACCATGGCCTCGCGGCCACCGACGCGACCACGGCCGGCATCATCATGGCGCTGTCCCCGGTCATGACCATGGTGCTCGCGCGTTTCGTGCTTGGCGAGCCGCTCGGGCTTTGGAAATCGCTCGGCGCGCTGGCGGCGCTCGCCGGAATGCTGGTCATCGTTGCGCATGGGGATCTTGCGGCGCTGCTTCAGCTCCAGTTCAATCCCGGCGAATTGTGGATCGTCGGCAGCGCGTTCTGCTGGGCGCTCTACACGGTGCTCGTGCGCCGTTCCAAATTCGGCATCGAGCTCCTGCCGCTGGTCGTGCTGCTGTTGGGCGCCGGCGCGCTCGTCGCACTGCCTTTCCATTTGTGGGAATTGTTCAACGACGAGCGCTCCGCCTTGAATGTCCACGGCTGGCTCGCGCTCGCCTATCTGGCGGGCCCGGGCGGCGCCTTGATGTACTATCTCTACAACCGAAGCGTGGAGACGCTTGGCGCAAGCAAGGCGAGCATGCTGCTCTATCTGCAGACGCTGTTCGTCGCCATCCTCGCCTACCTGCTGCTCGGCGAGAGCCTGCATGACTACGACTTGCTCGGCGCTGCCTTCATCGTCGCCGGCATCGTGCTCGCCACGGCAACCAAGCCCAAAGCAATGCGCAATTCATCCGGTCGCGTCAGACAGGGCCGGTGAAGAGGACCTAATGCGCGTCGCGCTGAAACGGATTCAGGCGACGCGGTTAAGTCTTTGTTTTTATGCATGTCGTTTTCGCAAAACCGCTGCGCACTTTTGCGCGACATGCATTAACGGCCTCGCCCGATTGAACTCGTGCTCATTGGCGCGAAGAAGCACACCCATCTCATCGTGAGTTTGCCAACCCGATTGGTTGGCACCAAGGTCTCGCAGATATGGTATCGCTCATCCGGGGCAACCTGGACGCGCTCTCTCGGAATAAACCACTCCCCTGTTGGGGGATCGTTCCGATGGTAAGGCTGAGGCTGCTTGACGAAGTAGCCACCTCCCTCAGCCTTTCTCACGTCGTCGGCGTCGAGTGGATGGCAATCTCGGTCCCCGCAACATTTCCAATGCAGAACAGGGTCAGTCTTATCGGTGTACCAATCGTGGGCGTCTGCCGCGACGGTCGGGATAAGCCATATCAACGAAGCAATGCCCGCCTGCGAACGCTTCATAGGGAACCCCCCGCATTCGCTTATATCATATTAGTGTTTGCTAAACTACTTGGCTTTACGCGGAAACCCGAGCTGGATGGGCGCCAAACCCTCTGCTGGGCGAGCGCGGTATAGCGTCAATCTCCCATGCTTCCGCCCGATGTCCATCTCGGTCTGAACGACACCATCCGCAGCCCGGCGTCTCGAACCCGGTCGACGAACACGTCATTGACGAACACAGGCGACGCCCGCATCGGCAGCTTGAACACCTCGGCGGTTCCGATCTTGTCCGCATGGAATGCGTATCGCTCGATCGCGAGAATGTCGCCGTCGTCGAAATAGACGATCTCTGACCGCTCCCGGTCGAGCGCATCGATCATGTTGGTCACGTTGAAGAGCCAGACTTTTTCGCCGCGCAGCGGGACGAGCTCGCCATAGGGGCCCAGCGACGCCTGCAGCGCATCGACGGCCGGCTTGCGCAGGAGCGGCGCGTGCTCGCCGAGCCAGGGGAAGTCGGAATAGACGGGGGCGCCCTCCGACACGCGTTGCATGACCGGCGGCTCCCGACGGCCCAGAGGCGCTCCATCCAGGCTGAAGAAAAACTCGTAGGAGCTGTCGTCGACCGGGAGCACCCATTCCTGCCCCTCCACGACCGCGAACTCATAGATGGTCGTCATCGCTCGATGTTCCGCCGTTTTGACCGATGCATGTCGCCAAAACTGCGCACGGTTTTGGAGAACGACGCGCACAAAAACAAGAGACTTGAAGCGCGTCGCCTGAATCCGTTTCGACGCGACCGCCCTAAATAGCCCGGCCTGCTTTGGCGGATAAAATCGGCACATAGAAGCAAGCCGGGCTGTGCGCCGGCGTTGGGCTGGGGGGCGGGGGTAGCCGGCGCCGGGGCAAAGTGTTCGTTTGCCGGCGATTCGACAATTGCAACAGAGGTCTGTTGTCTCTGAGCAATGGTCCTATTGCATGTCGCCCAAAAGTGCGCAGCGGTTTGGGAGAACGACATGCATCGAAACAAAGACTAAAGCGCGTCGCCTGAACCCGGGTCTGCGCGACGCGCTTTGGTGCGGGACGGACGAATATTTCGATTGTCGTGGTCAACCGTACTGCGCAGTCGCCGCTTCCGTCCCGTGTCCAATAGGAAGTTGATCGCTTCTCCCAACAAAAAAAGGCCGTCCCGGGCGGGTGGGACGGCCTTCTCAGGGTACAGCGGAGTCTCAATAACTTGTTTTGGGCGCTGCCGTTGCGGGAGCTGCTGTCTTGGCCGCGGCCTTCGCAGCGTGCTTCTTGTGCTTCATCGGGCACTTGTGCGTCTTGGTCACTTTGCAGACCTTCTTGGCGGCGACCTTCTTCGGAGCAGCCTTCGCCGGAGCGGTGGCAGCCGGAGCAGTAGTCGTGGTAGCGGCCGCGTTGCCGAGCACCGGCATCGAGAAGGCGAGGGCAACGGCGAGGCCGAGGGCGGAAAGGAGGGACTTTTTCATGGTTTTTTCTCCTTGCTATGCAGGTCGGGTTTGGGTGTCACTGCATCCGGGTCGATCGGTGTCACGCCAAGCAGCTTCAGAGCGTTCGCAAGCATGCGGATTCCCTGTGCCTGCTTCTTGTTGGCGCAGAACCGGTTTCCCTTTCTTTGCAGTGCTTTCGCCGCGGTGACCTGCGTTGACGCGGCATGGGTTTCGAGGGCTTCGTCAACTTGGCGGCTGAGATTGGTGCAGCGCTCGGTCCGGGTGGTCGCAACCTTTGCCCCACCAGCTTCAACCGGGCCTGTGACCAGCGAAATTCCGAGCAACGCACCCATCAAGCTGATCGAGAACCTTTGCATCGCTTGTCGCCAATCCGAACAAGTGCTGCTGCACTGCAGCCGATGAAGACCCTCTCAAGCCAATTCTACGCCTGAAGGATTTCTGGAGTTTTTCTGGTGTGTTTCTGAATTGTGTCTGAGGCGCGCCGGCGGAGCACGTTTTACAACGCGCATGGGGGCCGCGTTCTCACTGGGCCATTCACCTAAATCTGCCAAGGAGTTGGCTAACGTACATATCTACCAAGCTGCTGACGCGCCAACGGTATAATCGCGCCGCCACTCTTTGCCGCCCTATAGTCGTCTCTGCATGTTCTGTTGCAATTTTGAGTAGCGTTTCCGCGACTTCCTGCGCCGACCAGCCTTTAACAACGGAGGCCTTCACCAAGGTCTGAAACGCGGGTTCAAGGGCGACCTCGCAGTTGAGGGCGCGGTCGGGGCTACCTTCGGAAAGCAGGGGCGGTTCGATCGGCGGTATCGCAGCCATGCACTCAGAAAGCTCAAACGTAGAAATCGTTCCGCCTGTCATTGGCCCTGGTGGCAGCAACCGGCGGGCATTTTCAATTCGGACACCGACATTTGATGCAACGTTCAGCGTGCCCTCTTGGTTTTGGTTCAGGAGGATTCGGCATATGAGAGAACATGTAGGAGACGGTTCCCAAGTCCGAACTGATGACAAGCAGTTGGTCGCTCTGTTGAAGGAAAAGGTAGGTATCTCGGAGGCTGAAGCCTGCAAGCTGATAAAGGAGGTCGGGCACGACCGCCATTCGCTTCTGCGAGAAGCCCGATTTCTGAAAGCGAGGCATTGATCGGTCGCGGCCGCGACGCTTGCCTCAGACTGGGCAAGCTTGCCGAGGGCCCCCGGGCGCTTGTCCGGCGGCGAACCGATCCGCGATGAAGGAGCCGCGCGGACGCAAGGCGTTCTACGAAATCCGCCGCCCGCTCACATCCAGCAAAACACATCCGCCTGGATCGAACCCGACTTCGATGGTCTCGCCCTCTCGGACGACGCGGCCGTTGATCGGGGCGTTGGCCCGCAGGCTCGTCTTGCCGCCGATGTCGATCTCGTAGATGGCGCTGCCACCGAGATAGGAGGTGGAGACGACGCGGCCGGACAGCCGGTTGGCGCCCGCCGCCACCGACAGTTTTTGCGGCCGGACCACGACGGTGACCTTGTTGCCCTTGGGCAGCGGCTTAGGCGACAGCACATTGACCGTCTGGCCGGCGGCAAGCGTGATCGCAGTCGGTCCATCGGACTTGCTGACGGTCCCGGCAAGCATATTGGCCTTGCCGAGGAAATCGGCGACGAAGGCGGTGGCAGGCCGCTCGTAGACCTCCTCCGGCGTGCCGATCTGTTCCACAGAGCCGGCATTCATCACCACGATGCGGTCCGACATGGAGAGCGCTTCTTCCTGATCGTGCGTGACGAAGATGGCGGTGATGCCGGTCGCCTTCTGGATCTTCTTGATCTCGACGCGCATTTCCTCGCGCATATTGGCATCGAGCGCCGACAGCGGCTCGTCAAGCAAAAGCACCTGCGGCTCGAAGACGATGGCTCGCGCCAGCGCGATGCGTTGCTGCTGCCCGCCCGACAATTGCGAGGGCAGCTTCTTCTCGCTGCCCGGCAGCCGCACCATGTCGAGCGCCTGGCCGACCTTGCGCGCGATCTCCGGCTTCGGCACGTTGCGGTATTTCAGGCCGAAGGCGACATTGTCGAACACGCTCTTGTGCGGGAACAGCGCGTAGCTCTGGAACACCAGCCCGATGTTGCGCTTGTAGATCGGCACGTCATCGACCCGCCGTCCGTCGATCATGATCTGGCCGCCCGAAATGTCGACCAGCCCGGCGATGGAGCGCAGGATCGTCGTCTTGCCGCAGCCCGATGGCCCGAGCAGCGTGACGAAGCTGCCCTTGCGGATCGACAGTGAGAAATCGCGCACCGCGACGAACTTGCCATAGGCGATGTCGATGTCGCGGAACTCCACCGCCGGCTGCTCCGCGCCCACGCCGGACGCGGATCCGCTCGTCGCAGCGGAGGGTGCCCCGGCCGAGGCCGGCCGGGGCTTCGATGTGGCTTCGCGGCTATCAGGCACCTTTCGCAATCCTGTCCCACTGCTTGGTCCAGGCGTCCTCGTTGGTCGCCCAATAGACCGGATCCGCGAAGGTCAGCGCCTTCATCGAGCCGGTCTTGTCGAAGGCCGGCAGCTTCTCGATCTTTTCGGTGAGCTTGACCTTTGTCGGGTCGAGCGACGGCGGATAGCTTTGGCCCTCGGCCACCGCGATCGAGGTCGCCGGATCGAGCATGAAGTTGATCAACTCCTCGCACTCGGCCATCGGCGAGCCTTTCAGGATCAGCATGTCTTCCATCCAGGCATAGGAGCCGGCCGGATCGAGATAGCCGATCGGATGGCCCTGGTCCTGCAAGGCGGCGACGCGGCCCGACCAGGCATCGGTCACCACGATCTCGCCCTTGGAGAGCAGGTCCATCAGCTCCGCGCCGGAGCTCCAGAACTTCTTGGCGAGGTCGCGCGTCTCGCGCACCTTGGCCCAGATCGTGTCCATGTCCTTGATGTTGTTGGGGTCCTGCCCGGTGGCCAGAGCCGCGTACCAGACGCGCGTGGTCATGTCGGCATAGCCGCCGACCTTGCCGGCATATTTCTTGTCGAGCAGCAGGGCAGCGCCTTTTTCCTTCGCCTCCTCCGGCGAGATCACCTTGGTGTTGTAGGCGATGCCGGTGGTGCCGTAGTCGTAAGGCACGGCCGAGAGTTTTGGCGTCAGCTTGCGGAACGGCTCGATCATCGGCTGCAGCACATTCGCCATGTTGGGAATGTTGGCTTCGTTGATCTCCGAGTTCATCCCGGCATTGATGTATTTGATGTAGTAGTTGACGCCGGACGAATGGACGATCTGGAAGTCGCCCGGCTTCGCCGTCTTGATCTTGGTGATGATCTCGTTCTCGTCGCCGAACGTGCCCTGAACCACCTTGATCTTGGTCTTGGCCGTGTAGGGCTGGAAGGCGTATTTGTCGATCGCGTCCTGCACCGTTCCGCCCCAGCCGTCGAAGCGGACCTGTTCGACCGCGGCGAGCGCACGGCTCATCCACGGCATGGAGAGGCCGGCAGAGGCCGCGGCAGCGGCAGTGAGAGAAAGGAAAGTGCGGCGGCTGAGATCGCCGTTGACGTAGCGGTCGTGCAGCCGTTCCAGCCGCTTGGTGGTGGTCAGTTTCATCGTGCTTCCTCCTTTGGTGCGCCTCGTCTTTTCAATCTGGTCAGGCTTTGCATGAGCACGCCGCCGATCAGCGGGATGCCGACGGTCACCAGGATCATGACCGTGCCGAGCGCGTTGATCTCCGGGCTGATCGAAATCTTGAGCATGGAAAGGATCTGGGTGGGCATGGTCTCGACTCCGGCCGGCCGCCAGAACAGGCTGGCCGAGGTGTTGTCGAACGAGATGGTGAAGGCAAGCAGCGCGCCCGCAACGACTGCCGGGATGAGCAGCGGCAGCGTGATGTCGCGGAAGGACGAGAACCGCGAGGCGCCGAGCGAAAGGGCGGCCTCTTCATAGACGCGCCGGATGCCGACCATGCGCGCCTGGGTGATCAGCACGACATAGGGCACCGCGAGCAGGATATGGCCGAGCACCAGCAGAAGCAGGGTCCTCGGCTGGTCGACCGCCTTGATCAGCACCAGGAGGCCGACGCCCAGAATGGTTTCCGGCACCAGCGCCGGCAGGATCACCAGCGTGCTCAGGGTCTGCTTGCCAGGGAATTCGAAGCGGACCAGAGCGAACGACGTGACGACACCGATGGCGGTGGTGGCGACCGCGGTGACCAGGGCGATCCACAGCGACGTGCGGAAGGCGGCCAGCACCGCCTCGTTGGCCATCAGCTTGCCGTACCACTGGAGCGAAAAGCCGGTCATCGGGAAGCCGCCGAACATTGAGGCGTTGAACGACAAAATGACGGTCGCCGCGATCGGCGCGAACATGAAGATATAGACGCAGAGCGTGACGAAGCCGGTGAGCCGCCAGGCCCATCTGCCTTCCTTGTTCGGCCGCCCCGCTTTCATCCAACCAACACCTTCATTATCCACCAAGTCCTTTCACGATCTGCGACATGCCCATGTAGCGGGTGTAGATGGCGGCGAAGAAACCGAGCACGACGAACAGCACGATGGAGAGCGTGGCGCCCATCGGCCAGTTCAGCTCGCTCATGATGGTGTCGTAGATCAGATTGCCGAACAGCGCGTCGCGGCCCGAGCCCAGCAGCTGCGGCGTCACATAGCTGCCGGCGGCCAGCACGAAGCAGAGCAGCAGGCCAGCCGCGAGGCCCGGCAGCGAGAGCGGCAGCGTCACCTCGCGGAACGCCTGCGCGCTCGTGCAGCCCATCGAGCGGGCCGCCGCAATCAGCGTGCGGTCGATGCTCTCCAGGCTGACATAGACGTTGAGGATCATGTAGGGCAAAAGGAAGTGCAGCAGCCCCATGATCACCGCGCCCTCGGTGTAGAGCATCGGCAGCGGCTCGCTGATGATGCCCATTTTCATGAGCGCGACGTTGATGACGCCCTGTTCGCCCAGGATGTTGATCCAGGAAAAGGTGCGGATGGTGAAGCTGATCCAGAACGGCACGATGAGTAGGAGAAGCAGCAGCCATTTGTGCTTGAAGCTGGTGGCCCAGATGAAATAGGCCGGAAAATAGCCGAGCACACCGCAGAGCAGGGCGGTGATGGTGCCGACCCTCAGCGTCTTCAACAGGAAGCCGTGATAGTAGCTGTCGGTGAGGAATTCGTGCCAGTTGGCGCTTGTCAGCACGCTCGTCTCGACGCCGGCGGTGACGAAGGTGAAGAAGGTATAGGCCGCCATCACGGCGATCGGCAGCACCAGGAAGAAGATCAAGAGCAACAGCACCGGCGCGATCAGCATCCAGGCCAGCCGTGGATCATACAAGGTCCATCGATTTTTCATGCGCACCCGAAGGTCCGCGCTTTCTTCGAAGCGCTTGGTGTTCCCGCAGTGAAGATTGTTTCATTGTCGCCGCGATGTCCACAGGCGGCGGTCCAAATTCCATTCTGCCAGACGGGTGCTCGCGATTGCGCCAAAGGCAGTGCAGGGGAGCCGGGCAGACCATGCCGCCAGCGGCTCACCTGGCAAATCGCGTTCATCGATGACGAACGCAGCGGCGGCCCTTACCTCAGGCCGATGCTCATGCCGCTGAGATCGGCGTTGACCTGCAGGCCGACCTGCCTGCCGGTGAGTTCGAGCCGGGCGCCCTTGTCGTTGGTCATGACGATTACCTGCGCCCCTCGGCCGAGCGCGCCACCACCGCCGGCCGCGCCGTACACCCCCGTCACATCCCGGGCGCGGCGAATATTGCGCACCTTACCCTGGAAATAGGTCTTGGAGGCCCCGAAGGCGAGGCCGCCCGAGATGCCGCCGATCGAGATCGGATAGCGGCGACCATGGAAGGTCAGCGTGCCCTCGCCGCCGGAGCCACCGATAAAGAAGGCCGCCTTGTAGACGGAAAAGCGGATCGAACCGCTGTCGGCGTGTGCTGCGCTGGCAAAGCTGACGCCCGCGGCCGCGATGACGGCAACCGCGGCTGAACGGAACCTGGACGAAATCTTCATGATGGAGAACTCCTCAAAGATCGCCGCTTGCCCAACCGGCCGGGCAGGTCAGCGTCGCATCAAAGCTATAGCTGAACAGTCTCGCACGCCTTTAGTTCCAAGGCTCGCGGACTGAATCCGGCCGCGAGAAGACCGCAACGAAACGAGGCCGATGGCGAACGTGGTCCTTGGCTTTGAGAACGGTGGCCCGCAGCTTGTCGCCGCGCCCACCGCTCCGTGAACGCCCGCGCCAAGAATCCAACATTGCCCGGGCGACGTACTGGAAGAAAGTCCGGTTCAACGGCTCGGCTGTCAGCCACGCAATTCTTGCGCATGCGCCTTCGCGAAGTCGGCCATGCTGTCGAAGCGGAAATCGACCTTTGGCATGTCAACGGGGTGCATCGTGGCGCCAAAACCCTGGTCGGCGTGCCGACGATAGATCCAGCACGATTTGAGACCCAGGCGGCTGGCCGGAACGTGATCATGGAACATGCTTTCGGCCGTGTGCAGGATCTGTCCCTTCGCGACGCCGATGGTTCCGAGCTTTTCGAGCATATAGTCGAAGTTGCGTTCGGAAGGCTTGTAGGAGCCGATATCCTCCGCCGTGTATATCGCGTCGAAATCGACGCCGAGCTTCTTGTTGCTGAACGAAACGCTCTTATTGTCGACGTTGGAGAGGATGATCAGCTTGTAGTGCTGCTTGAGATACTGCAAGGCCTTCGCGGAGTCGGCAAAGGCCGGCCAGTCCTTCACGCTTTCGCCGTAGGCGGTGCACTCCTCTCGAGTGACGACGACGCCCCATTCCTCGGCAAGCCGCTTGTAGACGATCGCCAGAAGGTCGCGGTAGCGCCTTTCCGGTGTCCATTTCTGCTGACTGGACTCGTGCCGGGCGTGCGCCTCCAGTATCTCGTTGCGGCTCAAATGACGACCGGTCCGCTCGGTCAGTGGCTTCATGCCGTCGATCATGCCGGACTCCCAATCAATCAGCGTGCCGTAGCAGTCGAAAGTCAGGGCCTTGAAATCTGTCAGCTTCATAGGATTACCCTCCTTGTTGTTGATGGTGAGCGATTATCCGACAGGCTGCTCGCATGAGCCCAAACGCGCCGTCCTTCGATGCAGCGCGCCCCTCGATGACGTCAGCCAGACACCGAACAGCGTCATCGCCAGGCCGAGGAACATCGCCGTCGACAGCGGCTCGCCGAAGATCAGCCACGCCCAAAGCATCGTCATTGGCGGACTGAGATAGACAGCGCTGCTGACCTGCGCGGCGCTGTAGCGGCGCAGGCTCATGTAATAGACGCCGTAGCAGAAGAAGGTCGAAAACAGCACCAGCCACGCCATGCCGAACTCGAAACGGGTGTCGAGAGGCGGCATCAGCCCGCCATTCCATCCGGAACAGGCGGCGAAAAGGACAGAGGCGGTCAGGCATTGAATGCAGAGACTCTGATGGATCGGCATGTTGATCGTCCCCAGCCGCTTCTGCACCACTGTTGCCAGCGCCAAAACCATCATGGAAGCGACCGTCAGGACATATGCCCAGACCGGGGCCGTCCCCAGCGTCAGGCTGTCCAGCGAGACGATGAGCACGCCGGTCACTCCGAGAGCCGTTCCGATCCATTGTCTCCCGCTCAACCGCTGACCCAGAACCGGCTGCGACAAGGCTGCGATGGCGAGAGGGACGAGATCGGAAATGAGTGCGACGAGGCCGGTCGGCACGCGCTGGCCGATGGCTAAAGCGAACCCGCCCAGATAGAGGAACATCGTCGCCACGCCGAACATCATCTGCTGAATCAAGGCGCGCGCGCCGATGCGCGGGCCGATCAGGAGAGCAAATGGCAGAAGGATCAATCCGGACAACAAGGTTCGCCAGAACAGGACCAGCATGACATCGGCGTTCTCACTGGCGTAGCGGATGCCGACGAAGCCGGAGCTCCAGCTTACGACCAGGGCTGCCGCAACGATCGGCCATATGAGGGGATGGGTCTGGTTCTGCGGGAGCGTCATGGCTGTCTTTTTCAGGCGGGTCCATGTTCCGGAAGCGGACCACGGGCAATGTTCGGCGCAGACTTATGTCGACACACAGGCGCCGTTGCACATGACAAATTTCGATGCACCCATGAAATAGCCACGAAAGATGGCATATCATTTTGCCTGAATGTCGGTTCTGTGTCAGAAGCTGGCGCGTTGCTTTCGTTTCGAACGAGGATTGTCATGGCTGGAGTTATGAGCCGCCGCCTGGATGTCGATGCCTTGCGGGCGCTGGTCGCGATCGAGAAGCATGGCGGTGTCACGCGCGCGGCCGAGGTGCTCGGCCTGTCGCAATCGGCTGTCAGCCACAAGATGAGGAGACTGGAAGCGAGCCTCGACTGCGAGATCCTCAGCCGGAAGGCAAATGCGCCGATGTTCACCACGGCCGGGCACGATCTCCTGGGTTATGCGCGGCGCATCCTGGGAATCCATGACGAAGCGATCCTGAGCCTCTCGAAAAGCACGCTGCAAGGCAAGATCGCGCTGGGAATGACCGAGGATACGACCTGCACGGACCTCTCACGCATTCTTGGCCGGTTTCGTCGGCTCTATCCCGAGGTGAGCGTCCGTACGCAAGTGCGCATGAGCCTCGTCTTGCAGGAGCAGCTCAGCCAGGGAGCCCTCGATGCGGCAATCGTGCAAGTGTTCCAGCACGAGGTCCGCCCCGCCGACATCGTGCTGTACCGCGAAACGCTGCACTGGGTGAAGTCTCCGGACCTGGTCCTGTCGAAGGAAAAGCCAATCCCGTTCCTTTCCTTTGATGAGGACTGTTTCTATCGGCGCTGGGGCCTCGATCTTGGGCAGGACGAAGGGACGGTGTTCGAGATCGTGTTCGAATGCTCGAGCGCTGCCGGAATCATCGCAGGCGTGACCTCTGGGCTCGGCGTCGCGCTCTTGAGCCAGCGGCACCTGCAGCCCGGTATGGAGATCGTCGACAGGGACTTCCCCAAGCCTCCGGACCTGGCCTATGTGGTCAGGCGCACGCGCAACTCTCGAAATCCCGCGCTGGAGACTTTGGTCAGGGAAATCGAAGCCGAAGTAAAACGTTACGGAGCGCTTCAAATCGCCGTCTGAGCGCGTCACGTTGCTGCTGGGGAGAGGAAGGCTGCGGACCGCCCGCAGCTCCGATAAAACTGCGATATCGGATTTGGCGCATAAAGTAGATTTATCGGAAGTAGACCATAAAACGGACTTATGTGAATTGGCGCACAAGCTACCTTTCCGCGAACGCCCGAGCGAAGGAATCCATCATCGGTCGGGCGAGATATTCGAAGAAGGTCCGGTCGCCGGTGCTGATGAAGGCCTCGACCGGCGTTCCGGGGTAAAGCTGCTCGGCCTTCACGCCGGGCGGCAGGGCGTCGGCGATCTTCAGCTTGGCGCGGAAATAGGGTTCGTGGGAGGTCGCGTCGATCAGCCGATCGGCGGAAATCTCGCTCACGGTGGCCGACACCTCGGGCGTCAGGCGCATGTTGAGCGCGGACAGCCTGAGTTTCGCCGGCTGGCCGACGCGCACTTGGTCGACGTCCTTCGGCCGCAGTTTCGCATCGACGTTGAGACCGGATGCGGTGGGCAGGATCTCCATGATCTTTTCGCCGGGAGCGATCACGCTGCCTTTCGAATTATAGGTCGAGGACACCACGATGCCTGCCGCCGGCGCCTTGATCGTCGTGCGCTGAAGCACCGCCTCGGCCGCCCTGATCTGCTCCTCGATGTCGGCGAGATTGGTGCGGACCTCGTCGAGTTTGGCCAGCGCTTCCTCGACGCGTTGCGTGGTCAGGCGCTCGACCTGCACCTGGGCTTCGACGATCTGGCTGTTGGCGGCGGCAAGGTTTGCTTCCAGCGCGCCGGCCTGGCCGACGAGATCGGCCTCTGAGCGCAGAAGCTGCGAATATTCGGTGCGGTTGGTGAGGCCCTTGTCCAAGAGGCCGGTCTTGATGCCGAGCTCCTTCTTCACCACCTCGGACTGCTGTTCGATGGCGAGCTTCTGCGCGTTCAAGCCCACGACCGACTCGCGATGCATGGCGACGCGCTGCGCCATGATCGATTGCTCCGACCGGAAGCGGGCGAGCTTGGCGTCGAACTCCTTCTGCTGTTCGCGAAGTAGGTTCTGGAATTCCTGCTGGAACGGCGCGGGTGCCGGCTCGGTGATCGGCGCCAGCCTGCCCAGCCCGTCGCGTTCGGCCTCCAGCCGCGCGGCGCTTGCCTTGAGCGCGATCGACTGCCGGGTCAGCCGGTTGAGGTCGGCCTGCGCGGCCGTCCGGTCGAGGAGGATGAGATCCTGGCCCTGCCGCACGCGGTTGCCTTCGTGGACGAGCAGTTGCTGGATGATGCCGCCCTCGGGCTGCTGGATGAGGATGTTTCCGCCGGTCGCGGAGATCGTGCCTTGCGTGATCACTGCGCCGGATAGCGGCGCGCTCATCGCCCAATAGCCGAAGCAACCCACGAAGATTGCGATTGCCGCATATCCAGCCAATGCCACGCGCCGGAAGTTGGTGCGTGGCTGTCCATCCCAGGCGAGGCTCTCCACCGTCATCGTCTACGACCCGAAGCGGATGCCGTGGGCGCGGATCGTCGGCGCGAACGAGCCGGTCACCACCGTGCCCTGCTGTGCTGGGACACCCTTGCCGGCAACTGGCTGCCTGAGCACCTCGCCGCTCGGACCGAAGGCCTCGATCACGCCGCCGCGCAAGAGCATCACGCGGTCGCAGGCGGCGGCGATCGAAGGGCGATGCGTGATGACGATCGTCGTGACGCCCGCCGCCCGCGCGGCGGCAAGCACCACCTCGAGCGCCGCTTCGCCGCTGCCGTCGAGATGCGTGCCGGGCTCGTCGAGCACCAGGATGCGCGGATTGCCGTAGAAGGCGCGCGCCAGCCCGATCCTTTGGCGCTCGCCGCCCGACAGCGTCCTGTCCGAAGGGCCGACCCTGGTCTGGTAGCCGTCGCTCAGCGCCAGGATCAGCTCATGCGCCTCGGCGCGCCCGGCGGCCTCGATGATCGCGGCATCCTCCGCGTGCGCGTCGAAGCGGGCAACATTTTGCGCGATCGATCCGGGAAAGAGCTCCACTTCCTGCGCCAGGTAGCCGATCTTTCTTCCGAGCTGGTTTTCGTCCCAGGTCCTGAGGTCGGCGCCGTCGATCCTGACCGCGCCGCCGGTCGGCCGGGCAGCACCGACAAGCAGCCGCGCCAGCGTGGATTTGCCGGCGCCGCTCGGCCCGACGATCGCCACCGCCTCGCCGGCGCCGATCTGAAAATTCAGCCGCTTGAGGATGGGTTCGGTGCCGGGCTGGGCATTCGGCGCCATGAAGAAAACGTCCTGCACGGAAATCGCGCCGGACGGATCGGGCAAGGTCAGTTTCCGCGCTTGCGCCGGATGCGCCGCTAGCGCCGTCTCCAGCCGCTTCCAGGCCCGCCGGGCGTCGACGATCTGCCGCCAGGAGCCGATCAGCTGATCGAGCGGCTGCAGCGCGCGCGACGACACCAGCGAGGATGCGAAGATCATGCCTGCCGTCATCTGGCCTTGCAGCACCAGCCATGCACCGGCGCCGAGGATCGCGAGCTGCAGCACCATGCGCAGCGCCCGCGAGGTGCCGCTGAAGATCGCGTTGGCACCTGCGGAGCGGTCATGCTGGACGAGCGCATCGGCGACATGGCGTCCCCAGACCCGCGCGGCGTTCTCGACCATGCCCATGGCGCGCAGCGTTTCGGCATTGCGGGCAAAGACCTGTTCGGCTTGGGCAGCAAGGGCCGAGCGTTCCGCGGACAAGGCATCGTTCCTGCCGATGGCGACCTGGTTCGCCACGACCAGGAGAACGAGGAGTACCGTGCCGGCGAGCGTCACCCAGAACAGCACCGGATGGATGAGGTAGAGCAGAGCGAGGAAGACGGGTGCGAAGGGCAGGTCGAACAGCACCGCCACGCCGCGCGACCGGATGAAGGCACAGACCGAGGCGAGGTCGCGCAACGGCGACAGGCCGCCGGCACGTTTGGCGCCAAGCGATGCGGCGCCAAGCGATGCAGCGAATGTCGTCCCTCCCAGCTTCCTGTCGACGGTCGCCGCGACGCGCTGCATGTAGACGGCCCGCACCGCGTCGAGGAAGCCGAGGAATGCGAGCGCCATCACCGCGATGGCCGAGAGGTAGAGCAGCGTCTCGACGCTGGAGGAGGGCAGGACGCGGTCATAGACCTGTAGCAGATAGAGCGGGATCACCAGGAGCAGGATGTTGATCAGCAGCGAGAAGACGCCGACATCGGCGATGGCGCGCAGGAACACTGGCCGCAGGCTCGACTGCCCGGTGCGTTTCCCTGGCGGATCGTTCTCCCGGAACATGGCGCGCCGGCGGCCTAGGTCGTATGCTCGCCCGTGATGTTCAAATTGCTCTGCTGCAGATCGTCCAGCGTATAGGCGTGGATGTAGTCGATCTTCATCTGAGCCGGCGTCGCGAGATGGTCCGGCGGCGCGCCGGCTTGACCGCCGATCGCGAGATCGACGAGCATGTACATGGGCTTGTTCATGTCCGACGGCGTCGCCGCTTCCGCGACCTGCACGCCGTCATAGGTCCAGATAAGCTTGTCCGGCGTCCACAGCAGGCCATAGGTATGGAAGCCGTCTGTGTCCGAAACATTCACCGTTGACCCGACCTTGGTGTGGGTTCCCGTCTCATTGGTGTGCGCGGTCATCAGAAGCTGGTTCGGGTTCTGTCCGTACATTTCCACGACGTCCAACTCCGGCGGCCATGAGCCGTCTTCCGGTAGCAGCCAGAAGGCCGGCCAGGCGCCGGCGTTTTCAGGCAGGTCGGCCCGCATTTCGAAATAGCCGTAGGTCTGCGAGAAGGTGTCATGCGTTGTGAGCAAGCCGGACGTGTATTCATAGTTGTTGATCAGCGGCTTGATGTCCGCCGGCGCCTGTGCCGCGGTGATGGTCAGCACGCCGTTGCTGTCGACGCTGAACGGGTGGACGGAGCTCGTCGGGCCGTAATTGGCGTCGATATACCACTGCAGCTCGTTGTTCTGCGTCAACGTGCTGCCGTTCGGCGCGCCCCACCAGAAATTGGTGTCCCACGTGCCGCTCTGCCCGTTGTGGAGGCTCAGCGTGTTGAAGTCGTCGGAGAAGGACAGCGTCATGCCCGACTTGTCGATCGGCAGCTCGAACTGGCTGGCCTGCGTCTTGTCCGCGGTGGTGTTGTTGAACACCAGCACCTCGTCGGATCCGAGGTTGAGCAAGAGGTTCGACCCGGCTTGCACCATATGCGCCTTGACGTCCGCGAAGGACATGAAGTCGTAGCCGTTGAGGCGCACCGTGTCGTCCGCGCCGAAATCGGTGATCAGGTCGCTGCCATGGCCCTTGGTGATGATGAACGTGTCGGCGCCGCCGCCGCCGATCAGCACGTCGTTGCCGAGGCCCCCGTCAAACGTCTGGCTGCTGGTGCCGCCCTTGATGATGTTGTCGAGCGAATTGCCGAACGCGTAGTGATTGGCGCCGGTGACGACGAGGTTCTCGAAATTGGCGGGGAGCTTGTAACTCATCCAGGTGTCGATCGTGTCGATGCCCTCGCCGGGCAGCTCGACCGCCCGGTTGATCGCCGAATAGAGATGGTAATAGTCGTCGCCCGCGCCGCCATACATGGTGACGTTGACGCTGGTGTCGCCCCAGAAGGAATCGTTGCCGGAGGTGCCATGCATTTCCGGCCCGGCCCCGCTAGCGGAGAACCAGTGGGTGGATGTGCCGGTATAGGGAAGAGGGACACCCTTGGCGTTGATGACGGTGGCCATAGGACAGTCCTCCTTGCGATGCACGGTGCTAGAATCGATCGATGCGAGTTCAACCGGTCGATGCCGGATCAACTTCTAATTCAGGTTATCGTTCCAAGGAATTGTCCTATAGTACAGAGAAAAATTATATTTCAGCGATCAATTCTTTAAGACAGATAGAATAAGGGATTTCTAATACAATTTAAACGCGAGGCTCGGTAAATTTTATTCAATATTGCAAGAACTTCTGCCAAAAGATTGAGCAGATCGACGCGGATGAATGCATTTATTGCGGCTCAGCCGTCTGATCTGAGAGACGGTTCGGAAACAGCGGATGGATGGATGGCGTGATGGGCGGTCGTCCGCTCACGCCTTGCCCATCGCGATCGACTTCAGGAATGCCGCCGCCAGTCCCTTCGCCACCGCCTCGTCGAAGCCTGCTTCGCGCATCGTCTCGATCGCGGCCGCTGTCGTGCCGCGATAGCGGAGGAAGGCCGCCACCGTGTCGGCAGGTGAAGCGTCGTTGAGCTCCAGCAGCCGGCCGGTACCGGTGAGCACAGTGTTGACGGCGCGCCGCGCGACCTCCGGCGAGAGGCCGAAGGCAACGGCGTCGCGCATCATCGCCTCTGCCAAGAGGGCAGGGAAGGCGGGGCCCGAACCCGTCAGGCCGGTGAGATAGTCGATGTCGCGCTCGCTGCCGACTTCGTCCTGCACCCCACAGGCGTCGAAGATCGCGCGCACCGCTATGCGGTCCAACTCGGTGGCGTCGCTGCTCGCGATCCACGGCGTGTAGGATTTGCCGACCTCGGCCGCCGCGTTGGGCAGCGTGCGCACGACGCGGCGCGTGCAGTGCTTCTCGCCGATCTCGGCGATACGGATGCCGGCCATCACCGAGATGACCAGCTTGCCTTTGGCGTCCAGCTCGAGCGACGGCCAGTCCTGCGGCCGCACCGAAAGCATGATGATGTCCGAGCGGTCGGCGAGCAACTGGTTGTCGTCGGTCCAGAACGATGCCGGAAAACGGTCAGGCCTGGCGCTCCGGTAGGACAGCGCAAGGTCTTGCGCCCGCACCGCGCCGGCCGCGAGCGCGGCACCCGCGATGGCGCCACCCAGCCAGCCCGCGCCGCCGACAATGCCGAGCCTGAATGAAGCGTTCATTTTTGCCTCCGTTGCAGGGACGCACGGTAGTCGTCGGGCAAACAATTTGACAGCGAAAGCGCGCGGCGGCCCGTGCCGCGACCGACGCCTTACCCAAGGTAAGCAAAATTTCACCAAGCGCTGTTAGAAGCCGCTCCCATGGATCGCAACAAGAACAACGACATCTTTGTCCTGATGGCAGCCCTCGCCGCCATGGCGATCTACAACATTGCCTGCGGCATCAAGACAGGCGAAGTCCGGGGCAGTTCGCATTGGGTCGCCCTGGCAGACGATCCGACGCGATTTTGGAACATCGTGGTCGGCAATTCGATTGTCCTGGTGGCTTCGATAGCCTTTCTATGGGTGCTCAATTCCCGCAGACCCGGATGACTTGAGGCGACGCCGGCTTTAACTCACACAGCCCGCGTGATGCCGCCGTCGACGCGGATGTTCTGGCCGGTGATATAGGCCCCGCCATCCGATGCGAGGAAGGCGATCGTCGCGGCGATCTCTTCCGATGTGCCATAGCGCTGCATGGGCACGCTGCCACGCCGTTCTTCGATCGCGGGCAGGCTGTCGATCCAGCCCGGCAACACATTGTTCATGCGAATGTTGTCAGCCGCGTAAGTGTCCGCAAAGATCTTGGTGTAGGCGGCAAGCCCGGCGCGCGCCACGGCGGAAGTCGGGAACATCGCGCTCGGCTCGAACGCCCAGGCGGTCGAGATGTTGATGATCGCGCCCGACTTTTGTTTTTGCATCACCGGCGTTACCAGCCGGGTTGGGCGCACGACGTTCAGGAAATAGGTGTCGATGCCCTTGTGCCAGTCCTCGTCGCTGATCTCGATGATCTGCGCCCGCGGGCCGTGGCCGGCGCTGTTGACCAGCACGTCGATGCGACCCCAGAGTTCCAGCGCGCCGTCGGTCAAGCGCTTCAGGTCATCGTTCGACTGGTTGGAGCCGGTGACGCCGAAGCCGCCGAGTTCGTTGCCCAGCGCCTCGCCCTTGCCGGAGGAGGAGAGCACGCCGACCCTGAAACCGTCCGCCGCCAGCCGCTTCGCCGCCGCCGCGCCCATGCCGCTGCCGCCCGCCGTCACCAGAGCTACTTTTTCGCCTGTCATGTCGCTGTCCATCCTGGCTGTTGGGGTTGAAGGCGTCTCTGTTAACACAGGGGGATGCCAGCACGAACCCGTTTGGATCGTGCCACGCCAATGGCGATTGGCGAAAGCGGCGGAACTGCCGATCTCCCCCCTTGCGGGGGAGATGGTCGGCAGACTAGAGGGGGGTGCTGTCCCGCCGGCGTCTCGGCACTTAGGTTCCTCGCCCCCGCAAGGCGGGGAGAGGTGGCCGGAAGCGGACGGTGAGGGGGCCTTTCGTAGGGCGCTCCCCCTCTCCGTCTCGGCTTCGCCGAGCCACCTCTCCCCCACTTTGTGGGGGCGAGGAAAGGCTCAAACCTTGAACGCACCCATCAGTGTCTTCGACACCGCCGCGCAGCGCCCCGGCTTCACCGCGCCCGCCTGCAGCGGCACGTCCCTGCCGGCCGGCACTGTCGGCTCGTACCAGGCGCGCAGAGCCTGGTCGCTGGCGCAGTAACCCCAGTTGACGAGGTCGACCGTTTCCTTGGCTCCCAGGAAATGCAGCGAGGTGCCGATATCGGCGGGCGCGGTGGCGGCGCTCTGCACGAAGGTCGGCTCGGTGGCGTCCGGCTTGGTGGCGATCGACCAGTAGACACCACGGGTGGCGGCATAGTCGGGGCGGGGCGCGTCATTGGGCAGGTGCTCGGCATCCTTGGCCGCCTGGAAGCGGGCGACGAGATCGCGCCGCCTGAGCGACCGCACCTGGTTGTCGGTGGTGTCGAGCACCCGCCTCAACTGCGAGAACCAGTTCCAGTAGCCGGAGCTGGACGCCCGCCAGGGCGCGCTGGCATCGCTGACCAAGAGCCAGCGGCAGCGCTTCAGCGCCGGCTCGATGCCGTGATTGTCGTAGACGCCGCCATCGGTGAGCACGGCGCGGCCGGCCGGCACCGGTGGACCGACGCTCGCATCGAGCTTGTCGTTCTTCCATTCGAAGGACCTAAGGTCGAGCCTAAGCGGGGAGAGGAATGGCGGGAAGGCCGAGGACGCAGCGATCGCCGCGGCAACTGGCAGGTCGGCACGGTAGGCGACGCCGATCCGGTAATCGGCAATGTAGCGGTTGGACATGCGAAACAGCGAGCCGGTGCTGAGATTGCTGGAGCAGAAGACGAACCAGGGCCGCCTGGTCAGGCCCCTCAGCATCGGCCTCGATCCGTCGAACAGATGCCGCTCGTAGCAGGCCGCGACTTCACGCGCCGCGCTCGAAAACGGGTTGAAGACGCCCTTGAGGATCGAGGGCACGTCGAGGAAGACCTGCGAGAAAGCCAGGATCCGCTCCAGGTACAGCTCGCGGAAACTGACGGCGACGCCGTTGACGAAGCTGAGGCGCGGCCACACCACGGCAAGCAGCCCGGCGGCGATCGAGCCGCCCGAGACCGAACTTACCATGTCGATTTTCGAAAGCAGGCCGGCCTCGTTCAGCCGGCAGAGCGCGCCGGCATGGAACAGCATGGCGCGGTAGCCGCCGCCCGATAGGCAAAGACCGAGATCGTAACGCTCGACCTTGTCGTCATCCAGCGACGATGCCTGCAACTCCATCACGGCCCCTCAGCTCCCGGCGCATTCGAGCGCGGCTTCGCTCAATCCAGCCCAGCGCGGCTATTCTGGCAAGCGGTGGAAACGCGGAAGCCCATGGCGCCCCTCTCGGCGCGCCCCCGAGCTCCACACCGGCGACTATTCCGTCTCTTACCCGAGGTCCCCTTCGAAGATGACGAGCACGCGTTTTGACGCTTGCTGCGCAAACCGCATCGCTTCGCCGTAGGCCGGGTCGCTGTAGCAGGCTTTGGCGATCGCCAATGAAGGGAATTCGACAATGATCAACCGATGGGCATCGCGCGCTTCCATCAGCAAGGGCGGTTCTTTCGATGGGTTGATGCGCGCCTGATATTTTTCGCCGATCGGCTTCCACAACCGGCTATATTCGGCCTGCGCTTCCTGGTCCGAAATCTCGGTCCCGATGATTAGCCAATATCCCTTCACGTATTTGCTCCCGCTGCTGATTGGTGGCCGTACGGAGAGCTAGGTCAGCGACCAGGCACCTGTCCAGATCCAAGCGCTGTAATGCCTTGATCGGCCTGTCTGGTGGGATCCGGTGGAACGGGATCGGGCCGATACAACCTGAGCCCGCTTGAACACGTTGCGGAATTGCGCGATTGTCACCCATCAACATAGGTGAACGATGAAGCGTACGGACAAGGCACGGCCTTTTGTGCCGACCGAAATCCACGTCGCCACGGTCACGGATGAAAAGGGCGCCATCGGCATCCTCTCGATCCGGACAACGGAAGGCCTATTGGATATTGCTCTGGACCGACCCGCCGCCGAGGCCATCGTGAACGCCATCGGCACTATCCGGTCCAAGCTGGAAGCCGCCGAGGCCTAGAACGGTTCACCGTTTCTCGGAAACGGCAAACCGCTCTATCTCTTTGTGTTGAGGCACTTCCGGACGGAAAACCGTTTCACTCTTTCCTGGAATTGCTCCAGAAAAAGAAAGCCCGGTCGCAAGCCGGGCGAGAAGCTGATGGGACGCCGAGCGAGGATCTTTCGTTCGGCGGCTACCAATTTGCACCACCATTATGACAGAGAGATGAAAGCCTTACTGATTGATCTCGGGCTCGACGAGCCTTGCCAGGTTCTTCAGCGACTCCTGCCAGCCGAGATAGCAGGCCTCGGCCGGAATGGCATCCGGAATGCCGGCCTGGGTGATCTCCATCTCCGTGCCGACCGAGACCTTCTTCAAGCTCACGGTCACCTGCATCTCGCCGGGCAGGTTGGGATCGTCGAACTTGTCCGTGTAGCGCACGAGCTCGCCCGGAACGAGCTCGACATAGTCGCCGCCGAAGGCGTGGCTCTCGCCCGTGGTGAAGTTGCGGAAGGACATTTTGAAGTTGCCGCCGACCTTTGCGTCGAAGTGATGGACCGCACAGGTGAAACCGTTCGGCGGAAGCCACTTCGCCAGCGCGTCCGCCTCGATGAAGGCGCGGTAGACTTTTTCAGGCTTGGTTGCCAGGACGCGGTGCAGGCGGACAGTGCTGGGCATATCTTTCTCCTTTGATTGCCGGTCTATGCTCCTATGACGAACGGGGTTTGGCCAGCCCGACAGCGGTATCCAAAATTTTTCTCAAGCTACGAGCCACGCCGGCTGGCGAGTGTCTGCCATCGCCGAGGCGCGCAATCTCCCCCCTTGTGGGGGAGATGTCCGGCAGGACAGAGGGGGGCGCGAAGGAACGCCAGCGACTGGGTCTTTATTGCGCTAAGGGAACCCAGCGCGGGTGAGTGGGATCGACTGATAGGCTGGCGGGACAGCGCCCGCCTCTGGTCTGCCGACCATCTCCCCGCGGGGGAGATTACGCGCTCCACCGTCGGCCCTCTATCCAAACCGGTTGGCTGGCACGCCGCGCATGCCCGGCCGAAGCGCGAACAGGCCGCCCTCGTGCGGGTTCGCATCGAGATGCCCGGCGCCCATCGTGAAGCGCGCCGAGGTGACGAACAGCGTGTCGAGGTCGGCGCCGCCGAAGGCGCAGCTCGTCGGCCAGCTGCAGGGCAGCTCGACGATCCGATCCAGCCTGCCGTCGGGCGAAATGCGGGCGAGGCAGCTTCCGCCAACCACCCGGCAGTTCCAGACATGGCCCTCGGCGTCCATACAGGAGCCGTCCGGCAGGCCGCGCTCGAAACCGGCGAAGAAGGGAATGGCGTCGCCCAGCCGTCCCGCCTTCTTGTCCCAGCCATAGCTGTGGAGCGCGTTCTTCATCGTGTCGGCGGTGATGAAGCGCCCGTCCGGCAGCCACACCATCGTGTTGGTGATGCCGAACCGGTCTTCGCTGAGGCTCCTCACATCGCCGTCCGGACCGACCCGGTAGAGCTTGCCTTCATCGCTTGTGATCGCCGCCGGCGCGTCGTCCGGCCCGATATTGTTGGCCATCGTGCCGACCCAGAACGAGCCGTCCGGCGCGACAACGCCCTCGTTTAGCCGCGTGTCCGGCCGCTCGGCCTCGATCGTCGCGAGCGTCCGGAACGGCCCGCCGAAATCCCAGAGCGCGATCTCCTTGCGCAGGCCGACGATGGCGCCTTGGTCGGCGCGCAGGCCGACCGAGGTCACGAGATCCGGCGTCGGCCAGCTCTCATGTGCTCCGGTCAGCGGATCCAGCCGATGGATCCTGCGGCCGATGATGTCGACCCAGACCAGCCTGCCGCGGCGCTCGTCCCACACCAGGCTCTCGCCGACCACGTCGCGCGCGTCGAAGATCAGGGCGGCATCCGTTTCGCTCATCAGGTTCCTCCCCCGGAAATGCGCTTGACATATATCTTTTGCTTGAACTATGAGCAATTCAATAACAACCTGTCATACAGGTTTTGAGGGAGCGGGATGCAAGAGCAGACGGACCCTGCGGGTGAACCGAGTCCCGGCCTGGTCAGCACGGCGATCCAGGCGATCACTCAGCACATCCGCGCCGAAGGCCTGGCGCCGGGCGATCCGCTGCCCAGCGAGGCCGCCATGACGCGCCAGCTCAACGTCTCCCGCACCGTCGTGCGCGAGGCCTTCCGCTCGCTCTCGGCGATGCGCCTGATCGACATGAGCGCCGGGCGCCGCGCCACCGTCGCCAAGCTCGACACCGGCGCGATGTCGATGGTGATCGAGCACGGCATCACCACCCAGCAGATCAGCGTTCATCAGGTCTATGACGTCAGGCGCACCATCGAGATGCGCACCGTTGCGCTCGCGGCTCTGCGCCGCACCGACCAGGAAGCCGCGGCGATTGCCCGGTCCGCCCGTCTGATGCGCGAGAATTTCAAGAACCCCGAGACCGTCATGGAGCACGACATCGCCTTCCACGAGGCGATCGCGGCGGCCTCGCACAACCCGGTCTTTTCGCTGATCGTCACCGCCTTCAGCGGTGTGACGCGACGCACCTGGGTGATCGGCTGGCGCACACGTTCGTCGGACGAGGACCAGCTCAAGATGGTCAAGGGCCATGAGGACATCGCCGACGCCATCCTCAAGGGCGATCCGCGGCTGGCGGCCGAGCACATGGCCGAGCATTTCGACAAGAGCGTCAAGGCGCTCATCGACGCCGGGATAGCCTGAGAATGGGAATCCCCTGAGATGAAGATCCGCGCCGTCGAAACCGTCCGCATCGAGGAGCGGCCCAACCTGCTCTGGGTCGAGGTCCATACCGACGAGGGCATCACCGGACTCGGCGAGACCTTCTATCTGTCGCGCACCGTCGAGGAATATCTGCACGAATATGTCGCGCCGCGGGTGATCGGCCGCGATCCGCTGCAGATCGACCTCTTGGCCGCCGACCTCGTCGGCTATCTCGGCTTTCGCTCCAGCGGCGCCGAGGTGCGCGGCAACTCGGCCTTCGACATCGCGCTGTGGGATATTTTCGGCAAGGCCACCGGCCAGCCGGTCGCGCAATTGCTCGGCGGCTTCAGCCGCCGCGCCATCCGCACCTACAATACCTGCGCCGGCACCGAATACATCAAGGACGCCAAGGGCCAGACGACAGCCAATTACGGCATCGGCGCCGGGCGGGACTATGACGATCTGAACGGCTTCCTCACCCGTGCCGGCGAACTGGCCGAGGAATTGTTGGACGACGGCATCACCGCCATGAAGATCTGGCCGTTCGACCACGCGGCCGAAAAGACACGAGGCAACGACATCTCGCCGGCCGACCTGAAGGCGGCGCTGCAACCCTTTGAGAAGATTCGCAAAGCCGTCGGCGACAAGATGGACGTCATGGTCGAGTTCCACTCGATGTGGCAGCTCTTGCCGGCGATCAAGATCGCTAAGGCGCTGAAACCCTACGCCACCTACTGGCATGAAGACCCGATCCGCATGGACAGCCTCGGTGACCTGAAGCGCTACGCGGCCGCCAGCCCGGCGCCGATCTCGGCCTCGGAGACGCTGGGCAGCCGCTGGGCTTTCCGCGACCTGCTTGAAACAGGAGCGGCCGGCATCGTCATGCTCGACATCTCTTGGTGCGGCGGCCTGTCGGAGGCGCGCAAGATCGCTTCCATGGCCGAGGCCTGGCGGCTGCCGGTCGCCCCGCATGACTGCACCGGCCCCGTAGTGCTTGCCGCCTCGACCCATCTGTCGCTCAACGCCCCCAACGCGCTCGTCCAGGAAAGCGTGCGTGCCTTCTACCGCACCTGGTACCGCGACCTGGTGACGGCGCTGCCGGAGGTGAAAGACGGCATGATCACCGTGCCGCCAGGGCCGGGGCTGGGGCTGGCGCTCAGTCCGGAGCTCGGCCGCGCCTACACCGTCCAACGCCGCGTCTCCGACAAGGCGGATATCTGACAAGTCCAAAGGGAGGAACAGACATGAGAAAACTGACTGCAATACTGCTGCTCGGCGCCGCCCTCATCGGCGGGCAGTCTGCCGCTCGCGCCGACGGGCTCAACATCGTCTTCACCCACCATTCCTCGGCCTCCAATACCTTCTGGCAGGCGGTGAAGAAAGGTTTTGACGACGGCTGCGCCAAGGTCGAGGCAACCTGCAATATGGTCTTCACCCAGACCGAGGGCTCGATCGAGCAGCAGGTCGCCAAAATGCGCGCGGCCCTTGCCGCCAAGCCCGACGCGCTATTGACCTCCATCGTCGACGACCATGCCTTCGACGACGTCATCAAGGAGGCGCGCGACGCCGGCGTGGTGGTGATCGCGGTCAATGTCGACGACACCGAGGGCGCCAAGGGCAATGCGCGGCAGGCCTTCGTCGGCCAGGGCTTCAAGCCCGCCGGCTATTCGCTCGCCAAGGCGATTTCCGAGAGCTTCCCGAAGGACGGTCCGATCAAGGTGCTGGTCGGCATCTCCGCTCCCGGCCAGAACTGGTCGGAAACCCGTGGCGCCGGCGTGATGCAGTTCCTCGAGGAATACAAGGCCGCCCATAAGGACCGCGACGTGTCGTGGGAGCGCATCGACAGCGGCACCGACCTCGCCATCACCTCCGACCGCGTCGGCGCCTATCTCAACGCGCATCCCGACACCACGGCCTATTTCGACACCGGCTTCTGGTGCGCCGGCGTGGCGCGCGTGCTGGGCGATCGTGGCGTGGCGCCGGGCAAGGTCCTACTCGGCGGCTTCGACCTCGTGCCCGAGGTGCTGCAGCAGATGCAGAAGGGCTATGTCCAGGCGCTTGTCGACCAGCAGCCCTACATGCAGGGCTTCATGCCGGTGATGGAGGTCTATCTCAACAAGAAGCTCGGTCTTGCTCCATCGGATATCGACACGGGGCAGGGCATCGTGCGGCAGAAGGACGCCGATGCGATCATGGCGCTGTCCGCGCAAGGGATGCGGTGAGGTTCAGAGCAATTCCAGGAAAAGTGCGTAGCGGTTTTCCCTCCGGAATTGCGTAGAACAAGAACTTCGAAGTTCGCATCGGCGGCGTTCAGCGCCGCCGATGCGCCTGAATCTCGAACCGCCGGAGCCTTTCGTTGAAGCGCCTGTTCAAGACCTATCTCGAGAAGCCGGAACTGGCCGGATTGATCCTTTTGGTGCTGCTCGTCGTCCTGTTCCAGGTCCGCTCGCACGGCGTGTTCCTGAACCAGGACAATCTGCGCGGCATCCTCGGCATCCTGCCGGAGGCCGGCCTCGTCGCCATCGGCGTCACCATCCTGATGATCAGCGGCGAGTTCGACCTCTCGGTCGGCTCGGTGTTCGCCCTGATGCCGATGACCATGGCGGTGCTGATGGTGCATGGCTGGCCGTTCCCGCTGGCGCTGCTCGCCGGGCTGTTGGTCTCGGCGGCCATCGGCTTCATCAACGGCTACGTCACCATTCGCTTCGCGATCCCTAGCTTCATCACCACGCTCGGCATGCTGTTCATGGCGCGCTCGCTCACCGTGGTCGTCTCCGGCGGCTTCCCGCCGCTGCTGCCCGCCGACCTGCCGACTTGGCTGTTCACTTCCTTCGTCGGGCCGGGCAACATGTTTCGCATGTCATTCGTGTGGTTCGCGGCGGTCGCGGTGCTGACCTCGCTGATGCTGTCGCGCACCAATTTCGGCAACTGGATCAAGGCCACGGGCGGCTTCCTGCCGGCGGCCGCCTCGATGGGCATCCCGACCGCCAGGGTCAAGATCGTCTGCTTCATGCTCTGTTCGGTGCTGTCCGGTTTCGCCGGCATGCTGCAGGTGCTGCGGCTGGGCTCGCCGCTGCCCTCGATCGGCGAGGGGATGGAACTGCAGGCGGTTGCCTCCGCCGTCATCGGCGGCGCCTCGCTCACCGGCGGCATCGGCACCGTCATGGGCGGTATCATCGGCACCACGCTCATCCGCGTCATCGACAACGGCCTTGTGCTCAGCCATGTCGACGCCAACTGGTTCAAGTTCGCCATCGGCTTCCTGACCATCTTCGCCGTCGTCGCCAATGCCTGGATGCGCAAGCGCGCCAAGGCGATCAAGATGGAGGGCTGAAGCGGTGAGCGACGCGATCATCTCGGTGCGCAATCTCCACAAATGGTATTCGGGCGTCCATGCGCTTAAAGGGATCACGCTCGACTTCCGGCGTGGCGAGGCGCTCGGCCTGGTGGGCGACAACGGCGCCGGCAAGTCGACCCTCATCAACATCCTGTCCGGTGTCCACCGCGCCGACCGGGGCGAAATCCAGGTCGAGGGCAGGCCGGTCAGCATCGCCACGCCGCGCGACGCGATGGCTCTCGGCATCGAGACCATCTACCAGTACAACTCGATGGTCCCCACCATGTCGATCGCCAGGAACCTGTTCATCGGCCGCGAGCCGACCCGGTTCTCGGTCCTCGGCGTCGGCATCCTCGACCAGAAGAAGATGGCCGAGGAGAGCATCCGGGCGATCGCCAATGTCGACCTGCATCTGCGCTCCCCCGATGCGCTCGTCGGCGAGCTCTCCGGCGGCCAGCGGCAGGGTGTCGCGATCGCGCGCGCCATGCATTTCAAGTCGAAGGTGATGATCCTCGACGAGCCGACCAACCATCTCTCGGTCAAGGAGACCAACAAGGTGATCGGCTTCGTGCGCGGCCTGAAGGAGCAGGGCATCACCACCGTCTTCATCAGCCACAACATGCACCACGTCTTCGACTGCTGCGACCGTATCGTTGCGATGGCGCGCGGCGAAATTGTGCTGGACAAGCGCATCGAGGAGACCTCGATTGATGAAGTCCACGGCGTCCTGTGAGGGGGGGCCCGTGAGGAGTAGGCGGCAATGAAAGCGCTCGCTGGTCGTAAAGTGCTGCTGACGGGCGGCCTCGGCTCGCTCGGCCGGGCCCAGGCGGTGACGCTGGCGCGGGCTGGCGCGCGCGTGCTGGTGCTCGATCGCCCGGACATCGGGGACGCCGCGGAGGCGGTGGCGGCACTTGCCCGGCAGGCCAAGGGCGATATCGCCTTCGTCGGCTGCGATCTCAACCTTTTGGCCGAGGCGGAAGCGGCGGTCGCGGTGCTTGCGGCGAAGGAAGGCGGCATCGACATATTGATCAACAACGCGGCGCTGATCATCAACCGGCCTTTCGAGGAATTCTCGCTGGCTGAATACGAGGACCAGATCCGCGTCAACTCCTCGGCCGCCTTCGCGTTGGCGCGGGCCTGCGCCCCAGGCATGAAGACGAGGGGCTACGGCAAGATCGTCAACTTCTGCTCGATCACGCTCAACGGCCGCTGGGACGGCTACGTGCCCTATGTCGCGTCGAAGGGCGCCATGCTTGGCCTCACCAAATCGCTGGCGCGCGAGCTCGGGCCGCACGGCATCCGCGTCAACGCCGTGTCGCCCGGCGCGGTGGTCTCGGAGGCCGAGGAGCGCGTCTTCGGCGACCGGTTGAGAGAGTACAACGACTGGATCATTGAGAACCAAAGCCTGAAGAAGCGCATCGAGCCGGAAAACGTTGCCGATCTCGTGCTGTTCCTGGTCTCGCCCGCCTCCGACATGATCAGCGGCCAGAACATCGCCATCGACGGCGGCTGGTGAGGGCATGGCTGGCGTGGTTGAGCTGAACGATGGGCAATCGAAGCTGGTTTTGTCGCCGGAGCAAGGCGCGGCGATCGCCCGCTATGACGCGTTGGTGATCGGCAGCGCTCCGGTCGCGCTGCTGAAGCCGGGGGACGGCACCGGCGCGTCCGGCTGCCAGCTCCTGGTGCCGTGGTCGAACCGTATCTCCGGCGGCGGCTTCACCTTTGATGGCCAGTTCCATGCCGTCGCGCCGAATGTGCCGGGCGAGGCCTTTCCGATCCATGGCGACGGTTTCCAGAAGCCGTGGCGGCTTGCCCGCCATACCGACACCGAGGCGGAGCTGGTGCTCGAAGACGGCGCGATCGGCCCTTACCGCTATGCTGCGTCGGTCACCTATGCGCTGCGCGACGGCGCGCTGGAGGCGCACCTCACGGTCGAGAACCGCGCCGGCATGCGGCTGCCTTACGGCCTCGGTTTCCACCCGTGGTTCCCGCGCGGCGATACCACTCTGCTGAAGGCGGGGGCCAAGCGCGTCTGGCTGGAAGACGAGCGCCATTTGCCCGTCGGCGTCGTACCGGTGAGCGAGCGTCCGGGTTGGGATTTCGAGCGCCCCATCCCGCTGCCGCTGGAGTGGGTGAACAACGCCTTCGACGGCTGGAACGGCCGCGCCTCAATCACGCAGATCGAGGACGGGATCGCGATCACGCTGAGCGCCTCGCCGGAGCTTGGCGTCTACATCCTCTATTCGCCGTCACCCGATGCCGGCTTCTTCTGCTTCGAGCCGGTATCGCACCCGGTCGATGCGCATCACGGCGAAGGGCTGACGCCGCTCGAAGATGGGGAAACGATGAGCGCGACGATGCGGCTGGATTGGGCGGTGATGGACACAGATTGAAGACGCGAATCCTGCAACGCTGGCGATTGGCGAAAGCCGAAGGCGACGTCCAATCTCCCCCCTTGTGGGGGAGATGTCCGGCAGGACAGAGGGGGGCGCCGTAGAGTAGAAGCGTTGGCGACCCAACCTCAGCATCCTAACTCCGACCATGCCGCATACGCCTCCACCACCGAGACACCGCGCCAACGCGAAATCGATGCGCAAGGTCATGACTGATGCGGAGTTGAAGTTGTGGAACGAACTCCGTGCGCATCGGCTGATGGGCCTGGGGTTTCGCAGACAGTATCCAATCGCAGGCTACATTGTCGACTTCGCCTGCCCGGAGAAGAAGCTGATCGTGGAGGTAGACGGGTCACAGCATGGCGAAGCGAGCCGTGCAGATGCCGACGAAACCAGAACCAATCGACTGCAACAGGACGGCTGGACCGTCCTGCGCGTCTGGAACGACGAGGTCATCCGCGACATCGACAATGTCTGTCAGCACATTGTTATTACGGCGGGATTGGCTGGTCCGATCTGAGACGCTGGCGGGACAGCGCCCCCCTCTGTCCTGCCGGACATCTCCCCCACTTGGGGGGAGATTGGACGTCGCGTCGGCTTTCGCCAATCTCCAACGTCGCAAGAGCAGACGCCAGCGGTGAAGCTGCCCCTCACAACTCCTTCTCGGCGAGCTCCCTGAATTCATCGGGCACCGAACGCGCGGCTTCCAGCGCCACCGTGCCGTAGCCCACCGCCTCCTTGCCGAAGCGTTGGCGGATCTTGTCGACGGCGCGGTCGGCGCCGAAGCGGGCGAGACCTTTGCGGCTGCCGGGCTTCAACTTCTCATCCGCCAAGCCGAGCGGCAGTTCGAGCTGCAGTTCGGCATGCTCTTCCAGATGCGAGACCGAGATCGCCAGCAGCGATATCTCCTTCTCTCGGGCGTTGGCGGCGAGCACGCCGCGCACCAGCTCCTCGGCGATTTCGGCGAGCATCGTGGTGGCCGAAATCGGCTGCTCCAGCGTCATCGAGCGGGTGACCGCGCGCATGTCGGCAAAGCGCACCCGCACCGTCACCGTGCGGCCGGGCCGGTTCTTGGCGCGCAGGCGGCTGGCGACACGGTCGGCCAGATGCAAGAGCGTCGGCACGAAGACGCGTGGCAGCGCGGGCTTGCGGCCGAGCGCCGATTGCGCGCCGGCGGAAATCGCGCGGCGATGCGTCTGGAGTTTTCGCGGGTCGCGGTTCCAGGCAAGCGCCGCGAGCTTCTGGCCGGCGGCGTGGCCGATCAGCCGTTCCAGCGCGCCGCTATGCGTACGCGCAAGTTGCCCGATGGTCTCGATGCCGATTTCGGCGAGCCTGGCCTTGGTCGCCGGGCCGACGCCCCACATCAGCGACACCGGCAAATCGTGCAGGAAGGCGAGCTCGGTGCCGGGTTCGACCACCACCAGCCCGTCGGGCTTGGCCACCTGCGAGGCGATCTTGGCGAGATGCTTCGTCCGCGCCACGCCGATCGAGATCGGCAGCCCGAGCTCGCTCTTCACGCGGCGGCGGATGGTCTTGGCGATCTCCTCCGGCGGCCCGAACAGATGCGTGCAGCCGGCGACGTCGGCGAAGGCCTCGTCGATCGAGATGCGCTCGACCAGCGGCGTGAAATCGTCGAGCACCTTGATCGCGGCGTCGCCGAGGCGCTGGTATTCGCTGAAACGTCCGCCGACAAAGATCAGCTGCGGGCAGAGTTCGCGCGCCTTGCGGCCGGGCATGCCGCCGCGCACGCCGAAAACCTTGGCCTCATAGGAGGCGGCAAGCACGACGCCGCCTCCGACCGCGATCGGCTTGCCGCGCAGCGAAGGATCGAGCAACTGCTCGACGGACGCATAGAAAGCGTCGAGATCGGCATGAAGGATGGTGGCGGCGTTCGTGGCGGGCATCGCGCGCTCCCGTCTCCATCCCGTCCGCTTTTTGGCATTGCAGCATTAGCAGCGGCTGTTGTAAGCGGTGTTCGTCGGAACATAAAGAGAACAAAAGCAGTTTCTTGTCAAGCTGCCGCACTGCACAAGAGAACGTTTACAGCCGGTTGCAACCGAGGCGATTGGAAAGGTTGCGCGCGACGACGGAAGCTGCCGATCTCCCCTTTGGGGATTTGGCTGTTGCAACGCTTCGGCGCCAGCCGCAACCCTACGCCGGCTTGGCGTATTGCTCTGCGCTGAGCACCTCGATGCATTGGAACGGCTGATTGCCTACCACCCAGGCGTCATGGCCGGGCGGGATCGTATAAGACGTGCCCTCGGTGAAGGTTTTCTCGGTCCCGTCGTTCATGCGCACAGTGATCGTCCCGGACACGACATAGCCGACATGCGAGACCTGGCAGCTGTCGGTCTTGACCACCGGCTTCACGCATTCGGACCATTTCCAGCCCGGCTCCATGTTGAGCCGCCCGAGCGTGTAGCCCGGCAGCCGCACGATTTCGACACGTGTCTTGGCGGGCGAGCGGACTTCATCGGGGTTGTTGTGCGACTTGGATTCGAGCTTGGTGACATTCATTGCAGCTTCGGCCATGGCATCCTCCCATATTCCATGAGTCCAAGCGGAGCCTGACGCCGCGATCGCCGGCGACCGCTGCCGGATTCATACGCCTTTCAATGAGTGATTGCTAATGTAATTGCAAGGCGCGGCGGGAAATCGATTTTGCCGCGCAGCGGCTATTGCACGCACGTCCTGCCGGTGATTTGCTGCTCGGAGCGTCGGCACGACGATGGTTGAGGGGGCCATCTGTTCTCGCCCCAAAAGGGAGAATTCGATGAATCCTCGGCAACCGGTCTGGACGATCCCGTCGCCGCCGTCGCAATTCCCAACCAGATCGGTCTCGAGCTTTGCCAAGTGTGCGCCGCACGCTGGCCAGGCCGGGACGTGACCGGGCGGGGAGGACCATCGGACGGAGGCAATCAAACTAAGAAAACAGGGAGGAAACCGATGCTTCATCAGGCTCCGAAAACGCAAACCCATCCGCGGGTCCTCGGCACCCGTCGTGGCCCGCCGGCGCTCCGCCAGTGTTGTGACAGCTACATCTGTCCGGTCTGCGACCAGGTTGTCGAACTGACGGATTTCCGCCAGGTCGTCTGGCATCAAAGGCCCGGCCATGAGCCGATGGAAATGGACGACTAAAAAAGGCCCGCGTCTACCGGAGGGGAATGCGCGGGCCAGAGCTGGAGTAGCCATTCGATCAACGCGCTCCTCGTCAACTGGTTGCGCCTGGCCGAAGCGGTTGGCCGCCGCTAGCGGGCAGGGCCGGGAAGCGAATGTCCGGGCGCCGGGCTACGGTCCGTAGCGCCTGTGCGACTGAAGTCTCACCTTGCACTGCAGAGGCCCGAGTGGCCGGATTTTTGGAAACAAGTACGCCGGCAATTCATTGCCTGACAGGTCGTCGAACAAAGTCCCTTCATCGGCGGCTCAGACTGGAGTGCCCGCCATTTCCTGCGATGTGGCGGGCAGCTTCCAGCAATTCCAGGAAAAGTGCGCAGCGGTTTTCCGTCCGGAATTGCGATGAACAAAGAGAGCAATTCCAGGAAAAGTGCGCAGCGGTTTTCCGTTCGGAATTGCGACCGGCAAGAGAGCAATCGGCGAACTGCTCCATGGAGACGCCCATGCAACCCGGCGAGTTTATCGCGAACCTATTCGCCGCCCTTTTGCTGGCAGCCGTGATCGCCGGCATCTTCCTCGTCTTCGGCAGGCCGCTCTGGCCGGCACGGCAGGCGCAGATGGTCATTCTGCTTCCGGTCGATCCGGCCGCGACCGGATCCGTGCGCAAGGTCTGCTTCGAGCCTTGCCTGCCGCCGCGCTTCGATCTCAAGCTCGCACCCCAGAGGCCGCTGTCGAGGCCGTCGTCTAATTCGTAAGCGGAACCTGTCCGCACACCGCGCCGTTGACTCCCGCGAAGGGATGCTGTGGGCGGAGGCCGCCATGGATAGCTTCGAACTCATCGATCTTCTTTGCGTCGTCGATGCCTGCGCGAGTGATCGCGCGGCCGGGCGCTTCATCTCAATGTCGAAAGCCGTCGAGGAACTGCGCGTCCTGACCGGCGACTTCGTCTCGTCGGACGAGGCGGCGGCGAATGCCTTGAGCCAAGTGGCGTTGGAGCGCGGCTGCGCGGTGTTGTTCGACGAGCAGGCGGGCGCTGATATCGTGGGCGAGTTGTGATCTCCCCCATCGAGGGGGAGATTGGCGCTACTTCACCAGGGTGATCATCCTGCCGGCATACATCTCGCGGTTGCCGAGCTCGGCCGTGCAGTCCGACTTCACGGACGAGGTTCCCGTCATAGCGACGGTTTTGCCGACCAGCCGCAGGCAACTGCCCTGCGCATTCATGTCCGAGTTGCCGGCATAGGTGATGGGCGCGTCGGGGGCATAGATAAAGCCGCTCACCACCGAGCCGGATCCGCCGTTCAGCGTCAGCGCTTGTGTGTTGCCGTGGGCCTGAAAGATGGAGATGCCGGCATAAGGACCGCTGGTCATAGGCGAGAGGTCCACTGTCTCGTTGGCGTTGATGATGAGCTGCGAGCCTTCCATCATGAAGATGGTCACACCGTGACCGGTCAGGCTGCCGTTGCCGCCAGGCTTTATGGTGACGTTGCGCAGGATATAGATGCCCGGATTGAGCGTGATCTTTCCCGACCACGTCTTGTCGCAATAGGTACCCGGCGAGAGCGTGATCGTCTTGCCGTTGGGCATCGGCTGGCAGAGCCCGTAAGGAGGAGGCGTGACGTTGGCCAGCGGATCGAAGGACGCGTACTGGTTTTCCAGCGGCGCGCCGCAGGAAAGGGTGGCGTTGGGCGGCGTCATACCCGACGTGGCACCGACCGTCGAGACGCATCCGGCGCTGACGATCGCCGAGCCGCCCCGGCTGACGGCGTCGGCTGCGTCCGAGTTGGCGGCGATCACGCAGCCGTTCATCGCGACATTGGTCGAGCCTTGCAGACTGACAGCGGAACTCACATGCGGATCTAGCGCCAGCACACATGCCTGCGCCCCGGGCTTGACCTCGATGGAGGCGGAGCGGATCGCTTCCCAAGCGGGCGCGCCGCTGACGAAGGCCGGTCGGCTGATGCTCGACGACAGAGAAATATAGTAGGCGCTCGGATCGCCGCTGGCGGTCGCCTGGAAGGCGTCAACGCTGCCCGAATATTCATCGGCGTCGGCCGCGCTCATATTGGCCGCGAAGAAAGTCTTGCCGATCTGCCGCACGTCGCCGGCCGACATCTCCGGCTGGTACTTCGTGCCCACCGCAAGCCCGGCCGCGTCCAGCGAGTTCTGCAATTGCGCGGCGTCGTTGCTGGTGCCCACTAGGTCGACGGCGCCGGCCACAACGAGCATCAGCGGCACCATGGCGATCGCAGTCGCCAGCGCAAAATTGCCGCGTTTCGAAGCCCAGAACCGTCCAATCATCGGAGCCGCCCTCGCCGGATATGGAAGAGCGATACGCCATCCTGTCTCTACGAGGGATTTCCGAAAAAGATAAAATGCAGAAAATGCTAAAATAGCAGCTTTTTCTAATAGTTACACCTTAGTCTGATGTCAGCTGGGACCTAAGTCCGATGTCCTACGACGTAAGGGGGAAAATACGCCCTCAGGGGTCCAAAAGCCGCAAGTCGAGGAAAAAAATTAGGCATTCGTTTATCGGCGAGTGCTGACGTGATGGCTGGGATAGCTTGGGCGCGCTTGGCCATGACCTCACTCGGTCTGATCTTCAAATATTTCGTCTCCTCTCGCCTGCGAAGGGGCGAGGGCGGCAATGTTGCAACCATCTTCGCGCTTGCTTTGCCGGTCGTGGTCGGCGGGGCGGGGCTCGGGGTCGAGACGTCCTATTGGTACTATTCGAGCCTGAAGCTGCAGGCGACGGCGGACGCCGCCGCCTACGCGGGCGCGCTGGAAAAGGTCGCGGGATCCGATACGGCGGCGATCACGGCGGCCGCCACACAGTCGGCGACCGACAACGGGCTCGGCAACGGCACCATTGTCGTCCACACGCCGCCCACCTCGGGGCCGAACACGGCCAAGAAGGCGGTCGAGGTTATCCTCAACCAGAATCTCGACCGGATGTTCACCGCCATCTTTACCCAGAGCAAAGTATCGGAAAAGGCGAGGGCGGTGGCGCTGATCACCGATGCCTCCAAGGCCTGCATGCGGGCGCTCGATCCGGCGGCCCCGCAGTCGGTGCTGTTTTCCGGCAACACCAACGTCAACCTGGTCGGCTGCTCGATCATGGCGAATTCGACTGCCAGCGATGCCATCAAGACGCAAGGGTCGGCCGGGCTCTCGGTCGACTGCCTGATCTCGGTCGGCGGCATTGTGCTGAACAATCCCGTGACCACGGTCTGCAAGACCCCTATCACCCAGGCATTGCCCGCTTCTGACCCGTTCTCCGATCTGGCGACGCCGGCGGCCACCAACCCGTGCAAGAATGTCAACGGCAGCAAGACGTCGCAAACACTCCAGGCTGGGACCTATTGCAGCGGGATGGACCTCAAGGGCAATGTCGCCCTTTCTTCGGGCACTTATGTCGTGCAAGGCAGTTTCAAGATCAACGCCGGCGCGGTGGTGACCTGCGCTGCACCCTGCACCGGCGTAACCATCTTCATGTCCGGCAGCAACACCGTCAGCATGAACGGCAACGCCACGGTCACGCTCAGCGCGCCGACCTCGGGCACCTATTCCGGCGTGCTGTTCTATGGCGACAGGACCGGGAACGCGGCGCAGAGCACCTTCAACGGCACCGCGGACTCGTTGCTGACTGGCGCCATCTATTTCCCCAGGCAGCAGGTCAACTATCTAGGCAACTTCTCCGGGACGGGCGGCTGCACGCAGGTGGTTGCCGACACCATCCAATGGTCGGGGAGCACCACCATCAAGCAGGACTGCACGAGCCTCGGGATGAGGGATATCCCGGCGGCGGCGTCGGTCGCGGTCGTCGAGTAGCGGCATGGGGCCGGCAGCGATCCGCTTCCGCAAGAACCGCTCCGGCGCTGCCGCGGTGGAATTCGCTCTCGTGCTGCCGGTGTTGTGCACCGCGCTCTTCGGCATCGCCGACGGCTGGTCCTACGTCACCAGTTCGCTGGCGATGCGGTCCGGCGTGAAGACGGCGGCGAACCTGCTGTTGGCCGGCGCCTCCGACGATAACGCCATCCAGGCCGCCGCGCTTACCAGTTGGGAAAAGAAACCGGACGATGCGGCGGTCGTGATTACCCGCGCCTACAAATGCGGAACGACCGTGGTCACGTCATCGACCGTCTGCGCGGGATCCAAGCTTCCCTCGATTTATGTCCAGATCCAGGCGTCGGGCACCTGGGTGCCGCCTTTCACCTTCGGCGTCTTCCCACACAACAGCGCGCTCGCCCATGAGCAGGTCGTCCGTGTTCGTTAACAAAAGAGCAAAGGCGTTCGCCGGCAATGCCTCGGGCGGGGCCGCGATTGAATTCGCGCTGATCGTGCCCTTCCTGATCATGCTTTTGTTCGGCATCTTTGCCTTCGGCTGGTCGATGAACAACATGTCCAGCGTGCGCTATGCGCTGGAGGCCTCCGCGCGCTCGCTGCAGCTCAACAACACGCTGACCCAATCGCAGATCCAGACGATCGCCACGCAGAAGCTGCAGGCGCTTGGCCTGCAGAATGTGAGCGTCACGATTGCCACCGACAAGCCTAGCGGCGGCTTCTGCATAGCGCATGTGAACGCCAGCTATGCCTTCGTCATCGATTTCCCGTTTTTCAGCGACTTCCCGATCAGCCAATCGACCACGGTGAACGTGCCGCTGCTCGACAGCGTGAAAGGTGCTTGCCCGTCATAGCCGGAACTGAATCCGCCGCCTGTCGAGCTGATCGGCACTTCCAGGAAAGTGCGCAGCGGTTTTCCGTCCGGAATGCGCCAAGCAAGATCGCATTTCCAGGAAAACTATATAAAAGTATATGTCGATATTCATCCGGGATGCGTAAGACAAACCGCCGACGCGCTTGAGCGGCCAAAGGCTGACGGCTCCCATGCGCGGCGCCCACGACTGGCGCGGCGTTTTTTGCGAAAACCTCTACATAAACAAGGATTTGGAACCCTTGCGCCGACCCCGGCCGCATGACCTTGGGTCCATAGTCCGATGCGGCATGGGCCTTCATTGTTCCAGAGGGCGGATACGAGCATGGGCCATTTATTTATGAAATGATTCCAATAAGTTAATATTGGAGCGTGGCCGGTTCCAGGGGCGCTTCCCAGGTTTGCTCTCTTGCCGCGACGGTATTTGTCTAAAAGTTACTCCAAGCCGTTAGGGAATTCTCATATGACGCGGCCTAGCGGTTGGGCAGTGGTGGCGATTCACCTGCGGAGAAACACGATGACGATCCGAAAAACTCTTTTAGCATCACTTGCCCTCCTGGCGCTCGCGGCTGCTCCGGCGCTTGCCGGGGCCGGCGGCAACGGCGGCGGCCACGGCAATGGCGGCAGCCATGGCGGCGGCAACGGCAACGGCGGCGGCGGCGGTAACGGCAATGGCGGCGGCAAGGGCAACAGCAGCGCCTCGCACGGCAAGTCGGCGTCGGCTAAGGGTCAGTTGGCCAAGGCGGACGACACGACCGACGACACCACGGATGACACGGCCACGGCTGCGACGCCGAAGGAAAAGAACATCCATGCCAAGCTCGGCCGGCTGAACTCGCTTCAGCGCAACATCAACGCCTACATGAATTCCAAGAGCAAGAAGTTCGCCGGCATCCAGGCCTATGTGACGCAGACGGCCGCAGCTCAGAACGCGCAGGCCAAGCTCGACGCGGCAAACGCCAAGCTGGCCGCCGACCAGGCCACGCTCGCCGACCTCACCACGCAGCTCGCCGACCTCAATGCGACTGACACTACCGGCTTCACGCCCGAACAGCAGACGGCTCTCGACGCTCAGATCGCCGACGTGCAGGCGCAGATCGACGCGCAGAACACGGCAATCGCCGATGACACCCAAGCGGTCGCGGATGCCCAGACCGAGGCGACCAATACGCCCGCTCCCGACGACGCCTCGCTCGACGCGGCGCTCCAGGACATGGCCAACAAGCCGGTCGATCAGGAGGTGACCGACTGGGCCAAGGGCGTGCTGGCCGACAAGATCGACCAGGCAGCCGCATCGACGACGACGCCGTAAGGCGCGAGCCTGCCAGAGGGTGAACTAGAATGCCGCCGGCCTCGCCCGGCGGCATTTTGTTTGGCCCGATAGCAACCCCTTCGAACGGCGGGGACCGGGCAGCGACGAGATGGCGGGCTGAACTGCTCATGATGAAAAAAAGCTCGCCTCTTTCAAGGCGAGCCAAAGCGGGAGCCGCAGCGTTGGATGTCGGCCCCCGTTCCTGGTTGCCACCTGAGATTTTTATATAAATGTCGTATTACGATATAATCGTCATTTGGAAAGGGGAGTCGAGCAATATTTGTTGTCGTGCCGTCGTCCGGGCTTGGCCGCATGCACGGACCAATGACGTCACCTCCCGCCGATTTCAGCCGAATTTCAGCCGGCCATCACGACGGCCGGCGGAGCCGCGGGCATGGTCAGGCGAAACGGAAGGATCACGTCATGACGGACATGCACGGCACAAAGCACTGGGATGAGAACAACTCCCGCAGCTTTCTCGACTACGGGCGCTACTTCGTTCCCGAGCGCGAACGCCAGATCGACATCATCGCCGACCTGATCCCTGCCGCGCCGGGCGCCCTGCTGGTCGAACTCTGCCCCGGCGAGGGCTTGCTCAGCCGCGCCTTGCTGGAGCGGTTTGGCGATTGCCGGGTGCTAGCGCTCGACGGTTCGGAGCCGATGCTCATGCAGACGCAAAGGACGTGCCGCGATCACGCCGGTCGGCTGACCACCGGCATCTTCGAACTGGCGGATCGCGACTGGCGAAGCTTTTCCGAGCCGCCGCACGCGATCGTCTCCTCGCTCGCCATCCACCATCTCGACGGCCGGCAGAAGCAGACACTGTTTGCGGACGTCGAGGAAGCGCTCCGCCCCGGCGGCGTCTTCGTGGTGGCCGACATCGTGCATCCGCCGAGAGCGGCCGGCCTGGCCATCGCCGCGCGGCAATGGGACGAGGCGGTGCGTTCGCGGGCGCTGGCCATCGATGGTGACCTGGCGGCCTTCGCCGAGTTCAACCGGCTGGGCTGGAACTATTTCCGCAATCCCGACGGCGAGCCGATCGACAAGCCGTCCCCGCTGGCCGATCAGCTTGGGTGGTTGTCCGAAGCCGGTTTCACCGGGGTCGATTGCGCCTGGCTGTTCGCCGGCCACGCCATCTTCAGCGGGCTGAAGCCTTGATGTCGAAGGACAGTCGTGATGTCTTGAAGCGAGCGGTGTTGATCGAGAGCTAGCCGTCGGGCGGGCCAAAGGGCTTGACGTCTCCAAGGGGGCGACATGACGACGTTCGAATTCTCAGGCCACAGGCTCGATCTGCGCAAGGGCAGATTGCAGAGGGGCGGGCACGACGTCGACTTGCGCGCCAAATCGCTGTCGCTGCTTACCTATCTCTTGGAGAACGCCGGCCGCGTTATCGGCAAGGACGAGCTGGTCAATGCCGTCTGGCCCAACATCGCCGTCTCCGACGATTCCCTGACCCAATGCATGAAGGATATCCGCAAGGCGCTCGGCCCGGACGCGGACGGCCTGATCCGCACCGTGCTGCGGCGGGGCTATGTGATCGACGAGGATCGTGTCCATCGCACCGGGGATCGCGACGTGTCGGCCACAGGGGCAGGGCAGGGCGCCGGCGACGCACCGTCGATCGCCGTGCTGCCCTTCGAGAATCTCAGCGGCGACCCCGCGCAGGACTATTTCGCCGACGGCATGGTGGACGAGATCATCACGGCGCTGTCGCGTATGCGCTGGCTGTTCGTCATCGCGCGCAATTCGAGTTTCGCCTACAAGGGGCAGGCCGACGGTTTGAAACGGGCCGGAGCCGAGCTTGGCGTCCGCTACGTGCTGACCGGCAGCGTTCGCAAGGCCGGCGATCATATCCGCCTCACCGGCCAGCTCATCGACCAGGCCTCCGGCAAGACGATCTGGGCCAACCGTTACGACGGAACCATGGCCGACGTGTTCGATCTGCAGGACCGGCTTGCGGAGAGTGTCGTTGGCGCTATCCAGCCCTCCATCCTGTCGGCCGAGATCGAGCGTTCGCGGCGCAAGCGGCCGGAAAGCCTAGCCGCCTACGACTACGTGCTGCGCGCCTTTCCGCTCGCCTGGTCGCTCGAGCGGGCGCAGAACGAGGAAGCCGGGACGTTGCTTGACCGTGCGATCGCGATCGAGCCGGATTATCCGCTGGCGCTTTCGCTGCTCGCCTGGTGCCATCTGCAGCGCGTCGCCTACCACTGGACCGAAACGCCGGCCGCGTCCCGGGCGGAGGGCTTGCGCCTGGCGCAGAAGGGGGCGGCGCTCTCCGGCGACGATCCGATGGTGCTTGCCGTGCTGGGCGCCGCGCATTCGTTTGCCCGCGACTACGATGTCGCCGACATGCATTTGGCGCGGGCGCGCGCGCTCGATCCGAATTCCGCCTGGGCCTGGCTGCGCAGCGCCTGGCTGGATGTCTATCGCGAGCGGCCCGAGGCAGCGATCGAGAAGTTCGAGCATTTCGAACGGCTGAGCCCGGTAGACCCGATGGGCTACATTGCCGAGGTCGGCGTCGGCGCCGCCCATTTCGTCGCCTCGCGCTACGAAGAAGCGTTGGTCATGACGCAGCGCGGGCTCAGCCGGCAGCCCGCCGCCACCTGGGGGCTGCGCCAGCTGGCGGCGACGCTGGTCCATGCCGGCCGCAAGGAGGAAGCGCGGCGCGTTTGCGGCAGGCTGCTGGAAAGCTATCCGGGGCTGACGATCGCCAGGATCTGTGACGCGCTGCCTTTCGAGGCGGGCACGCGGGAGCGCATCGCCTCCGGCCTGCGCGAGGCCGGTCTGCCGGAGTGATCCGTGCCGACTGCCCCTGCCGAAGCGACCTTGAACCGGCCGGCCCGGCGCCGGTGCTCTGCCTCTCGATTTCGCCGCAATTTCCCCGAAGTTTCGCCGCGGTCTCACGATCTCCGGCCGGGGGCCGGCTACCCTCATCCTTGCTGTCGCTCAAGGACAGTTTCGAGGATGGAGACAGACACCATGACCACGATGGTTCCTTTCATCGGCATAGCAGCCGGTCGCCCGTCGCATGCTTCCCCCTCACGGCTTTTCCGGCTGCTGGCCGCTGCGACGTCGGCGCTGCTGTGGCTGCCGCGCTTCTGGAGGGCGCGCAGCGAGCTTGCAGCCCTTGCCGCCATGAGCGAATGCGAGCGCCGCGACATCGGCCTCACGGCCTTCGACATCGAAAACGCGCTAGCGCTGCCTGTCGAGCGCGACCTCACCGAGGCGCTTGCGCGCATCGTCGACGATCGCCGTCACCGCCGCGAATGCTGAGCGCCGGTGATGCCAGTGCCGAAGGCAACGGCCGCGTTCCTTCGCGCCCCCCTCTGTCCGCCAACGTTTGAAGCCCATGCAGCCGCCCGCAATCCACACCAAAACGCGCCGCCGCGCTCAGTGCGTCGTGGCTAATATGCCTTGCAGCGTGTAGACTTGGCGGGTGAGGGATTTCCACAGGGCATTGGGAGGACAACAAAATGCCGCGGGTTTCGGAGCTTTTCTTTAAAACTGCCGCCGTCTTTCTCATCTTGGGCATAGGCGCAGGGCTGCAGATGGCGATTTCGGGCGATCACGGCGCCTTCCCGGCGCATGCCCACATCAACCTTCTCGGCTGGGTCACCAGCGCGATCTTCGGCGGCTATTACGCGCTCAATCCCGCCAAGGCCGAGCGCCGCGTCGCCATGATCCACTACGGCCTCTATACGGTCGGCCTCGTCATCATGCTGCCGGCGCTCTACTGGATGCTGGCTGGAGGCCATCCGGAGGTCGAGCCGGTCGTGGCGATCGGCTCGCTGATCGTCGCCGCCGCCGTGCTGGTCTTTGCCTTCGTGGTCTTCTCGGCTGCCGAAACAGTGCGCTCGGCCACGGCCGCCACCGCGCGCTGACGCAGCACCCTTCCATCAAAGCATTGCCACGGCGCAGAATTCTGCGCCGCGGCGCTCTCGCCGAGTTGTTGCGCACCCACACGGCGAGCTACTCCCGCTTTTCTCCTTATGGATGCATTCCGATTATATTAGCGATGGCGTATATTTCGTTACCAGCCGGTGCGCCCAACTAGAGAAGTCCCGTAAGCGGTCCCGCCGGTCAGGCCCGGTGCTCTTGCTCCGTGAGACTAAGAGTGCCGGGCCGCTCCCGGAGGTCCAAGACGAGTGTCGGGGAGTTCCACGCCTTTTCGCAGGCGCCGAACCGCTAAGTTATGGCAACAGCCTTGGGAACAGCAGCGAAATCAGCGCGTGGATGATGCCGTCGCGCTCGAACGGGCCGGGCAGCTTGGCGGCGCCGGTGTCGGTCGCCTTCGTCTCATCCGTCACCCGGCTTTCGGCATGCACGAGCCACAGCACGGCCACGAAGTAGCCTGCCTGCAGCACAACGCCCGCCAGGAACGTCCACCCCAGCGATGCCCAGACCGATCCCGTGGACACGTAGGTCCAACCCAGAACCACCAGGAGCGTTGCCGTCATTCCCACAAGAAACTGCGGAAAATACATTTGCCCAACCGAGCGCCGTGACCGCTTCCGGTTCCGGCGATCTCGCCCATTTTCTACCCGTCCCGACCCTTGCACCTTTTCCGGCAGGATCGCAAGACTTCAGGGAGCCTTCGTGCCATAGGTCTTAGGGCTGATGCCGTCAGGACCTGCGGTCCGGGGACCTCTGCTTCAGGAACCAAGCCAAGGCCGATCCGTTCCCTCTCATTGCATTAATGAGGAGGAACTGATGGACCGCAGCGTCTATGAGGCGCGGTGGCTTCTCGCACCGCTGTTCGGCTTGTGCATCGTCTTCGCGACCGCCGGAATCCTGCTCAGCTAACGCAGGTCGCTCAAAAGTGTGCAGCGGTTTTGAGAAAACGACATGCGGAAATCAAAGACCTAAAGCGCGTCGCCTGAATCCGCTTCCGCGAGACGCGCTTTGGAACCTGCCTCGCATTCCGCAACCTCCGTACGACCGCCGAGAACGTCCCTTCATCGGCGGGAGGCCGACCCCGCCGCTTTCCTGCGAAGGCGGCGGGGCCGGTTTATCCGTTCTTGGAGGCCGGGCCGATGCGGCGATCGTAAGGCCACAGGTTTCAGCCTCTCGCATACCGTGAGTTGCGTGTCGGCCTTAACAGATGCACATTCTTCATGCCTGGCATTCAACTGCTGGACACGGCCCGGCCTGCGAAATCCTGTGTCATCACGATAAGCAGGTCGGGCTGTCCGGGTTCCCGCTTCCCTAAACAACCTTGTCCGATCTCTCGCGGGATCGACGGCGTGCCGCCTCGTTCGGGAGACAACGCAGCTTCGACAGCGTGCCGGCGCAGGAACAAAAAAGAACCCGCCATGCCTTGCGGCGCGGCGGGCCTCCTCCTGTCGCGATGCTGTCCGGATCAAGCCTCGAGGATCGCGACGATCGTGTAAGTGTTCGGATCGACGATGATGATGCGCCCGTCGGCCAGCACGAAGTACTCGAAGTCCTCGTAAGCCGGGACGATCTTGACGATGCGGGCCGGCACGCGGTGCAGGCGTATCTTGTGCCGCGGGATCTCGACGCCGACCGAGATGTCGAAGCTGACGTCGCGAACCGGCTGGACATTGGTCTCGTGGATGATCTGCGTGATCTGCGTCTTCTGCTCGACGGTCACATTGGTGATCGAGGCCGTCTTGTTCTGGTCGGTCTGGACGTTGGTGCCCTGGGCGTTCTGTTCAGTGGTTGTACCAGTCTTGCCCTGAGCGTTCTGCTCGGTCTTCATCTTGGTGGTGCCCTGGGCGTTCTGCTCTGTAGTGGTACCGGTCTTGCCCTGAGCGTTCTGTTCGGTCTGCGTCTTGGTAGTGCCCTGGGCGTTCTGCTCAGTGGCCTTCATCTTGGTCTTGCCCTGAGCCTGTTCGCCCGTCTTCGGGCAATTGGCCATGCCGGTCTTACACTTGGTCGTACCCTGAGCCTGTTCCTCGGTCTTCGTGCCGGTCTGACCCTGGGCTTGCTCATCGGTCTTCATCTTGGTCTTGCCTTGAGCCTGCTGCTCGGTGCTGGTGCCGGCCTGACCCTGGGCCTGCTCATCGGTCTTCATCTTGGCCTTGCCCTGAGCCTGCTCTTCGGTGTTGGCGCCGGCCTTGCCCTGGGCCTTCTGCTCGGTCTGCGGCTTCATCTTGCCCTGGGCCTGCTCGCCCGCCTTGCCACCCTTCTGACAGTCGGCCTGGCCGGCGGCACAGTTGCCGCTCGGCTGCACGGATTCGGTCTGCGCCATCGCGGCGCCGCAACCGACGCCGAGCGCGATCATGCTCGTGATAAGCAGATATTTCATCGGATTTCTCCTCGGAAAGTCGGTCCCTTCATTTGGGTAAACCCGAGGTGAAAGGCATTGTTCCGAATTGCCTCGCAAACCCCGGGTGACGTTTTGTGAAACGCCAGCGGCAATTTTGCAGGAACAAGGCAGCTCTGCAGGAACAAGGCTCGGCCGCTGGCGTTGGACCAATGCCGACCGGCTGTGGAAAATCGCAGGCGCAGCGGAAGAGGCGATTTTATCCACAAAGGAGACGACCATGAAAATGCATCTCACGACAGCCGCCGCGGCACTTCTGCTTCTGGCCGGCGCCGGCGCCGTAGCCGCTCAGGATGTTGTCATCGAGCCCGAGCAGGAAACCGTCATCAAGGAATATGTGCACAAGCAGCCGCTGGCCTCAGTGAAGGTCCCCGGCGTCGAGCTCAGTATCGGCAGCGCTCTTCCCGACACGGTCGAGCTGCACGAAGTGCCGAACGTCAAATACCGCTATGTGGTCATCGATAACCAGACTGTGATCGTCGACCCCGGCACCCGCAAGATCGTGAAGGTGCTGCAGTAAGTGAGCCGGTAACCGGCCAATGAGCCGGAATGGCCCTTCGCCCTCCGCGGGCGGTGGGCCATTTACCTAGTATTATTTTGTTACCATACGCTAACGGAACCTTCCGCCCACGTTGGAGTTTCGCGCTCTGGGTCCGCTCTGTCTCATAGACAACATAAACCACTGGCAGGGTGCAGATTCGGGCGGCGGCGAAAACAGGCACGGGCTGGGGGCGAGGAGGACTAGTCAACATGTCGAAACGAGAAATCGGAACATCCCGCTCGCTCGGGATGCGCGTCGCCGATCTGAAAGCCCGGATGCAGGACGCCCGGATCACCGAACATGAGATAAAAACCTTCCAGAAGGTCGCGGCCATCATGGGGGGCGGCGAGGGCTCCCTACGCATCGATGCGGACGACCTGATCGCCGCATCTTTCCTCACCGAGTCGTTCAGCGAAGCTTCGCCGAACTGACAGCGTTTTCCCCGTCATCCGACGTCGATCGGCTGCCGTCCGCCATGGGCGGCAGCGCAACGTCGTTGGGCGCCCGCGGGAAACTAGTGGCGCGCCTCGCTCTCGCGCCTTGCCCTGACGCGCCTGATCTTGGCTTCGCGCAGCGCCGTCACCGGATCGACGCCGGTCCACTTGATGCCGGCCTTCTCCGCAAATGAGAGGAAGGCCCGCCGTGCCTGCTCGAGTTTCATCTCTCCGGTCCGTGCTGCCTCGCAAGCCTGCACCGCCGCGCAATAGCAGTCGCCGCGCATCGTCTCCGGCCATTCCTTGAGGAAATTCTGCATCGCCGCTAGCGAAGCGATCTCGCGCTTGAAACCGGCGCCGACAGCGATCGCCACTGGGCGACGAAGCGGCATGTCACTTATGACGAGGGCTTCCTTCATGACGGGGGCCTTCGGCTTGTCAAATTGCTCAACGCGAACAATGCGAAAGCCGCCGCGACGGTTCCAATCGGCCGCCGCGGGAGAAACCAATTAGCCGCCGCTGACGGAACAAGAGCCTTCGGCAGGCGTTTGCTCCGCGAGCTCCTATGTTCGATCTGCCGATGTTTCCGCTCTGGCGGAGCCATCGCGGAGCTCGCCAACGCAACAGGAGAATTACGATGAAAACCACCCTCATTCCTGCTGTCGCCGGCCTGGCTCTGATGGCCGGCATCGGCTTTGCGGCTGCGGACGAGGTGATCGTCACCCCTGAGCAGCAGACCGTCGTCAAGGAATATGTCCACAAGCACCCGATCGCCTCAGTCAACGTTCTGGGGCTGGAGCTCGGCGTCGGCTCGACGGTGCCTGATACGGTCGAATTACAGACGGTGCCGGACGTTCAGTACAGATACACGATCGTCAACGACCATACGGTTCTGGTCGACCCGGGCACGCGTAGAGTAGTGCAGGTCATCGAGTAACCTTACGTGCTTACGAGCCCCGATCCTCCCGCCATTCCGGCGGGGGGATGCCGGCTCCTAGAAAGGAGTCGCAGCCATGCATCATCCCCATGTCGAATCCCCTGATATTGCCAGGAATGTTGACAAGCTTCTCGCTGAACATTGCACCGGCCTGCTGTCGATGAAGGATGCGATCGCCATTCTGCGCGAGCGTACCGGGACCGAGCGTTCTGATGCCGATCTGGCCGGATTGATCACAAAAAAGGCAGCCTATCTGGGCGTCGCCGTCATCTCCGACGCGCACTGAAGGAAATCGCTGCCGAAGTTCAGCCACCCATGCGTCGAGTGCAAGACGCCACCGGAAAATTCGGCTAATGTTTCCGTCGGGGAACGGCCCCAGCTAAAGGAGGCGACAGTGACGGACGACAGGCAGGAACGCATTCGCCGGCGGGCGCATGAGATCTGGGAGCAGGCCGGCCGGCCGGAAGGTGCGCATATGGAGCACTGGGACCGGGCGGCCGCCGAGATCGACGCCGAGAAGAAGCCGAAGGACAAGGCGGCGCCGAAGAAGGCCGCCGCCGCCAAGGCCGCCAAGCCAAAGGCGGCGAAGGCTGAAAAGCCCGCCAAGGTAGACAAGCCCGCCAAGGCAGCCAAACCGAAAGCCAAGGCCTGATTTCAAGCGGCCGGGCGCCGCTGGTCCGCTCTCATCCGTGACGAGAGGCCCTTAGCGCGCGCGAACGCACGCCATATGTTTGCGGCGCCGTGCCTGCCGAGCGCGTCCAAAACTTTAATTAGAGCCTATTAATATACACGGGCGCGCTCGGAAGTTTGCCGGCTAGACTGAATAGATTGACCCTTCGGCTGTGGCGAGCTGCGGTTCAGCTGGTAGCACTCTCACAGAGTGCAACCATCATCGCCGCGATCCTTCGCGCCCCCTCTGTCCCGCCAACGCTTTGTCTTACGCGTAGGGAAGAAGGTTAGGCGAGGGCCGCCGGATCCATGTTGCTCCTGGAATTGCCTTAGCGCGTTTGCTTCCTGGCGTATTGGGCGACCGCGCAGAGGAAGGCCAGCGCGGCTGTATCGCAGGCAGCCCGCGACGGCGACGGGCCCTTGGCGAAAAGCACTGCGTCCGCGACCGGGATCGTCAGGCCATGCTTCCGGGCAAATGAGGTGACTTCGTAGGGCTGATCGTCAGGCTGTATGCCGATGTCGATTTGGTAATCCATCAAAACGAGTTCCTCCCTGGTATGCGACTATTTCCCTCCTGCGCTTAAGAGGAATTAACTACCGGCTACTCACTGGCGTCCACCAATCGGCAATTGTGTGAAACGATGCATTTTTTGAGGCGGAGAGCCGAAGGTTGCAGCGGCTGCTTTTTTCTCGCTCTACGTGGGGCGGACCGGCGCGGAGGCTGTCTTCGCAGCGTTCCTTCGCGCCCCCTCTGTCCTGCGGGCGCTCGGCCTTCTTCCGCAAAGGCAGAAGGCGCCTCACCACGCATCGCTCGACGTTGCAAACCGCACGCCGGCCGCAAGCATCGCGCACTCGCATTCGCTGATCAGCCTGAGGTTTCTCAGATAGCGCGCCACCGTCTCCGGCAGCCAGGCGGCGCAGGCCTCGACATAGGCGCGGCCGTGCACCAGCGTGCCGGTTGAAAGCCGCTCGTCCTTCTCGGCGATCACCTTGAGATATTGCCGGATGAAGCGGATGTCGTCGGCGATGTCCTGGCTGGCCATGCGCCAGGCGCCGGCGAGGCGCTCGCGCTCGGCGAACGGCAATGGCGACAACAGCGGGCGGGACAGGTCGGCGAAAGCGGCATGGTTCGCGGTGCACGCAAGTCCCCTCGACGGAAGGGAACTATCGTACTTTATGTACGAAACTTGGTCAAGCGAGGTTCGTACAATTTGAACGACGATTTTCGCATCGAGAGGAATTACCTATCGAGTTTGATTTCAACCGCGTTATAAGAAAATCGTGAAATCCTATAAGGGTGCCGAAAGAAGACGCGGCGATCACCGCTAAATTCGAAGCTTTCCAACGCGGCATCCACCGCCCTCCCGATACCTTGTTCAGTTCGCCCCGAGGCTCAGTGCCTTCTTGCGGTCGGCTTCGGCGCGCTTCACATCGCCCTTTGCTCGCCAGGAATGTGCCCTCAGATCATATGCGTCGGCATATGTCGGCTCGATCTCGATGGAGCGGCTGTACTCGGCGATGGCGCCGTCGTGGTCGCCTTGGCTTTCCTTGATCGCGCCGAGACCGAAATAGGCGCCGGCGCTCTTCTTTCGGTCCAGGCCGATCGCCTTGTTGAAGTCTCGCGTTGCGCTGTCGATGTCCTTTTTGGCCACGTAGGCAAAACCTCGATCGATGTAGAAGCGTGCGACCTTGGGATCGAGTTGGATCGCCTTGTCGAAGTCGGCCATCGCGCCCTCGTAGTCGGCCTTTTCCATTCTTTTGGTCGCTCGTCCGTAATACGCCATGCTCCAACTCTGATCGATCTCGAGGCCTCGGTCATAGTCGGCTAGCGCCCGGTCAAGCTCGTTTTTCTTTCCCCACACAGCAGCACGCCCGAAATAGGCATCGCTGCTTTCCGGCGCGAGCTCGATGACCTTGCTGAAGTCGGCGATGGCGCCATCGTAGTCATGGGTGTCGGTGCGCACCATCGCCCGCCCTGCGTAGCTGGCGGAATTGTTCGGATCGAGCGCGATGGCTTGTTCGAACGCGGAAGCGGCACGGGCATATTTGCCTTTTTTGTACCAGGCGTAGCCGCGGTCGACGATGGTCTTCAACTTGCTCTTGTCAGAGCCGACAGGATCGCTACCAGCTGACTTGCGTTTCGCCGACACAGCGAGTTTACGGCCTTTGTCGGCGATGATCAGCTTTGGATCGAGCTTGAGTGCCTGGTCATAGTCGGCAATCGCTTGATCATAGTTGCCCTTTGCGAACCAGGCGCTGCCGCGCCCGAAATAGACATGTGCAAAGCTGGGATCAATCTCGGCTGCACGATTGTAGTCGGCGATGGCGCGATCCAGTTCGTTTTTCTTGCTCCAGACGACGGCGCGGCCGAGATAGGCGTCGAAGTAGGCGGGATAGAGCTCGATCACCTTGCCGTAATCATCGATGGCCGCGTCATAGTTGCCCTTCGCTACCAGCGACATGCCGCGCCCCACATATGCGGACGCCATTCTCGGATCGAGCGTGATGGCCTTGCTGTATTCGGCAATGGCGCGATCATATTTGTGCTTCTTGTAGAGGGCATCGCCGAGATTGATGAAAGCCTTGAGCTTCTTCGGATCAGACCCGACGGCTTCGGCCGCCACATCGCCTTTTCCTCTTGCCGCGACAGCCGCCTTGCGGCTGACCAGATAATCCGGATTGTGCGGGTCGAGGTTGATCGCTTGGTCGAAGTCGGCGATGGCGCCGTCATAGTCCTTCCCGTCAGCTCGCGCCATTCCGCGCCCATAGTAGGTGGCGGCGTCTTTCGGATCGATCGCGATCGCTAACGAATAGGCCGCGATGGCGCGCCCGGCATCGCCCTTGGCGTGCCAGGCCATGCCCTTGCAGAAGAATGCGTCGCGCGCCTTTGGGTCAAGCGTGGCGGCTCGGCCGCAATCGGCAAGCGCGCCCTCAGCGTCGGCCAACATAGCCTTGGCCATCCCCCGACGAATATGGGCCGAGACCAGATCCGGAACGAGCCGGATCACCCGATCATAGTCGGTGATCGCCCGGTCGTAGGCACGCTTGGCGGCCCAGGCATTGCCACGGCCGAAATAGGCGAATGGGCTATCGGGGTCGAGCGCGATCGCCTTCTCATATTCCCCGATAGCCTGGTCATATTTGCCCGCGTCCGAGAAGGTGTCGCCGCTCTGCACCGCGGTCAGGACACGTGGGTCGGTCGCCTGGGCCGCCTCCAGCATCTTTGAGGCGGACAGCTTGCCGATTGGCTCTGCTTTGCCTTGGCCGATTTGCTTGGCCAGGGTTTCAACGGCGCCCGCAACGGAAGGATGCGACTGTTGCATGCCCGGCGGCGAGGCTGGGCTGCTTTCGTCGCTGGCGACCTGCTCGCCGCAACTGCCCGCCCGCTTCGGATCGAGTTCGATGGCGCGCCGGCAATCGGCTGCCGCGCCGGCCTGATCACCCTTGAGCATCCAGGCGCGGCTGCGGCCGAAATAGGCGTCGGCATTATCGGGATCGAGGCTGATGGCCTTGTCGAAATCGAGAAGCGCGCCGTCCACGCCGTATTTCGACAGCCGCATCTGGGCGCGCTCGAGCAGGGTCCTGGCGGTCGCCGGATCCCTGCTTGGCTGCGCGGCGGTCGGCTTGCCTTGTTCGCCAGGCAGGTGTTCCCAGCACGTGCCGGCCCGCTTTGGATCCAACTCGACGGCTCGCCGGCAGTCGCCGACGGCGAGGTCGAAATTGCCAAGCAGTGCCTCCGCGATCGATCGGTTGTAATAGGCATCGGCATTGTAGGGATCGAGGCCGATGACAAAGCTGAATGTGTCTATCGCGCCCTTGGGGTTAACCTGCATCTCCTGCAACCCGGATTTGAGGTTCCAGGCGATGGCGGCGGAATTATCCTGTTTGGCGTATAGTTGTGGTGGCTCATACCTGGGGGGCGGGGCAGGCTTGGCCGCCTGCGGCTCAGCCGGGACTGGGACATCAGCCGGACTGGGCGCAGCCCCGGGCGCCGGCTGCAGTTTTACCCCGCGCTTGCCAATCTGGACGCCCAGCCTTTCCTTCCGGTAGTCGGCGTTGGCCGGATCGAGCGCGATCGCCTTGTCCAGGTCGGCAATTGCTTTGTCGGGATCGCTCGCCTCCCAGACAAGTGCCCGGATGAAGTACGATTTTGGATCGTCGGGACTGAGCGCGATCGCCTTGTCGAGGTCGGCCAGCGCCTCCTTTGAATTGCCGACCCGGGCCATGGTCATGCCGCGCACGCGGTAGGCTTGGGTGTCGGCTGGATTGCGGCGAACGACTTCATCCAGATCGGCAAGAGCGCGGGCATAGTTCTTCTTTAAGCCCCAGCTCTTTGCGCGATTGAAGTAGAAAGTGGAGTTTGCCGGGTCGAGCCGGATCGCCTCGTCGAACGCGGCAATGGCGCGGGTATGGTCGCCCTTTTCGTGCCATTCCAATCCGATCGCATTTTGGGCGGAGGCGGTTTTCTCGCCGCCGCCGTCGCGCGGCTCGCCAAAAGCCTCGACGATTAGGCGTGCGCAATCGCGCCCTTTGTCCGCATCGACGCCGGCGATGTGCTTGCAATCGGCTTCCGCGCGCTTGTGATCACCCTTGGCAATCCATGAGCGGACGCGGTTTAGGTAAGGGGTAACAGGGTCGGTACGGACGCTCTCCGCTTTGTCGTAGTCGGCCTGGGCTCGCGCCGCGTCGCCCTTGTCTTCCCACACAACGCCGCGCAAGCCATAGGCCATCTCGTTGGCGGGATCGATGCCGATCGCCGTGTCGCAGTCGACGATGGCGCGGTCGTGCTCGCCTTTCTTGTTGAGCGCTCGCGCGCGATTGGCATAGAGGCTGGCGTCGCCTGGCGTGAGTGCGATCGCGCGAGTGTAGTCTGTGACGGCTCGCTCGAAATCCCCCTTGCTCTCCCGGGCAATGGCGCGATTGGTAAAGGCGGGCATGTATGTCGGATCGAGCGCGAGCACCTCGGTCATGTCGGCGACGACATGGTCAATATCGTCCTTCTGCGCATAGGCTAGGCCACGCGCGAAAATAGGCATTCACGCGAAGATCGGGAATCTCCGCGCTGTCTTCCGCGATGGGGGTGCAGGCGGCAATCTGCTGGTCAGCAGATACCTTGCCGTCGCTGAAGCAGGTGGTGTAATCCTTGCTCTCCGCCAGCGCCGCACTGCCCGGTCCGCCGAGCATCACCACTATCCCCGCCAGCGCCAAAAGCGCCCCGCTCGAAAGCCATGCAGCAAATGCGCGCGCGAACACGCTGGTGCGGCGTAACATGGTTTTTGATCCTCCCCCCGGAGTTGCCGCCACGGCGGCTGCAGTTGCCTATATAGTTCTGTTTTTGTTCCGGAATGCAAGCAGAAATTGCGGGAACTGCATTTTTGCGCTTCTAAGGGTAACGTCAGCGGGACAGCCTCTGTCCTGCGGACATCTCCCCCCACAAGGAGGAGATTGGCAGCTTCGGCGCCTCGTTCCTCCTGCAACGCTGGTGATTGGCGAAAGCGGCGCGACATCTGATCTCCCCCAAGTGGGTCCCAAGTGGGGGAGATGTCCGGCATGACAGAGGGGCGCGACGGAACGCCAGCCCTTTGCAAATGGCTTCTCGCCACCCCTCACATATCGATCATCGAGCGCTTCACCCGCCCGATGATGGTGATCGCCCCCTCGAGCTCCGGCGGCGGGATGTCGAGATAGGACGCCGGCTGGAAGGGTGGGGTGTCGTTGGGACGCCAGCGCTTGTAGGTGGCCCGTCCGGTCTCGTCGGCGATCACATAGCAGCCATTGGTCACCAGCCGCTTGTCGCGCAGATTGACGAAGATGATCGAATCCGGCGGCGAGATCTTGTTCATCGACGGCCCGTCGACGCGCAGCGCAATCCACTCGCCCTCCTCGAGGTCGGCGGTGGGGATGGTCGGGTAGTCCGAAAGGTTGACCACGCCCTCCTGGCTGCCGAGCTCGCCGGCGCTGATCCACGACACGATCGGCACGTCGACGGTGACGGGCGAGGGGGCAAGGTGGACCGGCGCGGCCTCGGCGCCATCGGCCCCCAAACCACCATTGAACAAGAGCCAGCCCGGGTCGACGCCAAACAGCCGGCCGTATTTCTCCGCCGCCTTGCGCGACAGCGGCCGGTTGCCGTTCTCATGGCTGATCAGCGTGTTCTTGTTGATGTCGCGCAGGGCCCGCGCCGCATCGCTGGGCGAGGCATAGCCCGCCTGGGCGCGCGCCTGCTGCAATCTGTGCCGAGAATCCATCATCGTACAAAATGCCTGAAAATTATCGTCCAAAGTGTACGATTTCGCTTGCGCGCCTTTCGTACATAACGTACGCTTAGCGCATGATTGAGCATCCCGCAAGCATTTCCGCATTGTACGTGATTCCGGCGCAACCCACGAGCATCTCGGGGCCGCCCACGAATATTTCGCAGCTTATCGACCGCTGGCAGAGCATCGGCGCCTTCGCCGCCGATGTCGGCTGCGGCTATGAAGCGGCCCGCCAGATGCGCCGTCGCGGCCGCATCGCGCCGCATCACTGGCCGCATGTGGTGGCTGCAAGCCGCAGGCGCGGCATTGCCGGCGTCAGCTACGAATGGCTGGCCGGCCACAGCGCCTCGCTGGGGGAGGCGGCATGAACGCGCTTCCCCCATCTTTCGAATTCAGATCGCCTTTCGAATTCCAATCGTCCGGGCCGTCCTCCTCCCCGGTCCGGACGCATTCCGGGGCGCTCGCCCCGGATCCGGCTGAACCGCCCGCACCCCGGTTCACCGGAACGGCCGGAGCCGCTCCTCCCTCGGCTCCGGCCCCCAATTCGGGCGCCTCCTGCATCCGCACCGAGGATGGCACAGTCATCCTGTTCGACCGCGCGTCGGGCCGGGCGGTGTCGGGGCTGACGCGGGACGCCGCCGAGGCGGCGCTTCTTCGACTGCTTGGCGCGGCGCCCGGCGCCGCCTGACCCCAACCCTTCCGCCTGAACCTGGCATGCGGCCTCGCGGCCGAACCCCGGCGCTTGGCCCGAGCCCAACTCTTCGCAAGCCCAAGCCCTTCGCAAGCAAATGGATGAAACATGGCTGCCGCCTACACCGAGAAGGAAATCGACGAGATCGCCGCCTGGCTGAAGGAGGGGCTCTCGGCCTCGCGCATCGCCGGACGCTTCAGCGCGCTGCGCGGCAGCCCGGTCTCGCGCAACGCCATCATCGGCATCGTCCACCGCAACGCAGGCCTGCGAGCCATCGGCTTCGCCAACCCCAAGGGCGGCCGCGCCGGCGGCCGTCCAAGGAAGAATGTGCGGCTACAGGCGCAGGGCAGGGCCGGTCGGCGGGGCAGGCCGGCTGGAGGTATCACGCTCTCCGAGCCGGCGGCGCTTCCCAGGCACGTCGAGTTGGTCGAGGTCGCCAGCGCCGGAGCTGCTGATCTTCCCCCTTACGGGGGAGATGCCCGGGAGGGCAGAGGAGGGTGCTGTCCCGCCGCCGTCTCCCCCTATGGGATCCCTGCGCAGGCAAACGGCATCACCGCTCACGCTGCGCCCAAGCCCAAAAAACCCAGGCCGCGAAAACCCGCGCGCACGCTTCCCCCCGCCTGGCTCGCCGGCGGGCGCGAAAAATCCGAAGCCCAGCTCTACAAGCTCCCCGCGCCGCCGCCGCCAGTGGCCCCCGGCCGCCAACCGCATGTCGCGGCGATGCGTTTCCTCGACTGTCTGTTCGGCCGCTGCCGCGCCCCGATCGACCTCACGCTGCGCGAGAATGCGGATGATGACCCGCTCGGCGCGAGGCCCGGCGCGGACATGCTCTGCTGCGGCCTGCGCACCACAGGCACGCGCTCCTACTGCGCGCATCACCACGCGCGGTTCCATGGCCATCGCGGGAGGGGGATGTGAAGGGAGCGCCGCTAATCTCCCTCTCGAGGGGGAGATCAATCTCTTCACCGGCTTCGCCAATCTCCAACGCTGGAGGAGAAGCGCAGCCGAGAAGCTGCCAATCTCCCCCCTTGAGGGGGAGATGCCCGGCAGGGCAGAGGGGGGCGCTGTCCCGCCAGCCTTTCCAATTGCCACCCACACAAGGACCCACCCATGCCCCGCAAATCCGCCAAAAAACCCCAACCGCCGAAACTCCCCAAAGGCGAGGCCGAGCAGGTGCGCATCCGCCGCGAGATCGGCCATGATTTCGCGCTGAAGGAAGACCGCTTCGGCCGCCAGCGCCTCACCCCTGGCACGGCGGAAGCGCGCCGCGTCTACGAGGTCTCGAACGGCGGCTACACCTCCACCGGCGGCATCGTGCGCCTGCGCAATGTCGATCCGCTCACTGGCATCACCTCGCTCAGCCGCCAGCAGCGCGAGGCCGGTCAGCGCTTTCGCGACGATTTCGAGCGCGCGGAGCGTCAGGGCCTGCAGCCGCAATCCTGGAGCGAGCGCGTCGACGGCGGCCGCGTGGGCGGCGGTGTCCCCGATCGCGTGCTGTCAGCCGGCCGCGCGCATGCCCACGCCGCCGCAGCGCTTGCGCACTGGGAGGTGGCGGAAGTGGTGCGCAAGATCTGCCTCGAAGGCCAGTCCGTGAAGGCGATCGCCGAGCGCAGCGGCGACGGGCGCGATGTGGTGGTGAAGCTGCTGAAGGTCGGGCTGGATCTGCTGGCGGTGCACTACGGAATGATGGGGAGGAGGGCGGGGTGAGGCGACAAGAATGAAGCTGCGCTACCGCTTTGAAGTCCCAGATCGCGCAAGCACGGCGCCGCCCCTCATCTGGCGCTATCTTCTCCCGTGAACGGGGAGAACGGGGCTGGCCGCGACGCCGGCACCTATTCTGCAACGTTTTCTGCAACGTTGAAAATTGGCGAAAGCGGCGATGACAGCATCTTTCTCCCCGTCACTATACGGGGAGAAATGCCCGGCAGGGCAATGAGCGACTATCTGAGGTGTCAAGTTGCATTTGCGAACTCGC
>NZ_JAVIJB010000060.1:0-33952 GCF_033977165.1 Mesorhizobium captivum
AAAACTGTTCGCGATGTCCTCGCACACCTGTTCGCGATGTCCCCGGTCCAAACAAAGGGGAGAAGGAAAGGCCGCTACTCCGCTGGCGCGCCGGCGACGTTTCGGCGCGTCGCCTCCAGCATCCGGCGCCGGGCGCGGAAGACGCCCCATTGCTGGTCGACCAGCACGCCGATCAGGATGACGCCGCCCATCACCGCGAAGTTGAGCGAGGACGGGATGCCGAGCAGATTGACGAGGTTCTGCAGTTCCTGCAGCAGCACGGTGCCGAGGATGACGCCGACAAGCGAGCCCTCGCCGCCGCGCAGCGAGAAGCCGCCGAGCACCGCCGCGGCGATTGCGTAAAGCTCGTAGAACTGGCCGTGGCTGGCCGGCGAGATCGAGCGCGTGTACATGGCGAAATAGATCGCCGAGAGCGCCGTCAGCACGCCGCAGATGACATAGGCGGCGATCACGATGCGCCCGGTGCGGATGCCCGAATATCTCGCCGCCTCCTCGTTCTTGCCGATGGCGTAGAGATAGCGGCCGAACACCGAGCGGTGCAGCACCACCCACATGACGATGGCGATGACGATCAGCGCGATGAAGCTGTTCGGCACGCCATACGAACGGCCCGCGGTCAGGAATTCGAGGTCCGGGAAATTCTGGCCGAAAGCAAAACCCGCCGTGCCGTCGGCGGTGTAGAAGCGCGCCACGCCGCGATAGATCAAGAGGCCGCACAGCGTCACCACGAAAGGCTGCATCTTGAGCCGCGTGATCAGCCAGCCATGCACGAAGCCGATGATGGCGCCGAGCACGATGATCAGCACGAAGGCCAGCGGCCAGTCCATCTCGCGCACGGCGATGAAGTCGATGAACAACGTGCCGAGCAGCGCCACCAGCGAGCCGACCGAGAGCTCGATGCCGCCGGTGATGATGACGAAGGCCTGGCCGATGGAGAGGATGCCGAACAGCCCGATCAGGTTGGAGGTGTTGGCAAGGTTGATCGGCAAAAGGAAGCGCGGGTTGATGGCCGTCACCACCGCGCCGACCACCAGGATCAGGACCAGCAGGCCGAGATCTTTCTTGCTCATTGCGCTCCTCCCACGGCTTGCGCCAGCCTGGGCTTCTTGCCCACCGCCAGCAAAAGCACGTTCTCCTGGCTGAAATCGTCCCGATCCAAAATGCCGGAGATCTGCCCCTCATGCATGACCGCGATGCGGTCCGAGACGCCGATCACCTCTTCCATGTCACTGGAAATCACAAGCACCGCGACGCCGGCATCGGCGAGCGACCGCATCAGCCCGTAGATCTCGGCCTTGGCGCCGATATCGATGCCGCGCGTCGGCTCATCGAGGATCATCACCTTGGGGTTCATCGCCAGCCATTTGGCCAAAACCACCTTCTGCTGGTTGCCGCCCGAAAGCGTGCCGGTGCGGGTCAGGACCGACGGCGCCTTGATGCCGAGATTCTTCTTCTGCTTTTCGGCGGTGGCGAGTTCGGCGCCGGCTGAGACCAGCGATCGCTTCGCATGCGCCGGCAAATTGGGCAGCGAAATATTCTGCGCGATCGACAGGTCGAGCAATATGCCGGTAAGCTTGCGGTCTTCCGGCACCAGGAAGATGCCGTTGGCCACCGCATCGGCGGCGGACGTAACATTTAGCGCCTTGCCGTCCAAGCTGACACTGCCGCCGAGCCGCTCATCGATGCCGAACAGCACCCTCGCAAGTTCGGTGCGGCCGGAGCCGACCAGGCCGGCAAGGCCGAGGATTTCGCCGCGCCTGAGTTCCAGGCTTACCGACCGGTCGGGATAAGCGCTCGTGCGCACGGCATTTGCCGAGAGCGCGACGCCGCCCGGAGCGCGTCCCGCTTCGGCGGCCTTCTCGCGCTCCTTCAGCATGCGCCCGATCATCAGTTTGACCATCTGGTCGTGGTTGATCTCGCTCTTGGGCAGCGTGCCCGCAAGCATGCCGTCGCGCAGCACGACGACGCGGTCGGCGACGCGCTCGACCTCATGCAGGCGGTGCGAGATGAAGATGACGCTGATGCCTTCCGCCCGCAGCCCCTTGATCACGTCGAGCAGCTTTTCGGTCTCGGCGATCGGCAGGCTGGAGGTCGGCTCGTCGAGGATCACCAAACGCGCCTTGATCGACAGCGCCTTGGCGATCTCGACCATCTGCTGCTGCGCCAGCGACAGCGAGGCAACCGGCGCGTCGGCCGAGAAATTGGCGCCGACACGCTTCAACAGCGGCGCCGCCATCTGCCGCAGCTTCGCGCGGTCGACCAGCCTCAGCGGGCCGGCCTTCAGCGGCTCGCGGCCGAAGAAGATGTTGGCGGCGACGTCGAGGTTTTCGAACAGGTTGAGCTCCTGGTGCACGAAGGCGATGCCGGAGCCGATGCTGGCTTCCACGGTCAGCCCGTCATGCGCGACGCCGTCGACGGTGACGGTGCCGCTGTCCGGCCGCGTCACGCCGCCGAGAATCTTCATCAGGGTCGATTTGCCGGCGCCATTCTCGCCGACCAGGCCGATCACCTCGCCCGGCCTGACCTCCATGGAAAACCCATCCAGCGCCACGACGCCGGGATAGGTCTTGCGCACGGCCTCGAGGCTCAGGAACGGAGCGGATTGAACGATGGATGGGTCGGAATAATTCATCACGCCATAATTCATCGCGCTTATCGGCAGCCGGTGGGCTACAGACTGACGGGCCTCGCGAGGCCCGTCAATACGGACGCCGGCTCAAGGTGGACCCTCGAACCGGCGCAACTATTTTCGCTCTTACTTGCCCTGCATCGCCTTCAGGTTGGCCGCATAGGCGTCGACATCGTCCTTGCCGATGATCTTGGTCGGGATGATGATCAAGCCCTTCTCCGGAATGCCCGACTTGTCGCCCTTGAGGTAGGAAGCCATCAGCTTCATGCCCTGATAGGCCCATTCGAACGGCTGCTGCACGACGGTGGCGGCAACCGTGCCTTCCTTGACGCCGCCCAGCGTGATCGGATCGTCGTCGAAGCCGACGACGGTGATCTGGCCGAGCTTGCCGGCATCGCGCAGCGCTTCATAGATGCGCGGCGTGTTGTAGGAATAGAAGCCGACCATGCAGGTGATGTCGGGGCTGGCGACCAGCGCGTCCTCGACGTTCTTCTTGGCGCGCGCCTGGTCGATGTCGTCGCCGCGCACGTCGACCAGCTCGATCTTGCTGCCGGCGAGCCCGTCCTTCATGCCCTGAATGCGCTCCTTGGCGTTGTCGGCGCCGAGCAGGCCGACGAAGCCCAGGCACTTGCCGCCGTCCGGCATCGCCTTCTTGGCGATCTCGGCCGCCTGCTTGCCGGCATCTACGTTGGACGAGCCGATATAGGCGACGCGCTTGGTCTGCGGGGCGTCAGAGTCGGTCGTGAACAGCGCCGTCTCGGAGGCGATCTTGTTCAGCCCGTCGGTCGAGGTCTTGGGGTCGACGGCGGAGACCATGATGCCTTTCACGCCGGCCGTCACCAGGTCATCCATCAGGCGCTGCTGGATGGCGACGGACGACTGCTCCGGATATTTCAGTTCGAGATTGTAGTCGGGCAGTTCGCCCTGCGCCTTCTTCACGCCGGCTTCCGCCGCCTTCCAGAAGTCTGATGCGCCGTTGACGACGAAGGCGAGCGTCGGTTTGTCGTCAGCGCGCACGGTTGCGCTCGCCGACAGGCCGAGGGCCAATGCCGCCGCGGCGACGGATGCGTTACGGATCATGGATTTCATGGTTCAACCTCCCTTTTGAAACTCATCGCTGATGTCTCGGCTGCGGCCTGGATGCCCTCCTCCTCAAGGGGCTTGCCAAGGTCTGGCCACTTAAGAACGGCGCCAATCCAGCCGCGACCAAGACACTAGACACAGATTTAGCGTTCGTAAATAGTCCGATTTGTCTGACATTTTCGTGAGAGCGAGGAAGCCCTCTTGCGGCAGTTTGCCGGCCAGCGGAATTGCGCTCCTCCCATTTGCCGCCACCTGCCCGGAAGTGCCCGTCCGGTCGCGACGAATTGACAGTAGAACGCTTACAGCTATTAGTAAAGAGTATTAGTTATGAAGCTAAAACGCGCATATTCAGCGACCGAGGAGCGATAAGCCGTTGATGCCCAGGGAAGGAGGAGGGCGACTGCGGCTAACCCCGCCGGCGTGCGAGATTTCAGGAAATCGTCAGCTTTGCTGACCTTATTCGGTTGTTTCGTCGTTATGCAATGCGGCTGGCGGCGAATGCGTCAGACGTGATAATAGTTATAACCATGGTGCGTTTTCCATAAATGCACCGGATCAGAGCATCTTGCCGCTGCTGCCGGCCTTTGCTTAACAGCCGGCAGGGTTTGGGAAACGACCATGAGCGAACCGACGGAACTGCGCGATCCCCCGGAAGCCTCCAGGCGCCGCAAGCCGTCGGCCAAGCCGAAGGGCCGCGTCACCATGACCGACATCGCGCGAGCCGCCGGCTGCTCGCAGGCGACGGTCTCCTTCGTGCTCAACAATTCGCCGGGCATCAGGCTGTCGCAGCAGACACGCGACCGGGTGATCGAGGCGGCGAGAGCGCTGGGTTACTCGCCGCCGGTCTTTTCGGCGCTCCGCCCGCCCGTCACGCCCTTCGAGGGGCTGGATGGCGTCATCGGTTTTGCCGTCGACCAGTTGGCCACCAGCCCGGAAGCGGTGGTCGCCATCGAAGGCGCGCGCCAGGCATCGTGGAATGCCGGCAACGTGCTTTTGGTGGCGCAGACCATGGGCGAGGCGGTTATGGAGCCGCGGGCTATTTCAGCGCTGACGCGGCGCGGCATCTCGGCGCTGATCTATATGACCATCTTCACCCGCGAGATCACCGCGCCCGAGTTCCTCTACAGCCTCGACATCCCGGTCATCCTGCTCAACTGCTACACCGCCGACTATGCCTTTCCGGCCGTGGTGCCCTCCGAGATCGCCGGCGGCCAGAGCGCGACCAGGCACCTGATCAGCCACGGTCACCGCCGCATCGCCACCATCACCGGCGAGCCCTGGATGCAGGCCGCGGAGGATCGGCTGAAAGGCTATCGCCGCGCTTTAGCCACCGCCGATATCCCCTTCGATCCGGAGCTGGTTGTCGAGGGCGACTGGTCGGCCAGCGCCGGCTATGCCGCCACCGTCAAGCTCTTGGCGCTGAAGGAGCGCCCGACGGCGATCTTCTGCCAGAACGACCGCACTGCGATCGGCTGCTACGAGGCGCTGAAGGAAGCCGGCCTGCACATCCCGCAAGACATTTCCGTTGTCGGCTATGACGACGAGGAGATCGCCCGCCACCTCTTCCCGCCGCTGACGACATCGATCCTGCCGCATCTGGCGATGGGGCAATGGGCGATCGAGCAGCTGGAGACGCCGCCGACGCCTGGCCGCGGGCGCTATCCCATCACCAAGCTGGAATGCCCGCTGGTGGAGCGGGAGAGCGTGGCGAGCGTGCGAGGCGCTGCAGGATGAAGTCCCGCAGCGATCTCTGCTCGGTTGTGTATTGACATTGTCGTGGCAAAGTCCAGATATCCGATCCTGACTCAGGAGGATTCGATGGCGCAACCCAGTCATGCAGACCGCGACGCGGCACGAAAGGATGATGTGATTCAGATCCGTGCCTCGGCCGGCACGAAGGCTATTCTTAGTCGCGCCGCGCGTTTGCGTGGGCAAAAACTGTCGGAGTTCATGCTGGACAGCGCCCGCAGACAGGCAGAGGAGACCATTCTCGATCAGCGCATCTTCTTTCTCGATGCCGACGCGCATGAGAAGTTTCTCGATCTGCTCGATGCCCCGAGCAAACCGAGCGAGGAACTTCGCGCACGCATGACGCGCAAGCCTGCCTGGGAGCGTTGATGCAAGCTGGTGGAGGGCCGTCGCAGCGTTTGCGTGTCGGTCCTCCGGAACGGCTGACCATCGGCCATGACGTTTCCGAGTTTCGCAACGGCAGGCATGCCTCCCTCGATGATTGGTTGCGCAATCGTGCCCTTGCCGGCGAAGGCTTGTCTGCCCGGACCTATGTGGTTTGCGGTACGGACAGCAAAAATCGCGTCGTCGGTTATTATGCGATCTCGACAGCGATGGAGGAGCGGATCGCGCTGCCAAGCGCCAAGCTGCGCCGCGGCATGCCCGAGCAAGTCCCCTTGCTGTTGATCGGCCGCCTGGCGGTCGACCAGGCATTCCAGGGAATGGGGCTCGGCGGTGACCTGCTTTCCGATGCGCTGCAGCGCTGTCTCGCGGTCTCGGACATTGCCGGGGTTCGCGCCGTTGCGGCGCATGCGATCGACGATGCGGCGATGGGTTTTTATCAACGGCACGGCTTCATTTCGTCTCCGCTGGGCGAGCGGGTCATGCTGATGCCGATCGAGACGGTGCAGGTGCTGTTTTCGAAGTTTGAGGCTTGATGCGTAGAGCGTGGCAACCGTGAGGTCGCCTACATAAGCGGCGGTGCGCACCGTGTTATCCTTGCCTGATAACGATTGCACTGCCTTGGCAGCAATGCCGTCGAGGTTTAGCTTGGGCTCATATGGGAGGCCCCAATGACGTCGATCTTCACCGTTCACGAAGCGTCCGGCTATGAGCAGCTCATGGGGCGCTGGAGCCGCAGGCTGGCGCCGCTGTTCATCGACTTCGCCGGCTTGGCCGGCGGCGAAAAGATCCTCGATGTCGGCTGCGGTACCGGCAGCCTGACCTTCGAGTTGGCGAAATCCGCCGCTCTCGCCGAAATCCAGGCCATCGACTTCTCAGCCGTCTTCGTCGAGGCGGCCAGGCAACTCAACACCGATCCGCGCATCACCATCCAACAGGCCGACGCCACCGCGCTGCCCTTCGCGGACAATGCATTCGACCGTGCACTCGCTCTCCTTGTGCTGCACTTCGTGCCGGAGGCCGGCAAGGCGGTGGCCGAGATGCGCCGCGTGGTGCGACCGGGCGGCGTGGTCGCGGCCGTGGTGTGGGATCATCTCGGCGGCATGCCCGGCATGCGCATGATGATCGATACGGTCGCGGCGCTCGGCGAAAGCGGCCGCCAGATGCGCAACCGCTATTGCTTCCAGCCGATGATGCAGCCTGGCGAGATGAAGCGGACCTTTGTCGAACAGGGCCTGGCCAGTGTCGCCGAGACCGAGCTGATGATCCGGATGGATTATGAGAATTTCGACGACTACTGGGCGCCGATCGGCGCCGGCGAAGGACCGCTCGGCAAATACATGACCACGCTCGACGGGGCGGAGCGGGCGCGCGTCGAAGCCGCCGTCCGCGATGCCTACCAGGCCGGCCGCCCCGACGGCCCGCGGTCGTTCGCCAATGTCGCCTGGGCATGTCGGGGCATCGTGCCCTGATCTTTACCGCGATCTAAGTTGAGCGCGCACCGCGTCGCGAAAGCTGCGGAAGCTGGGGAATCCGAGCAGCGCGAGCAGCCTGATCAGCGTGGTGGTTGGGAGGCCGGTTGCCTCGGCCATGCCGGCCGCCGTCATGAAGGCGGCGTCGGTCCATCGGCTGCGCAGGAAATCGCCCAACGCCGGATGCTTGGCGACCAGCTTCGGTTCGCACGCCAGCGCCGCGACCAACGTCGGTGGCGGCATCGGCCTTCCGGGTCGATCCGCCTGCATCAAGCCAGATTGATCGCGACGTTGCGCAGCAACGCCACCGATTTGCGCATACCTTCCATCGGCGACAGCATCATGTCCTCGTGCTCGATGGAGAGCACGTCGTCATAGCCGGCCTGCTTCAGCGCGACGCAGAACTGTCGCCACCAGGTCTCGCCGTGACCGTAGCCCAGCGTGATGTAGTTCCAGGCCCGATCGGCGTAGTGGTTTGGCGGCCGCGCATCGAGCACGCCGTCGATGGCCGCCGGTATCGGTTCGATGCGCGTATCCTTGGCGTGCACATAGTAGATCGCCGAGCCAAGCTTGCGCACGGCAGCGATTGGGTCAGCGCCCATCCAGAGCGGGTGGCTCGGATCATAGTTCGCGCCCACGGTTTCGCCGACGGCATCGCGAAGCCGCAACAGTGTCTGGACGTTGTACACTGCCTGATGGCCGTGCAGTTCTAGGCACAATTTGCCTATGCCGAGATTGTTCGCAAACGTAACGAGATCGCGCCAGTAGGGGATGATGCAATCGTCCCACTGGTAACGCTGGATGTCGGCGCACTCGGGCGGCCAGTCGGTTATGATCCAGTTGGGGTTGGCATCGCCCGGGCCGCCGGGCAACCCGGACATCATCACCACGCGATCGATCCCCATCAGGCTCGCCAGCCGGATCGTTTCCTCGGTCACCTGATGGTGCTTCCTGCCCTGCGGTCCCGGATGCAGCGGGTTGCCCGAGCAGTTGAGCGCAGCGATCGTCAGCCCGTGATCCCTGACCTTGGCTGCGAATTCGGTGCGCATGGAAGCACTGTCCAGCATAGCTGCGAGATCGATGTGCGGCGCGGATGACCAGTTGCCGCAGGCGAACTCCAGCGTCTCCAGCCCGAGTTCGGCCGAGGCGCGCAGCATCTCGTCGAAGGAAAGGTAGCCCAGGCTGTCGGTGATCATGCCAATCTTCATTTCGGGACTCCCGGTTGACTTGAGACCATCCGCTCAGAGCGTCACAGGCTCGAACCTGCCGGACCTGGCGGAAGCAAGGGCCGCGTCGCAAAGGATCATGGCCTTGCGCCCGTCGCTGGCCGTGACGGCGGGCTTGCTGCCGGTTTCGACGCATGTGATAAAGTGATCGATCTCGGCGGCGTAGGATTCGGCGTAGCGTTCGACGAAGAAGTAGTAGGGCTTGTCGCGCGATATGCCTTTGCCGCCATACATCTCGACCGAGGTCGGCAGCCGGTTGCCGGCCTGCAGCATGCCGTTGGCGCCATGCACCTCGATGCGCTGGTCATAGCCATAGGCGGCCCTGACGCTGTTGTTGATGTGGCACTGCCGGCCGGACGTGGTGCGCAGGATGAACATCGCAGTGTCGTAGTCGCCGAGCTTCTTGTATTGCGGCGCCACCAGCGAGGAGCCGGTCGCGAAGAGTTCGACCGGCTCCTCGCCGAGCAGGTTTCGCGCCATGTCGAAGTCGTGGATGGTCATTTCGCGAAAGACGCCCCCGCCCCCGGCCAGCGCTTCCTCTGTTTCGGGTTCGGGGTCGCGGCTGGTGATGATGACTTGCTCGACGGCGCCGATCTCGCCGGCGGCAAGGCGCTCCTTCAGCGCCCGGAAGCTCGGATCGAAGCGGCGGTTGAAGCCGATCTGGAACGGCACGCCGGCTTTCTCGACCGCGGCCAGGCATTCGTCCGTGCGTTTGAGGTCGAGATCGATCGGCTTCTCGCAGAAGATCGCCTTGCCTTTCGCCGCCGCGGCCATGGCAAGCTCGGCATGCGTGCGCGTCGCCGAAGCGATGAACACCATCTTCACCGACGGATCGTTCATCACCGTTTCGGTGTCGGCGATCTCGGCGCCCGTCATAGCGGCGACCTTGCCGGCGGCCTCGCGATTGGGATCGACGATGTAGCGCAGCCGCACCCTTGGGTGACGCGCGAGATTGGTGGCGTGCAAACGCCCGATCAGCCCCACTCCGAACAGACAGACATCCATCATGCGTTCGACTCTCCTATCAGGTCGCGCCTTCGCGGAGCGGCCGGTTCATGTTGCCTGAGCGGCATTCATTTCACTGCGCCCATGGTGAGCCCGCGCACCAGATGGCGCTGCACCAGGAGCGCGAAGAAGACGATCGGCAGCGCGCCGATGACGCCGGCCGCCGCCATCGAGGCCCAGTCGGTGTCGATGCGCCCGATCAGCGTGGCGGTACCGCGCGGCATGGTCATCGCCCGCGGCGTCGCAGTCAGCGCCAGCGCAAAGAGAAACTCGTTGAAGGTGACCAGCACCGCGAAGATGGCGGTCGCCGCGAGCCCGGGGGCCGCCAGCGGCAGCGTGATGCGGCGGAAGGCGCCGAAGCGGGAATCTCCGTCGACCATCGCGGCCTCCTCCAGGTCGACCGGGATCTCGCGGAAGAAGCTCTCCATCATCCAGACGCAGAAGGTGACGTTGAAGGCGGTGTAGGTGGCGATCAGGCCGAGCCAGCTGTCGAGCAGGCCGAGGCTGAGCATCAGCAGATAGACCGGGATCAGGATGACGACCGGCGGGATGATGCGCAGCGTCAGCAGGAAAAGGCCGACCTTGCCTTCCATGGCGAGAGGCAGGCGGAAACGGGCGATGGCGTAGGCGCCCATCGCGCCGGCGACCAGCGCGATGGCGACGGAGAAGAAGGTCACCACCAGCGAGTTGGTCAGGTAGGAGCCGAACTGCTTTTCGGTGAACAGCCGGACGTAGTTGTCGAGCGTCGGCACGTGCGGGTAGAGCGTGCCTTCCTGAGTGATCTCGCGGTTGGACTTGAGCGAGGTGGAGACCAGCCAGTAGATCGGCAGCAGGACAACGGCCAAAATGAAGGTGGTTGTGAGGATGCGCGCCAGACGGGTGCTCATGACGCGTCGATCCTGCGCAGAAGCCTGATGGCGCTGAAGGCGAGCGCGAGCACGACGAGGCCGATCGTCACGAACAGCGCTGCCGCGTACCCGGTCTGCTGGAACTTGAACGCGGTGTCGTAGCCGTAGATCGAGATCAGCCTCGTCGCCTCGCCCGGCCCGCCACGGGTCAGCACGAAGACCTGGTCGAAGGTGCCGAAGGCATCGATGGTCCGGAGCACGATCGCCACCGCCAGCACCGGACGCATCATCGGGAAGGTGAGGTCGGCAAAGACGCGCCAGGCGCCGGCGCCGTCGACGCGCGCGGCCTCGAACGGCTCGTGCGGCAGCGATTGCAGCCCGGCGAGCAGGATCAGGAACATCAGCGGCGTCCATTCCCAGACATCGAGCACGACGAGCCCGATGAAGGCATTGAGCGGGTTGCCGAGGATATGTGCCTCGCCGCCGCCGATCGCTTCCGACAGCGCCGTCAGCATGCCGGCGTCGCTGGCGTAGATCAGGCGAAAGACGATGGCGACGACGACAGGCGTGATCACCATCGGGATGATGAGCGCTGTCCTGAGCAGGCGGATGCCGCGAAATTCGCGCAGGCAGAACAGCGCGAGCGCGAAGCCCAGCACCGCCTCGAAGGACACCGACAGCGCGACGAACTTCACGGTGATCCAGAGGGCGTTGAGGAACTGCGCGTCGCTCCACAGGTGCACATAGTTCTGCAGGCCGACATCGGAGATCGGCGAGCCGTAGCGATAGGCCCTGGTGCTGGCCCTGAGACCGTCCCAGAGCGGATAGACGAGCACGCCGAGCACGATCATCAGGCCCGGCGCCAGCATGAGATATGGGAGGGCGAGGTCGAGCCCCGCCCCCTGCAGGCGATATTTGCGTGCCTGCGCGCCGCTTTGCATCAGTAGTAACCGGCCGTGGTGAGATAGTCCTTGACCTGCTTGGCGGCCGTGTCCAACGCCGCGCCGCCGCCGGAACCGGCCTGCAGCGCCTTGTTGAGCTCGATGCCGAGCAGTTCCTCGACCTTCGCCCAGTCGGGCGTGCGCGGCCTCGGCAGCGCGCCGGCATCAAGCTGCTGCAGGGCAACCGGGATCAGCCGGTTGCCGGGCTTGGCGATGCCGAAGGCGCTGCGCTTGACCGGGATCGATCCGGCCTCCGACAGCTTGGCCTGGGTCTCGGCGCTGACATACCACTTCAGGAACTCGATCGCGTTCGCCTTGTTGGGCGCCGATTTCGGCACGCCGGCAATGAAGATGCCCATCTGCGCGATCGCCTTTTCCTGCTTCGGCACGACGCCGAAATCGAGCTTGCCCGCCACCTTGGTCTGGGCGGGATCGTCGGCCTTCAGCGCGTTGCCCGAATACTGGATGATGGCGCCGGCCTCGCCGCCGAGGATCGCCGCCCCTTCCTGGTCGGAGTCGAACTCGACCACCCCGCTCGGCGCGTTCTGCTTCATCGTGCCGACGAAGAAGTCGGCGGAGGCCTTGCCTTCGGCCGAGTTGAAGATCGGGTTCCACTTGTCGTCGAAGAAGGAGCCGCCGAACGACAGGAAGACCGGATACCAGCTGGTGACGATCGGGTTGCCGGAGACGCCACGGAAGACGACCGGGTATTTGATCTTGCCGGCGGCGACGCCTTCCTTGCCCTTGGCGATCAATTCGTCCCAGGTCTTGGGCGCGCCGCCGGTGAAGACGTCGTTGCGGTAGGTGAGCGTCTGCAGGTCGCCGACGAAGGGCACGCAGATCATCGTCGGCTTGGCGCTTTCGAAGCCCTTGACGCGCGGCCCCTGCTGCGGCGGCCAGTAGCCCATGTCGATCATCGAGCCGATCCAGTCCTTGTCGGAGCCGTCGATGCCGCCGGCGCCGAGATCCTCGAGCACGTTGGCGGCGCCGAATTGCGGCACCCACGGATCGTCGAGGAGATAGAGGTCGTACTGGCCGGCGCCGCTCTGGGCGTCGGCGAACCACTTCTCCAGCGTCACGCCATATTCATCCTCGAGGAACTCGATGTCGAAGCCCTGCTCCTTCGCCAGCGGGATGATCTTCTGCTTGAACGGCGTCAGCCCGCCATCGGCGAAGGCACCGATGATGACCTTCTTGCCGGCTGCCCGGGCGGGCATGGGCAGGCCGAGCGTGGTGAGGGCGGTGGTAGCGAGGGCCAGGCCAAGCCCGCCTTTGATGACGGAGCGGCGAGTAAGTCTGCTGGAATGCATCATTTCACTCTCCCATTGTTGTTGACCCTGTGGACGGCGGTGAGGCCGGCCGAATTGAAGAAACAGGCGTTCGCCGGGTCGAAGGCGACGCCGATGCTTTCGCCGACCGCGCCCCTGAAATCGCGGCCGGCCCGCACCGAGACGTTGCCGCCTTCGAGCCGCACATTGACCAGCGTCTCGTTGCCCATCGGCTCGACGACGTAGATTTCGCCGGGCAGCGCGCCTGGATCGCCTGGTTGGGCGACGCTGCAGTCTTCCGGGCGCAGCCCGATCTCGACGATCTCGGCGAGGCGGCACGCGGTCAGCCGTGTCCGCTCCAGCGGGACGATCTTTCCGCCGACCATGACGCCCTGCTCGCCTGGCGCGACCGGCAGGATGTTCATCGGCGGGTTACCGACGAAAGTGGCCACGAAGCGGTTTGCCGGACGATCGTAGATGTCGATCGGCGGCGCCATCTGCTGCAGTTCGCCGCCATGCATAACGGCGACGAGGTCGGCCATCGTCAAGGCCTCGACCTGGTCGTGGGTGACGTAGATGGTGGTGGCGCCGAGGCGCTGGCAGAGCCGCTTGATCTCGCCGCGCATGGTGAGCCGCAGGCGCGCGTCGAGATTGGAGAGCGGCTCGTCCATGAGGAAGGCCGCCGGGTCGCGCACGATGGCGCGGGCCAGCGCCACACGCTGGCGCTGGCCGCCGGAGAGCTGGCGCGGCCGCCGGTCGAGCAGATGGCCGATCTCGAGGATGGCGGCGACCTCGCCGATCTTGGCTTTTCGCCCAGCCTCCGGCGTGCCGCGGATCCACAGCGGATAGCCGATGTTTTCGGCGACCGTCATCTGCGGATAGAGCGCGTAGCTCTGGAAGACCATGGCGATGTCGCGGTCGCGCGGCTGCAGCCGGGTGACGTCGCGCTCGCCGATGAAGACCTTGCCGGCGGTCGGCATGTCGAGCCCCGCCAGGAGGCGCAGCGCCGTCGTCTTGCCGCAGCCCGACGGGCCGAGCAGTGCAAGGAATCTGTGGTCCGGCACGGCCAGGTCGAGCGATCGCAGCACGTTGAGCGCGCCGAAATTCTTGACCACGTTTTTGTACAGGACCGAGCTCATCGCCCCGCTTGTTCCTTTAGCCCTTCCGTTCGTCGACCCTGAACCCGGCCTTGCGGGCGAGGTCGCGCAGGTTGCGGTATCCCATCGTGGCATAGGTCAAGGGATGCGCCTTGGCCGGGTCCTGCTCGGCCTCCACCACCAGCCAGCCAGCATAGCCCTTGTCGGCGAGGATTTTCAGCAGCGTCGGATAATCGATGGCGCCGTCGCCGGGCACGGTGAAGATGCCTTCCATTACCGCGCCCATGAAACTCATGTCGTTGGCGCGCGCCTTCTTTAAGATGGCCGGGCGCACATCCTTGCAATGGACATGGACGACGCGGTTCACATGCCGGCGCAAGAGGTGCTCTGGATCGCCGCCGGAGAAGGCGCAGTGGCCGGTGTCGTAGAGCAGCCCGACCGCCTCGCCGGTGGTCTGCATCAGCAAGTCGATCTCGGCGTCGGTCTCGATGATCGTGCCCATATGGTGGTGGAAGGCCATGCCGACGCCGAAATCCGCGAAGCGCTCCGCCAGCCGCGTGATCTTGGCGCCATACGGCTTCCATTCCTCGGTCGAGAGTTTCGGCCGCTGCGAGATCGGGTCGTGGATCGCGCCATGGCGGCCGCGCGAGGTGTCGGCATAGACGACATGTTTCGCGCCGAGCTCCTTGAGCAACATCAGATGCGGGCGGATCGCCTCGAACTCCTCCTCCACCTCGCGCTCGCAGATGCGCCCGTCATACCAGCCGGAGACCAGCGCCAGCCCGTAATGGTCGAGGATGGGGCCGAGCGTGCGGCTCTCGCGCGGGAACTTGCCGCCGAGCTCTGTTCCCGCATAGCCCGCTTCCGCCGTTTCGCTGAGGCAAGTCTCGAGCGGCGTGTCGCCGCCCAGTTCCGGCACGTCGTCATTGGTCCAGGTGATCGGGTTGATGCCAAGTCGAACCGTCGTCATTGCTCGCTTTCCGCCCGCGGCCGGAAGGCTGCGGGGTGTGAGTTTCGGGAGGGAAATGGCTGCAGGTGCTTGCGGCGGGATGCAAAGCCCTGCCGTCTTCGTTTGGCCAGACGCCCTCCCAGTTGTCTTGCCCGCCTTGCGTCGACGTCTTACCCCAACGTCACAGGGAGAAGTCTACGCCGCTCTGTCTCCCTCGCGAGGGCCAGTTTTCCGGAAAATGAAGGAACCAGTTTGTGTCGGCCGGCGGCTGTGGCAGGATGGGGAGACAGGTTGTCGGGAAGGGAAACAATCGCATATGGCAGCGCTGCCCCCTCTCCGTCCGCTGCGCGGCCACCTCTCCCCCATTTCATGGGGGCGAGGAAACCAAGCTTGCGAAGGTCGCGACCTCGGTGGTTGGCATTTCCTCGCCCCCACAAAGTGGGGGAGAGGTGGCTCGGCGAAGCCGAGACGGAGCGGGGGAGCGCCCTTTGCGATTGCTCTCTGCCGCGGGGTCGAAAGCGCGGCTTCTTCGGCGGCAGCTGCCGTTCATCCATAAAGCAACAGCCATGCGCCCACACCCCAAACCCCAAGCCTTCCCCCTCGACATGCTGGCCGTCAACCGCTCAAGCCCCGAGCACCTCTCCCGCCAGCTCTATCATGGCCTCGTCGCCATCATCCGCAGCCGCGCGCTGGCGCCGGGCTCGGAGTTGCCCTCGACGCGGGCTCTGGCCGCCGAGCTCGGCCTTGGCCGCAACACCATCGTCTCGGCCTATGACCAGCTCGTCACCGAAGGCTATCTCGCCAACCGACAGGGCGCGCGGCCGGTGATCGTCGACCTGCCGGACGGCCCGCGCGAGGCCCCGGCCGAGGAACCGCCGGTGCCGCTGCGCTCACCCTCGCGGCGCGGCCAGCAACTGCTCAGCCAGCCCTGCCACCATGGCAGGCCGGGGCATGTCGCCTTCCACCCCGGCATGCCGGATTCGCAGAGCTTTCCCTTCGGCGTCTGGGGCCGGCTGGTGGCGCGCCGCGCCAGCCATGGCGGCGAGACGCTGTTCGGCACCTATGACGTGACCGGCCACCCGGCGCTGAAGGAGGCGATCGCCGGCTATCTTTATTCCGCGCGCGGCGTGCGCTGCCGTCCCGAGCAGATCGTCGTCACCACCGGCGCCCAGGCCGCCTTCGATCTTCTCGCCCGCCTGCTGCTCGACCCCGGCGACACGGTGTGGATGGAGGAGCCCGGCTATTACGGCGCCAAGGCCGCCTTCTCCGTGGCCGGCGCAAAAATCCTGCCCATCCCGGTCGACCAGGAGCGCGGCTGGCGCCTCGACCCGCCGGCGCCGCTGCCCCGCCTCATCTATGTGACGCCGGCCTGCCAGCATCCGCTCGGCATCACCATGCGCATGGAGGAGCGGCTGCGCCTGCTCGACATCGCCGAGACCGCGAATGCCTGGGTGATCGAGGACGATTTCGACGGCGAATACCGCTTTCAGGGCCGGCCCGTGCCGGCGATCCAGAGCATGGACCGCTCCGGCCGCGTCATCTATGTCGGCACCTTCGCCAAGCTGCTGTTCCCGGCGCTTCGCCTCGGCTTCATGGTGCTTCCCATGGAGCTTGCCGGCCGCATCGTCAACGCGCTCTCCACCACCGGCCAGTTCGCGCCCCTCCTTCTGCAGGCCGCCTTGGCCGATTTCATCACCGAAGGCCATATGAGCCGGCATTTGAAGCGCATGCGCCGCATCTACGCCCAGCGCCGCCAGCTTTTTCGCGAGATCGTGGCCGAGCGCCTGCGCGACGAGATCACGCTCTCCCCCGCCGAAGCCGGCATCCAGGTGGTGGGTTATCTGAAGGAGGGCATCGACGACATCAAGGTCAGCCAGGCCGCCGCGAAAAGGGCCATCAACGTCTCGCCGCTGTCGAAATATTTCCAGAACACGGCGGCGACCCAGGGGCTGGTGCTGGGCTACGCGGCGTGCGACGCGGCGCAGACGCGGGACGGGGTGGAGCGGCTGGCGGCGGCGATACGCGAGACGCTGGGGTGAGGGGCGGTCCGATACCGGATTGAACCCCATGGCGTAGAGATCGGAGACAACCACTTCCTGCCCTGAAGCGGACAGAGCTTCTTGCGCAGTGCGGGTGAGGGCACCGTTGAAGCTTTTGGGCTCGGGGTGTGCATGCACGATGAAGACGCGCACCGTGCTTTGCCACTCGGTTTCGATATTCATTTTCAGGATGTCGAAAGGAGCCGCGCGGCGACGTAGTCGAGCGAGAAGACACCGGCCCCGCGTGTCAGCACGAGCAACAGCAGCGAAGACCAGAGCAGGTGCTCAGCCCAGTTCTCCGGGTAGACGAAAATCTGGATCACCGAGACGATGCCGAGCAGCATCAGCGCGGCAAGGCGCGAAAACAAGCCGAGGAAGATCAGCACTGAGCCGGTCAGTTCAGCGGCTGTCGCCAGCGGCGCGGCGATCGACGGGTCGACGAAAGGCAGGTTGTATTCGTTGGCGAACAGCTGCAGCGTCACCGGCCAGGACGCCAGCTTGCTCTGCGCCGATTGCCAGAAGACATGAGCCACGGCCACACGAGCCGCGAGCTGAATCAGCGAGAATGGGACGTGTTCGGGCAATTTGATCACACGTCTATAGAAACCGACTAAGCCGGCCTGGCTCGTTGAGGAATGCTCTGAAATTGCGGTCATGTCTGTCTCCATCGGTTTAGAGGGAATGCACGGTGATGCGCACGTTTGTGACGAGTCCGTCGGCGAACAGGCGCACGAGCGCGGACACGAGATCGAAGTTCGGTTCGAGCGCATGTGCGCGACTTGCAGCATGTTCAAGGCCGAGGCCGTGCTTGAGAGAATGGCGGAAGGCGAAGTCTGCGCGGTCGAGACGGACCAGGCGAACACTGTTCCCGGCCCGCCACAACGCCACGCGTTCAGGGCGTCTCGTCCAAGTGCACTGCCCGTCGACTGCAGCGCCCTGCTGGTGCGCCGTCCACACCGACAGGATCGACCAGTGTGAAACGATCAGCCTGAGCGATGGCTGTAGCAGGATATCGGGTGAAGGCCCCAGGTCGGTTTTGTCATAGTCCGCAAGGGTGCGGGCTGGCAGCGAAGCCGTATCGAGCGCCTCGGCGATCGCCCATTCGAGCCGCGCCGTCTCTGCCACGACCGGCATATCGGACAGCGTGTCGATGGTTTTAAGGAAGCGCGGGAAGCCTGCGCCGTAGCGTGCCAGCCGCGACTCCTCCGGCGGATGCCGTCGAATGAATTCGCTCGCCGCGAACCGGAAGAACCGCTCGTCGACAAGGCGAATGGTGACGGGAAAGACTGCCATCAGAACCGCGGTGAGCGAACTGCGCGTGTTGTTTTGATAGATGCGCAGCCGGGCCAGCGGATCCGCCCAACCTGCGGTCAATGTTCTCGTGGGGATCATCGGCTCGATGGCGAGCACCGATCGCGCAATGGTGGCCTGCAACTGTTCAAGCGGCAGCATGGTATCCCTCCTCTGTCTGCTGCAGCACCGCAGAGACGGCCGGTCTGGCGGCCTTGGCGGCGGCAAAGGCGGCAAGCACTGGCATGCTGGTCATCGTCTCGCCTTCTTGGGAAAAGAAGCCGGCCATAGGCCGCGTTTCGGACGCCGGGACTTGCCTCGCAGCCTGCTTGCGATTGAACATGATCGAAGCGGTCAGCATGTCGGCCCACATCGCTTCGCCAAGCAGCACGTCGAGGACCGGAACGTCGGTGTCCCACTCGATCAGGGTGGGCCGCGGTCCGAGCCGGCTTATGGCGTGCTCGTAGAGCGCCCAGACGACCGGCGGAACCCGCGAGCCATGGTCGTCGATGAGGACCGTATCGGTTCCGACCTGATTGGTCGCATGGCCGGCAAGATGGATCTCGCCGATCGCATCCGCCGGCAGCGCATCGATGAAGGCCTTGGCGTCATACTGCAAATTGTGCGCCGAGACCTGGACATTGTTGACGTCCAGCAGCAGCCCGCAGCCGGTCTGCGCCACGAGTTCGGCCAGGAATTCGGCCTCATTCATCGAGGAATCCGCAAAGGCGAGATAGGCCGACAAGTTCTCGATGAGGACACGCCGCTTCAGCGTGTCCTGGACGGTCTCGACATTGCGGGCAACGATCGCCAGCGCCTCTTCGTCATAGCGCAGGGGCAAAAGATCGTTGAGGTAGGCGCCGTCCGCGACGCTCCAGGCGAGATGCTCGGAGACCAGATCGGGCTGGAAGCGCTCGCAGACCTTCCGCAGCCTTTCCAGATGGTCGCGGTCCAAGCCCCCTGCGCTGCCCAGCGACAGGCCGACGCCATGCACCGACAGCGGATAAATCTTCCGCAGCTTTTCCAATGCTTCGACGCCGGCGCCGTCTCCCATGTAGTTCTCGGCATGGACCTCGAGCCAGCCTGCTGAGGGCCGCCTGGTCAGCATCTCTGAGATGTGAGGCGAGCGTAGACCGATGCCCGCCGATACGGGGACTGCGAGGGGCGAAAATACAGCGGACATCGGTCTGCTCCGTTCTGGAGGGTTGCGTCGAGGACTGGATTGCTCAGGCTTTCGCCTTGTCGCTGCCGCCAACAATCTTTGCGCAGCTGCCGGCGGGGACGTAGAGCCAGGAATCCGGCTGGTTGTCCTTGGTTGCGGTGCCGGCGCAGGAATGCGTCGCGGTCTGACAGTCGTTCTGGCCGGCCTTGACGACGCCGTAGCACTTCTCGAAGGCGAAGTTGGGCTTTGCGGCCGGGCCGCTATAGGCGGCCGAGGCGGCGAGCGAAGTGGCGGCTGCGAGAGCCGATCCGATGAGGGTCTTGGTGTTGATCACAGGCTAGTCTCCTGGTTGGCGTTTTTCGAGAGAAAGACCGGCTTCGAGGCCCGTCTGCAAATCAGTCTCTCCGATCGCGATGCGGAGCTGAAATGCTGTCTCGGCATGGAATTGATACGCAGCCACTATGTCCCCGTGGCCGGCGCGAAAAAGCCCTCCGGCCGGGCACCGGAGGGCTTGGCACCTGCGTTCGGGAGCGGGCGAAGCAGGCGCGGCTAGGCGGGAGGGAGGCGCCTAGATGTATAGGCTTTCGCAATTGATGCCGGGGGCTTCGTCAAGGCCGAGAAGATCGGCCGCAAGCCAGTTTTCCGCACGCTGCCGCCCCCTGTCCCGCATGTCGGTCAGCTCGCCCCAATCGATCCAGGGCCTCAAGAAGAGCGCCGCGCCGGTTCGGTGCTGACTGTCGAAGATTGTGTGGACCGGAGTGCACTTGATCGCGCAACGATCGCCGGTGTCATTGCGATTTGGACACGGCGCCGTGAACGGCGACGGCTTGCCTGCGACAACCAGCCGACGTCGAGTTTCGACTGACTCGGCAGCCGGCAATTCCGCAATATCGCCGTCGCCCCAATAGAGATCGCCGTCGATCTCGACGGGCGGGAAGAGGAACGGGACAGTGGCCGCCGCCACAATCGCGTCGATCGACAATTCTTTGCCGGAGAAGGTGGTCAAGGCGTCCGTGCAGGCATTGGTTGCCACGACGCCAAGCTTCATCGGGCAGCCTTCGCTGCGGATCTGCTCGATATTTATGGACTGATCCAGTATCGATCGAAGCAGACTGCCTCTGTCGGTATTCGACATCGAGGCGTGGCTGACGCGTCGCCAGAAGTTTGTGAGCGCTACCCGCGCGCCGCGCCGGTCACCCAGGGCCAGTCCATAGGCAAGGACCGCTGACTCCACCGCTCCGAAACCGGACGCCGTGATGGCGTTCAAGATGAAGCTCGGCTCCTCCAGCAGGCGGTCGAGCACGCCCCAGACGAAGGCGCCGTGCGCGTCGCTTGCGATGACAATGTCAACGGGGCAGCGGCCTTCCGCTCGAGAATTGGCCTCGGCGAAGATGGCCTGTTGAGTTCGTGTTCCGGACTGGACGTGCATCTCCTGGTCTCCATCCCCAAAATCGCCGGCAGGGCGACTGGTGGAGAGACTGCCGCAGCTTTTTCTTCCGGCGAAATGCCAAGGTGGCATGAAGTTCATAGGCAGATTGCATTGGCTGTCCTCCCCCGTGCGTCACATGTTTGCCCCGTCGTACCAATGCGGTACTGGTGGGCCCACGACGGCGGCTTGGAACCAGGAGCGAGAGAGGAGTGTGCCATGGGAACGAAAATCGGGTGCCTGGCTGCTGCCGCCATCGGCCTTCTTGCGCAACAGGCGTCAGCTGATCCCTTCAGCGATCTGGCGGCATTGCCAACATTCTATACGGACGCTGCGATGAAGACGATGAAGCCGATGGCGGAATTCAGGAAGGCCTGGTTCGCCATGCCCAAGCGCGATCGGACCAAGATGACCAAGACTTGCAACGATCCCGCAATGAGCAAGCCGCACGCCGAATTCTGTGCCAACCTTCAGGCGCTTGGCGGCGCCAACTGAGCGGCCGGCAACAGCCACACCGACATGATGGCGGGCCAATAGCCCGCCATCTGTCATTACGAAACGCTATCGACTTTATAGCCCCCCTGCATTGGCGTGATGGAACGCTTTGCGGCACGGTTCGAGCCTAGATGTGCATCTCTGCAGCTGAGGACGACCCGCATGGACATTCATCACATCCGCTATTTCCTGGCCGTCTGCGAGACCCGCAATTTCACGCGCGCCGGCGAAAATTGCAACGTCACTCAGCCGGCTCTGTCGCGCGCGATCCAGCAGCTGGAGGACGAGGTCGGCGGCCTGCTGTTTCGCCGCGAGCGGAACCTGACCCACCTCACGGATCTTGGTGTATTGCTGCGCCCGCGCTTTCAGCAGATCCTCGATGAGGTGACCGGCGTTCGACAGGAGGCGTCGAGATTCCTTTGCCTGGAAAACGCCAACCTCAAGGTCGGCGTCATGTGCACCATTGGCCCGCGCCGGTTCACCGGCCTGCTGACGGATTTCAACAGGCGCCAGCAGGGCATCCAGTTGCAGCTGGTGGAAGGCGTGCCGGCTTCTCTTTCGCAACTGCTGGAAGCAGGTGAAATCGACGTTGCCATCATGGCGTCCAGCAACAGCTTCCCCGAGCGCTTCGATGTCACGCCGCTCTATCGTGAGCGCTTCGTCCTCGCATTCCCGAATGGCCATCGGCTGGCCCGCAACGACAATGTTGCCATCTCCGAACTCGACGGCGAGAATTATCTCAGGCGGCTGAATTGCGAGTATCGCGATCACCTTGCCGGCCTTTGCACCGATCGTGGCGTGAAGCTCAGGATCTCCTATGCCAGCGAGCGCGAGGACTGGATTCAGAACATGGTTTCCGGCGGACTGGGGATATGTTTCATCCCGGAATTCAGTGCCGTTATCCCTGGCTTGCAAATCAGGCCCGTCGTCGACCCTGAAGTTTGGCGGGAGGTCTCGCTGGTCGTCGTGGCGGGCCGCCGGTTCTCACCAGCGACGTCGACATTCGTGAACAGCGTCAAGGCACACAGCTGGCCGGAAAGCGGCATCGAGCTGTCGGCCAGGAAAACAGCCGCGTAGCAAATCGAAGTGAAAGCCTACGCCGCGATACATATCGCGGCACGGATGCTCACGCTCGTTTAATGATCCATGATAGTTTTCAGGTATCGATTCAAGAGCCAGTCAGCATTTCTCTTTCTTCGAGGCTCCAGCCACTCTCTTTTTCATGCCCCGCCTCTCGCGATTGGGCACCGACAAAGGAGAAATAGGACATGGCTTCCCAGGCAATTGCATCGCGCGCACCGCTCAACATGGCGCTTGCGTTCGGACTTCTCGCCGCGACCGCGGCACTTTCAGTTGCACCCACTTTCGCCGCCGACTGCCCGGCCGGTCAGGCCGCCACAACCGACATCCAGGAGCACCCCAGCAAGCCGGTCGGAGTGACCGATACCGTGCTTTCGGCGATCGATCTCACCCCGAAGGGCGAAGCCTGGAAAGGCAACATGCTGCGCCTGCGCAAGCTCGTCGTTCAGCCGGGCGGCGTGGTGCCGTGGCACGAGCACACGGTTCGTCCCGCCAACATCATCGTCGTCGAAGGCTCGATCACAGAATACGCCAGCACCTGCAAGGTCGGCATCGAGCATGCGGCCGGCGATGTGACGGCCGAGTTCGGCCAGCTCGCCCATTGGTGGAAGAACAACGGCAAGGTACCGGCCGTGCTTTATTCCGCCGACATCCTGCCGCCTGCGATGCATGACGATCACATGATGTGATCCCGGCCTCGAGCGAACTCCTCCCGACTGCAATCGAACGCGCGTCCTCGGGCGATCGCCTGGGGACGTCCCGCGACGGAGCCTTGCCATGACGACAAGCGAACATATCGAACCGACAAGGCTGCGCATGGCAGCCGCAGACGGCTGGCGCTTCGGCATCATTGCCGTGATCGCATTCCTAACGCTTGTCGACCTCTTCGCCACCCAGGCCATTCTGCCTTCGCTGGTGATCAGGTTCGGCGTCAGTCGCGCCACCATGGGATTTGCCGTCAACGCCAGCACGTTCGGCATGGCGCTGGCCGGCGTGGCTGTAGCGCTTTTCGGGCAAGGGATTGATCGCCGCAACGGCATCTGGATGAGCCTCGTGGCGCTGGCCGTCCCGACGACGCTGCTGTCGCAGACGGACAGCATCGTCGTCTTCGCCCTGCTGCGCGTGGCTCAAGGCCTGTGCATGTCTACGGCCTTCACGCTGACGATGGCCTATCTCGCCGAGCATTTCTCGTCGCGGCAGGCAACCGGCGCGCTCGCCGCCTATGTGACCGGCAATGTCGCGAGCAACTTCTTCGGGCGGCTTATGTCGGCCGCCGTCGCCGACACGTTCGGCATCTCCACGAATTTCCTCACATTCGCTGCCCTCAACCTGATCGGCGCGGCGCTTGTCTGGGCGACGCTGCAAAAGACTTCCGGAATGATGCGCGCGAGCGCCGACGGCGGCCATCCACGCAGCGCATGGAAAGGCCCTTTGGCAAACGCCGAGCTGCGCGCCTGCTTCGGCATCGGCTTCCTCATCCTGTTCGTCTTCATCGGCACCTTCACCTATGTGAACTTCCAGCTCGTTGCGGCGCCACTGTCGCTGACGCCGATGGCACTGGGCGCGGTCTATTTCGTCTTCCTGCCATCGATGCTGACGACCCCGCTTGCCGGCCGTGTCGCGTCGGCTATCGGCCCGCGCGCCGGAGTCGGCGCGACGCTCGGGCTGGCGATCGTCGGTCTGCTGCTGCTGCTCGCGCCAAGCCTTCCCGTCGTCCTTGCCGGAATGTCGCTGGTCGCCATCGGCACCTTCCTGGCGCAGGCGATAGCCACCGGACATGTCAGCCGGACGGCATCGCGCGACCGCGCCGCAGCAAGCGGGATCTACCTCGCGTCCTACTATGCGGGCGGGCTCGCCGGCAGCTTGGTCATCGGACAGATCTACGATCGGATCGGATGGACGGCATGCGTAGCCGCGCTCGCCGTAGTCCTCGTCGCAGCGATCGTAGCGGCGCGGGCGCTGAAGGCACCAACGACATGACGATCGGGAAGCCATCGACCGGGAGGCACTCCGCCTCACCCATATCGCGCAGAAAATTCAACGCACTAGCCAAACCCAGCAATCCACGGAGACTGAGATGACTATCTACCTGAAAACGCTGATTACCGGTGCCGCCATGCTGATGACGGTCATCCTCCCCGCTGCCGCCTCGGACGGCGTCGTCACGGTGAAGAGCGATTATTCCGTCGCCGAGACCGTCGCCCGTATCAAGAAGGACGTGCTGAAGAAGGGCATCAAGTTCTTCGGCGTCATCGACCAGGCACAGCTTGGCAAGAATGCAGGCAACGACGTCAGGCCTTCCCGACTGGTGATGTTCGGCAATCCGGCGCTCGGCACGACGTTCATCACCTCGAATCCCGAGGCCGGCCTGGACTGGCCGGTGCGCGTGCTGGTCTACCAGACTGGAGACGGCGCGGTTTATGCCGCCTACACCGACTTCGACTGGATCGCGAAACGGCACGGCATCACCGACCGCGAAGCGCAGTTCAAGATGGCGACACAGGTCATCCAGTCCGTCACCTCATCGATCAGGAAAAACTGATCAGCGGGATGTGTCGGAAGTCCTTGGATCTGCACGCCTGTATCACTCGGCGGCGGACAATGCCTTTGCCCGCTCGCCGAACCATTTCTTCTGCGTGGCTTCGCGGACCAGCGCGCCGACCGCCGGCGAATGCCTGCGGCCGCGGACGGTGACGAGATTGACGTCACGCCAGAATTCCGGCTCGGTGATCGGCAAGGCGGCAACGCCCGGATGCTTGGCGGTGTGCTCCGGCATGAATCCGAAACCGAGCCCGGCGGCGATCATGGCGAGCGTCCAGTCGTCGCGGTCGCTCCAGTAGACCGGGCTGACGGTGACGCCCTGCTGGGCAAGGATGGCATCCGCGTAGCCGGCAAATTCGCAATTGTTGCGGTGAATGTAGCTTTCGTTGCTCATGTCCTTCACCCGCACGACCCGCTGATTTGCGAGACGATGAGCCACGTGAACCGCCATCACCATCTGCTCGCGAAACAGCGGCAGGGAGTGCACTTCCTCGTCGGCCACGTCCGAAGGCAATGCGTAAATGGCGGCCTCGAGGTCGCCTTCGAGCAGCCTGCGCCGAAGGCTGACGGCGTCTGAATCGCAAAGGTGAAGTTCCACGCCGGGGTGATGCGCTCGCACAGCCGCGATCAGCTCGATGATTTCGTCCGGAGCGATCGTGCTCATGATGCCAAGTCTGAGCGGCATCCTTTTCAAGTTCGCATATTGCTCGGCAATCTGCTTCGCCTGGCGGGAGTTCTCGAACACGCCCTCGAGATACGTCTCCACCATGCGGCCGAGCTCGGTGAGATGGGTGAAGCGGCGCTCACGGTGGAAAAGCGCGCCACCGAATTCATCCTCGAGCAGCTTGATAGCGCGCGAGAGCGCCGGCTGCGTGACGTTGCACTGCTCGGCCGCCCTGGTGAAATTCAGCTCCTTGGCAACGGCCAAGAAATATCGGACCTGGCTGATCTCCACTGCACGCTTCCCCAGGGTCCGTGCATGCCGCACGACCCGCGTTGCCGGGCGATCTTACTAGCTGCCCCAATGTCAAACAACCCGGCGGGCAGACTACATCGTGGCCGCACCGGTCAGACCGCCAGCTATCGAATCCATGTCTCAACGGCATTTCCGCCGCTTAGGCACGCTCGCCATACTGGTCGCGAGAACTACGAACGATGGCTTGCTGTCCGTCGTTCGCAACCGGTCCGGTCATTTTGGCCACAGCTTCGACAGAAGGAAACGATGATGCTTACAGGAAAGACAGCTCTCGTCACGGGCTCGACCAGCGGCATCGGGCAAGGCATCGCGGAAGCTTTCGCCGCCAAGGGCTGCAATGTCGTTCTGAACGGCTTTGGCGATGCTGCCGAGATCGAAGTGCTCCGGTCGAGGCTCGCCGCCGACCACGGGGTGAGTGTCCGCTACGACAACGCGGACATGAGCAAGGGCGAAGCGATTACAGCAATGATGGACAAAGCCATCGCCGAATTCGGGGCAGTCGACATCCTGGTCAACAACGCCGGCATCCAGCACGTGGCGCCGATCGACGATTTCCCGATCGAGAAATGGGAAGCGGTCGTGGCGATCGATCTCATCTCGTCCTTCTACACGATCCGGCGTGCCTTGCTGCCGATGAAGGCGCGCAAATGGGGCCGCATCATCAATGTCGCGTCCGCCCACGCCCTCGTCGCCTCGCCATACAAGTCCGCCTATGTCGCCGCCAAGCACGGCATGGCCGGTCTGACCAAGACTGTCGCGCTCGAAGTCGCCGAACAGGGCATAACGGTCAATGCCGTTTGTCCCGGCTACGTGCTCACGCCGCTGGTCGAAAAGCAGATACCGGACACAGCCAGGTCCCGCGGGATCAGCGAAGAGCAGGTGATCAAGGATGTGCTGCTGGCCGCCCAGCCGACCAAGCAGTTCGTGACAGTGGAGCAGGTTGCAGCGCTCTGCCTGTTCCTGGCGTCGGACGACGCAGCCTCGATCACCGGCGCCATCATGCCGATCGAGGGCGGCTGGACCGCTCATTGAAGCCGGCAAGGAGGAGCGAAGGCAATGAACAAGATCAGCCGAAATCCCTCGCTGTCGGAACCCGTGCCGGGAGCTGGCCCTGTGGCCGATGGTTCGATCAAGCCTCAGACCGTGTTGGTGCTGCAGGGAGGCGGTGCCCTCGGAGCCTATCAGGCCGGTGTCTACCAGGCGCTCTCCGAAGGCGGGATCGAACCGGATTGGGTTATCGGCACTTCGATCGGGGCCATTAACGCCGCGTTGATCGCGGGAAACGAGCCGGGCAATCGGCTGCCCAGACTCCACGAATTCTGGGATGGCGTCAGTCGAAGCAGCCCGCTCGACGAGTTTTTCCGGATGATGGTTCCGAGCAACATCTTCGCCAATATGGGCACGGTGATGCGGGGAATACCCGGCTTCTTTGAACCGAACCCGAGCGCCATTTTCGGCTTGAATCGCGAAGTTGGTGTGGAGAATGCCTCCTACTACACCACCGACCCGCTCAAGAGGACGTTGAACGACCTTATCGACTTCGACTGTCTCAACCGACGCCATACGCGATTGACGGTCGGCGCGGTCAACGTCAACACCAGCGAACTCAAATACTTTGACAGCAGTCAGATGCCGCTGTCGGCGGCGCACATCATGGCATCGGGCGCCCTGCCGCCGGCCTTTCCGGCGGTCTGCATCGACGGCGAGCCCTACTGGGACGGCGGTATCTATTCCAACACACCGATCGAGGTGGTGCTCGACGCGCGGCCGCGGCGCGATGCGCTGATCTTCGCGGTCAATATGTGGCAGCCCCGGGGTTCCGAGCCGAAATCGATCTGGCAGGTCATGGGGCGGCAGAAGGATCTTCAATATGCCAGCCGCGGCAGGAGCCACGTTGCCCGCCAGGAGCAACTGCATCGGCTTCGCCATGTCGTGCGCGAAATGGGAAAGCTGGTCCCGGAGGAGCGGCGCGACGATCCGATGTTCAAGGAACTCGCGTCCTATGGCTGCCCTTCGGTCATGCACCTGGTTCGGCTGCTTTCGCCGCGCCTAGACGGCGAGGATCACACCAAGGACATCGACTTCACGCGCGCCGGCATCCGCTCGCGCTGGCAGGCGGGTTACGAGCATGGGCAACGCGTGCTCACGGAAGAGCCGTGGGAGTGCGAAGTCGACATGCTGCAAGGCATCGTCATCCACGAATCCCAAGAGTGAATGCCGCCCGGGAAGGAACGGAGAATTCCGATGCAGAACATAACTCCGGGCATGCGGCTCATTCCGGAAGCGGTGCTCGCCAACAACGCAGCGCTTTTCCGCACGATCCCCGAGACACCTTCGCACCGCGACGGATCGCTGCACCGCGTTGTCATCGTCGGCGGCGGCGCGGGAGGGTTGGAGCTGGCGACCCGGCTTAGCCGCAAGTTCGGCAAAGGTCGGCTTTCCGTCACGCTGGTCGACCGCAGCCGCACGCATGTCTGGAAGCCGCTGCTGCATGAGGTGGCATCCGGCGCGCTGAGCGCGTCTCGTGACGCCGTCGAATACATCGCGCATGCCAGCCGACATGGCTATCGGTACCGCATCGGCGAGGTCGTCGGCATCGACCGTGCAAAGCGCCAGATCTTCGTCGCGCCCAGCTTCGACGATGACGGCAGGCAGATCATACCGCCACGGGTGCTGGGCTACGACACGCTGGTCATGGCCGTCGGCAGCGTCAGCAACGATTTCGGCACGCCAGGTGCGGCTCGCCACGCCATCTCGCTCGATACGGCCGAGCAGGCCGCCCGTTTCAACAAGCGCATGATCGACGCGTGCCTGCGCGCCAACGCGCAGTATGAGCAGCTTTCACCTGGCCAACTCCATTGCGTCATTGTCGGCGCCGGAGCAACCGGCGTCGAGCTGGCCGCGGAACTGCACAAATCGATGCGGGAAATTGCCTCGCACAATCTCGACAACATCGATTTCGAAAGGCTGATCCGTATCACCATTGTCGAGGCCGGACCGCGCATCCTGCCTGCCCTTCCGGAGCACATGGCTCGCGCTTCGGCGCGACTGCTCATCAAGCTGGGCGTGCAGATTCGATGTGGCATCAAGGTCACCGAAGTGACGGAGGACGGCATCCGGCTCGGCGAGAAGCTGTTCGTGCCGGCCGAACTCGTGGTCTGGGCAGCCGGGATCAAGGCGCCGGATTTCCTGAAAAGTCTCGATGGTCTCGAGACAGACCGCATCAACCGTTTGATCGTAGACGAGACCTTGCGCGCCGTCGGAGACGAGAATGTGTTCGCGATTGGCGACTGCGCGAACTGCGTCTTGCCAGGCGAAGACAATGCCTTGCCGCCGCGAGCCCAGACGGCTCATCAACAGGCCGACCATCTGGTGAAAGTGGTCGCAGCGCGTCTCGCCGGACGGGCCGCGCCGGCATTCCGCTACCGCGATTACGGCTCCCTGGTCTCGCTCGCCGATTACGGCTCCTTCGGCAGCCTGATCGGAGGACTGAAGATCGAAGGTCTCGTTGCGAGGCTGGTCTATCGCTCGCTCCACAAGATGCATCTGAAGGCAGTGCATGGCCTCGCGCGGACGGCGTTGGCTTCGATCGGCGAGATGATCGTCAGGCGCGCCAGACCCCGGATCAAGCTTCACTAGCAGGCTGGAGGCGGCGCGATGGAAAAGTATGATGTTGTCATCCTCGGCGGCGGCAATGCCGGAATGGGGGTCACGGTCGCCACGCGCGCCGCCGGTCTTTCCGTCGCCCTGGTCGAGGCGCGCGATCTCGGCGGCACCTGTCCCAATCGCGGCTGCACGCCGAAGAAGGTGCTGGTCGCGGCGGCTCATGCGCTCCATGAGCTCGAAAGAGCGGACAGGCATGCGATCAAGGTCGGCACGCCAAGGCTCGATTGGCGAGCTCTGATAGAGCGGGAGAAGGAGATCATCAGAGATATTCCCTCCCGCCTGTCCGGGTTGATGGCCAAGCGTGGGGTCGATGTCATTCACGGTGAGGCCGCACTCATCGGCAGCAACGCGATCCGCGTCGATGGCCGTGAGCTCGAGGCCAGGAACATTGTCATCGCCACCGGCTCTAAGCCGCGTTCGCTGCCGATCCCGGGCGCCGAGTATCTCACGACATCAGACGGTGTTCTGAGCGATCCCGAGCTGCCTCGCGCCGTGGTCTTCATCGGCGGCGGCGTCATCGCCTTCGAGCTGGGGCACGTCTATGCGCGTGCCGGCGTCGACGTCACGATCCTCGAGGCACTGCCGCAACTGCTCGCAGGCTTTGACGAGGACGCCGTCGCTCAGCTCCGCGGCGAGAGCGAACGGCTGGGAATCGGCATCCATACCAAGGCGTGGGTCAAGAGGATCGACGAGGCCGACGGACGACTGCGGGTGAGTTTTGCGAAGGACGGCGTCGAATCCGTGGTTGACGCGGATCGGGTCGTCAACTGCGCCGGGCGCGTGGCCAATGTCGAGGGTCTCGATCTGGGCGCCGGTGTCGTCGTGCATCGCGAAGGCCGCATCGAAATCGACGATCACCTGCGCTCGCGCTCCAACCCCGATGTCTATGTCTGCGGCGACGCGGTGTGGAACTCGCCGCAGCTTTCGCCGATTGCGACATATGAGGGCGAGATCGTCGGCCGCAACATCGTCGACGGACCGAAACATCGGCCCGACTACAGTCATATCCCGGCCTCGCTCTACAGCATTCCGGCCATGGCAAGCGTCGGCCTGACCGAAGCCAAGGCGAGAGAGCGGGACCTTCACGTCAAGGTCCATGTGAACGACATGCAAGGCTGGCTCTCCGCCAGGACCTATGCGGAGGCGGTCGCATGGTCGAAGGTGATCGTCGAGGAGCCGACCGATCGGATCCTCGGAGCGCATCTGGTTGGCCATGCCGGCGAGGAGCTGATCCATATATTCGCGCTGGCCATGAAGCACGGCATCCCGGCGCGAGGGCTGTCCGAAATGGTCTATGCCTTCCCGACTTTTTCGGCCGACATCAGGAACATGATGTAACGCGTGGACCTGAGGCCGCGAATAGAACATGAATCTGGCATGCCTTGATGCACGTGGGGCATCGAAATCATGCAGGAAAAGCATGGTAATTGCCGAGGGGCTTCGGTGGTAGGCTGCGGCAGACATGTGAAAGTGCAGAAATGGCCGCCGACGACCAGGCAATGACATTCGAGCAATCCGTCCAGGCCGCCATCGAACTTGATGCGCCTCTCAACGAACGGCTGGCAGTGATCGCCGGCGCAGTCCGACGTATGAATTCCGAATTCGCGGACGCGGTAGATCGGCTGGTGGATCGCCTGGAGAAACAGGGAGCCGGGGCCATGGCGCCGGCTGCGGGCGAGGCCATGCCGGGTTTCCTGCTGCCCGATGACGAGGGGAAGCTGGTCAGCCTGGCCGAGATCCTTGCAAAGGGGCCAGCCGTCATCACCTTCCAGCGCGGGCATTGGTGTCCCTATTGCCGCTTGAACGCGATCGGGATTGTCGAGGCGCAGCGCCAGATTGCCGAACTTGGCGGACAGGTCGTCGTGATCATGCCGGAGCGGCGCAAATTCGCGCAAGCCATGAAGGCCGCTGTCGGCGCGCAGTTTCCGTTCCTGATCGACATGGATAACGGCTATGCCCTGTCCCTCAACCTTGCCATCTGGGTGGGCGCCGAGATGGAGCGGCTGATGGGGCTTGGCTTTGATCTGCCGAGCTATCAGGGCAACAGCAGCTGGTTCCTGCCGATACCAGCAACCTTCATCGTCGGAACCGACGGGATCATCACGGATCGCTTCGTCGATCCGGACTACCGCCGGCGGATGGACATTGACGACCTGATCTCCGCCCTCAGGCGGGCTCGCTGACGCCGAACGGCGACCAGTCGGTGGACCTCAACAGGTTGAGTAACGTCGTCGCCACAGGCGAGCGCTGCCTGCCGGCAACCGCGTAGACGGAGACGGTCCGCGAAACGTCGAGATCGCGAAGCTTGAGCCGGCGGGTGTTCGGGGATCGCGGTGCCGTAAGCGAGACGAAGCCGACCCCGGCATTTGCCTCCAGTAGAGCGAGCAGATCCTGGTCGGTCTCGACTTCATGCGCGGTCCGAGGCGAATAGCCTTTTGAGGAAAGGCAGCGCGACAATTCCTCGCTCGTCTCCCAGTCTATCCGGCTAAGCACAGGCTCCGCGGCAAGCTGGGCCAACGCAACATCGGCCTCGTTGCGGCGGGCCAGCGGATGGTCGGAGTTTACGGCGAGCTCGATCCCTTCCTGGAAGAGCGGCCACATATCGAGGCGATCCCAAGCCTGTCCCAGCGGGCCGGCAACGGCCAGTTCGACATTACCATTCTTGAGTGCATCCACGACGTCAGCCGGCGAGCCACGGTTGATCTTGAGATGGACGCCGGGATAGGCCCGGAAAAGCTCCGTAAACGGCGAAACCAGCAGCGCAATGTTGATGCTGTTGGAAATGATGACGTTGAGCGGCGCGACGTCGCTGCTTTGCACCGCCTTGGCGAGCGATTTGGCGGAAGTGGCCGCATCATAGCACTGTTGCAGCAGAGGCAGCATGCGCCGCCCAAGCTCGGTCAAGTGCGAGTGCTGGCGTTCGCGCCGAAGGAGTTCTCCGCCCAGTTCCTCCTCGAGCGTCTTGATGGCCCGGGTAAGCGCGGGCTGAGTGACGTTGCATTCCTCAGCCGCTCTGGTGAAGTTCAACGTGCTGGACAGGGCCAGAAAATATCGGACCTGCTGCATCTCCATGAAACTTCGCCCCCTCAGCGAAATGGTCGATCAGCGACGACGCATATTCCTAGGCTAGCGCAATGGAACGGTTTCGGCAAAGCACGGCCAATTTGAATGTCCGTTTTTGCCATACCGGTGCCAAAAGTCGACAGTCCGCCCACGGCCCCGTCTCGACCCGGCAAAACACGTTGGGAGTATCCGCAATGGGTGGAGAGCGGACTGTCAGCTTGCGGACGTGACAAGAGAAAAGTCGCCGGAGATAACTCAAGGGTTAAGCTGACTTCGGCCATGTTGCCTCACTTTGCTCGAAGCCACGCGGCGACCATTTCGATCTCGTTGGTAAGCATGCCGCCGCTGTAGTGTTTTGGCAGGCGGGATAGTTCTTCAACACTGTCCATCCCGGTTGAAAAGTCCCCACCATTATAGGGGCCGATAACGAAAGCGGTGCTTCCAGCTGAATCCATTCGATTCAGAAAACGATTAGGCCAGCCCCAAAGCCAGGGAGCTACATTAATGGGGACAAACACCAGTGTTGAATGGCATTCGCCTGGAATCGCACCCGTCCATCCATAAGCGATGTAGCCGAGCAGGCACCTCTTCAAAGAGGCGCGCGACATCGTTTTCATAGCGGGAACGGCGGCACGCAAGATAGCTATTGGCCGGTCCCCACCATAAGCCATAATGGTCGATCGCCGCTCGGGAGGGAGGGCATTCAGAAACGCTGCCAGCTTCGATCCTTCGTCAGGATCATTGCTTTTTATGTTGATAAGGAATGGCAGGTCGGGAAACGTCTCGAGCACCTCGGCAAAAGTAGGCATCAACCCGACGCCACGACCTCGGAGGGGATATGTTTTTCCGCCATCAGCGGTGTAGCCATAGCCTATGTCGAGTTTCTTGAGATCGGCCATAGAGTGCTCGCGGGTGACCCCGTGGCCGTCAGTGCGGCAATCCAGCGTCCAGTCATGAAAGACCGCAAACTGCCCATCCGTTGTCGGATGGATGTCCAGTTCGACGATATCAGCGCCGGCCTTGAAGCTCGCCTGCATGGAAGCAATCGTATTTTCCAAATAGTCATGCTTCGGCGGCAGGATGCGGGAAGCTGTGCAGGTGTCGTTGGTGACGCCGGCCAGATCGTAGCGCTGGGCGATTCCACGATGCGCAAGGACAATGGGCTCGCGGTCAGGGCGACTGACGAATAAATCCGTATTGTTCAAAAAGACGAACACGGCGAGCGTGACAATTGCAAAAAAAGCGTATCGTAGAAATCGTCTCATAAATGGTCTCTATATTTCATCGCTTTGCAAACTCCGTCCATTCCTAGCGACGCACATGGCGCTTCCGAGGCAGTCTCGATCGCTTGCGGAAAACCCCGATAAAAATACGCAGCCGCTTTTGGTACTACCGCTTCCCGCTCCAAACGGCCGCTATAAGGTCGGAATCGGTCACTCGCCAAAATGCTGAACGAATGGCTGGAATGGTGCTGCAGCTGTGAACCGGTCCATCCGCTATCGTGAAGAGTTTCGGGCGCCGGCAGGCGTACGAAAGTCCCCGAGGAAGGAACCCGCGGGCCACAGG
>NZ_JAVIJB010000061.1:0-32517 GCF_033977165.1 Mesorhizobium captivum
AGCGCGACGTCCGGCTCGTGATCTCTACCTCACCGCACGGGCCCATCCCGCGCAGCGGGTTCGTTCTTCGGCCCCATATACGCCATTTGGTCGAACCTCGGCGTGGGTGAAGGAGTTCGGCACTTCATCAGGACAAGCGATACCGGCTTCCGAAAGCCTTCAAGCAAGGCAGATACTGGGGGATGTAAGCTTCTTAAGGCGCCAAGACAAAGATAGCCGCAGACGTGGGGCACGTCGCGGGAGCCAAGGCGTCTCGATTCGGTGCATTATCGCGACGGAGGCAGCCCTCTACCACCACTCCGGCAATCTCGTACGAACCGCCTTCGCCAACGGCACGATCTCCGCATCGGGGACGCAAGAGTATGGCCACAAAAGCCGTGGGCCGATGTTGCCCCAGCCGCCGGCCGCAGCCATTGCCTTGTCCAAGGCGGCGTCGCTGACCTGATAGCGCGCGCGGAAGGGCAATACGTGATCGGCCAAGAATGCCTGTATGCGTGCTTGCATCTCGACAGCATCCGATGCGCCGCTCAATATCTGCTGCCACCACGACAATGCGCCTTTTGGACTGAGACAGGCGACATTGGAATAGCTGCCGTGGGCGCCTCGAGCGTAACCTGTCGCCAGTGTGTGTCCCGGCACGAATATCGAGAACCCCGGCAGCAGCCTTCGCATCTCATCGAACCAGTTCTCGTCGCCGCCCGGCAGTTTGGCGCCGACGAGTGTCGTCACGTCATCACGAAGGCGCGCGATCGTGTCCAGTGCCAGCCGTCGTTTCGCATGTGGCGGGTTGTAAAGGACAAGGGGGAGGCTTGGCGCCGTTTCGGCGAGACCCTTCGCGAAGCGCGAAATCTCGTCGTCGCTCGGCGGCCACCAGTCGGGCAGGGTGAACTGGACGGCGGAAGGTGACAGCTCCACAACGCGCCGCAGACGCTCGCGTGCTACGCGCGCGTTCGACTGGCTAATGCCTATCTGGAAAGGGACACCGGCGCGACCTGCCTCCTCTGCGACCAACGCACTCAGCCGGTCGAACTCGTCCTCGGTCTGACAATGGAACTCGCATGCCGTGCCATTCGAATAGATGCCGTCGACGCCGGAGGCGCACAGGCTGGCAACGGTTTCGCGCGTCGCGCTCCAGTCGATCTCGCCGTCATTGCCGATGGCAAGCAGGGCGGCGCCCCAGATGCCCCGTGGCGCGTTGGCGGGCAGGGCGGCAAGATGGTCAGGCAAGTTCTTCCTCCCTGCGGCTTTCGTTCGACCTGTATGCTGCCTCGATGATGGCGATGATCCTGCGGCCATAGTCGCCGGTCACGGTGACCGGCGCATCGTTCAGGATTGCGTCGCGCATATGCGCCCATTCGCGTATGACGGCGTTGTGCATCCAGTTTGGCTCGAATGAATCCGGCAGGTCGGTCAATCGGGTGCCACGACCGAGCGAGGTGCCCCGGTCCATGTCGATCCTCAGCGTTCCGTGCTCACAGACTAGATCCATTGCGAAGCTGACGGCGCCGTCGCGATAGCCGACACTCTGGACCTGGCCGATGCCGCCGCCTGCGAAGCGGAGGCTGAGCATCGAAGCATCGTCCGCCTCCTGGTCATGGAATTTGACGCCGAGCATGGCGCCGACTGAGACGACATCGTCGTCCATGAGCCAGACCAGCCGGTCGAGCGCGTGAATGCCCGCCGTCATGAGCATGCCGCCGCCGGTTCCATAGCTGAGATGCCAATCCTGCCGGTTCTGCTCCATCCACAACTTGATCATCCAGCTCGAAGCGATCAGCGGGCGGCCGAGCGAGCCCTCGGCGAGCGCCTCCTTTGCCGTCATGCAAGGGCGTGAGAAGTGCATCAGATGCCCGACCATCAGCTTCACGCCATTCGCCGCGGCAGCCGCATTGATCGCGTCGCAGGCAGCGGCGGTCGGAGCCATCGGCTTCTCCAGCAGAATGTGCTTTCCGGCCTGCGCCGCGCCGATCGCCATCTCCGTGTGCAGATGGTGGGGCGTGGTGATGACAACGGCATCGACGTCCTTGTCTTCGATGAGGGCGCGCCAGTCCCTATAGCCGCGGCCGCCATGCTCGGCGGTGAAGGCGCCAAGTGCGGACTCGTCGTTGCGGCATGCCGCGACAAGGCGCACGCCATCGATCTTCTCGATCGCACGCGCGTGTGCGGCGCCGAAATGCCCGGCGCCGATAATCCCAATACCAATCATTCTCTTGCCTTCCGGTAAGCGGTATCGATCAGCGACATTGCCGCGACGTAGTCACTGAGAGAGATGGTCGCCGGCTCGTTTCGCGCCAGCCGATCGAAGGTGTCGCGCATGCAGAGGCGGTAGCGCGTCGCCGTCGGTTCAGGCGTGAGTTCTGTGCCTGCCCCATCATCAAGCGTTGCTGAGATCGCCTTGTCGCCGTGATCGATCAAAGTCGCGTTGGCGCTGACGATTCGCCATTCGAAATCACCGCCGGGGCGCATGGATGCAAAGGTATAGCCCGCCTCGACGGTGAATATCGCACCGGCCTCGTCCTCGAGCACCAGCAGTGCATGGTCTTCGACAGGCGAGTTGTGGATGCGGTTACCGATGTATGAGGTCCTCAGCCTGAGGGTGCCGGCAGCGAGGTCGAGCGCGGCGTCGATGCCATGGATACCCAGATTGCGCAGCGCGCCGCCGCCTCCGATTCCGGGGTCGACCATCCAGGGGACGCCATCCTCGGCATATCGTTCAGGCGGGCCGTTGACGATCCTGAAGTGGCCATACGCGATGGCACCGGCCCGCCCTTGCCGCTGCAGCTTCCGGAACGCAATGACCGCTGGCCCGAAGCGGTTGGGGAAGGGCACGCTCACGAAGGCATTTCGTTGCCGGGTCAGTTCGAGAAGTTCCGACAAGATTTCGGTGCTGCTTGCCGCAGGCTTCTCAAGGATCAGCGGAATGCCTGCTTCAATGATCCGGCGTGCCCGCCCCGGCACGCTGCGAGGATGTCCCATCAGAAGAATGACGCCGGCTCCGGCAGCGAGCACATCGTCGAAGCGATCGATCGAGCGCAGCGAATTTGACCGCGCAAACATCTTGGCGTGTTGCTGATCCTCGTCCCAAACGCCGATGATTTCGCCGCCGGCGGCGCGGGCAGCGTCTAGGTGCATTCCTGCGTGCCAGTGGCTCGAACCGGCAAGAATGATCTTCATGTGCAGGCACTTTTCCTTATCACTTGCAGGATATCCTACAAGTCGTTATCAGTACAAGTCGACGACGTTTCGTTTCGTGGAAACATGCGGAAATGGCCAAGGAGGGAGGAGCAAACGTGCAGGCGATGAAGTCGCTCGAGCCGCTTAACCGTCCGCCCTTGCTGCATGTCACGGTGCAGGAGAGCCTCAGGAACTACATCGAGGCGAACAGGCTCAAGGCCGGGGACGCGCTGCCGCCGGAAACATTCCTCGCCCAGCAGCTCGGTGTCGGACGCAACTCCGTTCGTGAGGCCATCAAGGCGCTGGAGTCGATCGGCATCTTGGAGACGCGCCGGGGCATCGGCGTCTTCGTCAAGGAATTCTCTTTCAAGCCGCTGCTCGACAATCTCGCTTACGGCTTGCAGGACTCGCTGCGCGACGTCGAGGAGCTCCGCGAAATTCGCCGCGTGCTGGAGACAGGCCTCATCGGCAAGACGATCGAGATGATTAGTGCCGAGGACATCGAGGCGCTGCGCGGTTTGACCGAGGAAATGCGCCGGCGCGCCGAGCGCCATGAGAGCTTCGCAGCCGAGGACCAGCAGTTCCACCAGTTGCTGTTCCGTTGCCAGAACAACCACATGCTGAGCGCGCTGATCGACATCTTCTGGATCGCGTTCAACAAGGCGTCGAACTTCGCGAACCTGGACAATCCGACGCCGCTCTCTACCTGGCGGGACCATCACGAGATCGTCGAGGCCGTGGCAGCCAAGAATGTCGAGCGCGCGCGCCAGCGCCTCGACGATCACTATCGGGGAATCCAGCAAGTCATCGCCAAAAACCGAAACACGTGAAAACGCCAAGGGAGGAAACCATGGGCATAAGTAGCATTGCGCGTCATCTGGCCCTTGCCGGCCTGCTGATCGCCGGCACCGCTTTCGCCACAGTCGCGGAGGCACAGTCTGGCAAGACCATCACCGGCGGCTTCGATGTCGGCCCGGGCGGCCTGCCCAAGAACTTCAACCCGCTCGTGTCGACCGCCGGCTTTACCTGGCTCAGCACCTATTTCGAGCCGCTGGTCATCTGGAACGCCGAGCTGACCGAGCTGAAAGGCAGCCTTGCCAAGGACTGGAAGGTCAGCGACGACCAGCTGACCTACACATTCAATCTGGCCAAGGAGACCTGGCACGACGGCAAGCCCTTCACCTCCAAGGACGTGAAGTTCACGTTCGATCTTGCGAGAAACAAAGCGTCGGGCAGCCTGTTTGCTGCCCGGTTGGGCGACATCCAATCGGTGGAGACGCCGGACGATCGCACGGTGGTGATCAAACTGTCGAAGCCCAACGGCTCCTTTCTCGCCGTCATCACTCAGGTGCTGATCCTGCCCGAGCACGCACTCGCCGGCATCGCGCCCGATCAGCTGGCCAACAGCAAATGGTGGTCGACGACGCCGGTCGGAACCGGTCCATTCAAATTCAAGCAATACGTCACGGACCAGTATGTCGAGCTCTCCGCGGATGACGACTACCGCGGCGGCAAGCCCAAGGTCGACACGCTCATCAACCGCTATTTCGAGAACCCGGCGGCAGCCGTCGCCGCGCTTCGTGCCGGCGAAATCCAGTTCACCTATGTCGAGCCGGACGACGCCGCCACATTCAAGAACGACAGCAACTACACGCTGATCGAAGGTGGTTCCTACGTAGTCAACTACATCGGCCTCAACCAGAAGGTGGACCTTTTCAAGGACCTGAAGGTACGCCAGGCAATCCTGTATGCGATAGATCGCAATGCGATCGTCGAGAGCCTCTATGGCGGTGCCGCCAAAGTCGCGAACTGCGGCTACGTCACGCCGCATCTGGTGCCGGAAGGGCTAGAGCCCTACGCCTACGATCCGGAAAAGGCCAAGGCGTTGCTCGCCGAGGCCGGGTGGGGCAAGATCAACGGCGACAAGCCGATCACCTTGCTGACCTATTACGGCTCGCCGCAGGCAGCCAACGTCATGGCGGCCATTCAGTCGATGCTCGCCCAGGTCGGCGTCAACATCGTCCCGCGTGTCGTCGATACGCCCACCTATAACGGCATCGTCTACAAGCAAGGCACGCCGGACTGGAACGCGTTTCCGATGATCTATGCCGGCCTGCAGAATGGTCCGAACCCGGCGGGGCTCAATCCTGGCCTCAACAAGTCGCAGCTTCCCCCGGCGGGCTTCAACACCATGCGCATCGAGTTCGACGACCTGAGCGCAGCGTTTGATGCCGCACTTGGGCAGACCGATTCCGCCAAGGTCAACGCTTCCTGGCAGGACGTCTGCAAGGCGATGAACAAGGACCTGCCCTGGGCGACCTTGTGGGTAGCAAACCGCTACGGCGTCGCTTCCAAGAAATTGAAGGATTTCGTGTGGACGCCGGCTCCGGCGGGCGGCCCCTATGCGGCTCATCCCGAACTGTGGGACATCCAGTGAAATAGATAACTTCGCCATCCGGCCGAGGCCGGCATCACCGTGGTGCCGGCCTCGTCAGCCGCCAGACGTGAAAGCCATGCTGAGCTTCATCGCCCGCCGCAGCGCCGCAGGATTGTTGATGGTACTCGCATTGAGCGTCTTGATCTTCCTCCTGCTGCGGCTCGCGCCCGGCGATCCGATCGACGCCTACATCAATCCGTCGGTGCCACTGTCGCCACAAGATCTGGAGGCACTGCGGTTGCGCCTCGGCCTCGACCAGCCACTGCCGATCCAGTATCTCGGCTGGCTTCGCGCCGCCCTGTCGGGGGATTTCGGCTATTCGATCCAGCGGAGCGGCGTTGCCGTGCTTCCACTGGTGCTGGGACGCGTCGGCCCGACGGTGCTTCTCATGGGGACCGGCCTCGCCATAGCGATCGTCGTCGGAATTGCCTGCGGCATCGTCAGCGCTGTTCGACGCAACGCATGGCCCGACATTTCGCTTTCGGTGCTGTCGTTTGTCGGCATTTCCAGTCCGGCGTTCCTGACCGCATTGCTGGGTCTGTACTTCTTCTCGGTTCTGCTGCGCTGGGCTCCATCCGGCGGCATGCAGACGCCCGGGACGCCGTTCTCGGTGTTTGACGTGCTCACACATCTCATCCTTCCCGCCTGCCTGCTGTCAATCGGACATGCGGCCATGATCATGCGGTACATGCGTTCCTCGCTGCTCGAGGTTCTCGGTCAGGACTACGTGCGCACGGCGCGGGCCAAGGGCGTGCGCGAGTTCTGGGTAATCATGAAACATGCGACGCGCAACGCGCTGCTTCCCGTGATCACCTTGATCGGCTCGACCATCGGTATCGCGGTGGGCGGGGCGATCTTTCTCGAGAGCGTCTTCAACTGGCCGGGCATGGGGCTGTTGCTGGTGAACGCCGTCGGCACCCGCGACTATCCGGTCATAATGGGGGCGACCCTGGTGGTCGGCGCCTGCGTCATCCTCGTCAATCTTTTCACCGACATCGCCTACGCGTTTGTCGACCCGCGCGTTCGGGTGTCGTGATGGCCCTGACCACAAGCATAGGAGAGGGAGTGACACGGACGAAGGGTCCACTGCGTCGCGCCTTCGGCCGCTTCATCGAAAACCGCGCGGCACGCACCGGCCTCATCATCCTGATCCCGATCCTGCTTGCCGTCTCGACCTATCACCTGTGGTGGTCGATCGGGCCGAACGCAATCGATCTCAGGGCAATGAACAAGGGCCCGTCGGCGGCGCATTGGCTGGGCAGCGACGGCGTCGGCCGCGACGTCTTGGCGCGCGTCCTGCAGGGTGGCCGCATCTCCTTAATCGTTGCTGTGGGTTCGGTCGCAATCTCAACAGTTATCGGCTTTCTGGTCGGTGCGATCGCCAGTTTCGGCGGCCGGGCGGTCGACAGCACCGTCATGCGTCTCGTCGATCTCGTAATGACCTTGCCGCCGGTGATCTTTCTGCTTGTGCTCGCCTCGATCGCGGGAACTGGGATCATGCCGACCATCCTCGTCATCTCGCTGCTGTCCTGGCCGGTGCTCTCGCGCATGGTCCGCGCGCGCCTCATGGAGCTGCGCGAACGCGATTTCGTCGTCGCGGCGCGCGGGATGGGTGCACGGATGCCGCACCTCCTGTTGCGCCATGGCTTGCCGAACTCAATCGACATCCTGGTCGTGTACGCCACCTTGCAGATCGCCAATGCGATCCTGCTGGAGGCAGGCCTCTCCTTCCTTGGGCTCGGCATACCGCCGCCCGAGGCCAGCTGGGGCAACATGCTCAACCTCGCCCGCTCGACCATCGTGCTGGAGCAATATCCCTGGCAATGGATGTTTCCCGGCGCAGCTCTCGTGCTCACCGTTCTGGCCATCAACTTCATCGGTGACGGCCTGCGCGACGCCTTCGACCCCAGATCCGATCTCAACTGACCAAAAGGTTCCAAATGCCTCTCTTCACCGGCGTCGTGCCACCCGTCGTCACCCCGCTCAATCCCGATTTCAGCGTCGACGTCCCGTCCTTCACACGGGGCCTCGAAAATCTCCTGGATGGTGGCGTGCACGGCCTGTTCGTGCTCGGCTCGACCAGCGAGGTCGTGTTCCACGATGAAACCGCCCGCCGGGCGATCGTCGAGCATGCGGTCAAGGTCAACAACGGGCGGGTGCCTCTCTTCGTCGGCGCCATCGACCCGACAACCGACCGCGTCATCAAGCATTCCCTGATCGCCAAGGCGGCCGGTGCCGATGCCATCGTCGTCACCGCGCCCTTCTATACACGGACCAGCCAGCCCGAAATCATCGACCACTTCCGCTACATCAAGGATGCGGTCGATATCCCGATCATCGCCTACGACATTCCGGTCTGCGTCCACGTCAAGCTGGAGCGCAAGACGACCGTGACCATGGCCAGGGAAGGGATCGTGGCGGGACTGAAGGACTCCAGCGGCGATGACGGCAATCTCCGCTACGTGCTCCAAGATATGGCCGGCGACCGCAGCTTCTTCGGCATGACGGGGTCGGAGATCATGGTCGACACTGCGCTGTCGATGGGCGCCCATGGCGTCGTTCCGGGGCTCGCCAATGTCGACCCGCGTGGCTACGTCAAGCTCTGGAATCTCGTGCAGGCGGGCGACCACAAGGCTGCTCGGGCTGAACAAGAGCGCCTCTTGAAACTGTTCGAGATCGTGACGATCTCGCTTGGCCGCACGAGCGCCGGCTCGGCCGGCGTCGGCGCCTTCAAGTCGGCGATGCGCAGCCTGGGGATCATCGCCTCGCACACGATGGCGCGCCCGCAGCGGACGTTGAACGACGAGGAGGCGGCGAAGATCGACGCCATCCTGCGCGACGTCGGATTGCTTGGCTGAAGCCATGGGCGCGCCTACCCTCGCTGTCTCCGGTCTGCGCGCCGCCTTCCGCATCGCGGGACGCGAGATCGCCGCCGTTCAGGATATCGGCTTGACGATCGCGCCGGGAGAAACCGTCGCGCTCGTCGGTGAGTCAGGATCGGGCAAGTCGGTGACGAGCCTGTCCATCATGGGCCTGCTGCCGCGACGCGTCGGCAGAATCGTCGAGGGATCGATCAGGCTCAGGCGCAAGGACGGCACCGAAACTGAACTGACCACGCTCGATGCCGAAGGGTTGCGGCGCATCAGGGGAAACGACATCGGCATGGTGTTCCAGGAGCCGATGACCAGCCTCAACCCGGTCTTCACGGTCGGCGAGCAGATCGCGGAGCCGATCCGCATCCATCTTGGCAAATCGCGACGCGAGGCTGCGCTGGATGCCTCACGACTGCTGGTGCAGGTCGGCATCCACGATCCCGAACGGCGGGCGCTCCAATATCCGCACGAGTTGTCGGGTGGCATGCGCCAGCGAGTGACGATCGCCATGGCGCTTGCCTGCGACCCGACGCTGCTCATTGCCGACGAGCCGACGACGGCGCTCGACGTGACCATCCAGGCACAGATCCTGGAGCTTCTGGAAAAGCTGCAGGTCGAGCGCGGCATGAGCATTCTTTTCGTCACCCACAATCTCGGCGTCGTTGCCGAGATTGCCGACCGGGTCGCCGTCATGTATGCGGGACGCATCGTCGAATCCGGACCGGTGGCGGAGGTGTTTCCCCATCCGCGTCACCCCTATACGGTCGGCCTCATGCGCTCGGCACCGCGCCTCGGCGAGGCGACCGCGCTGAAGGCCGCCGGTACTCCACTGCCCACCATCGCCGGCAATGTTCCCTCGCTAGCCATGCTGCCCAAGGGCTGTGCCTTCGCGCCACGCTGCAGTATGGCGATCGATACCTGCCGGACTGCCGTGCCGCCGCTCCATCAAGTGTCGCCGAGCCAGGAGAGCCGGTGTCTCAGATGGGAAGAACTCTAGCGATGCCAGCCCCCTATCTCTCTGTCCGCAACCTGACCAAGCACTTCGCACCCCAAGCCTTTTCACGTGGTCCGGTGGTCAAGGCACTTCAGGATGTTTCTTTCCACATCGGACGTGGCGAAGTTGTCGGGCTCGTCGGCGAATCCGGCTCAGGAAAGACCACGATCGGACGCTCGGTGCTCCGGCTGATCGAGCCGACTTCAGGCGAGATCAGATTTGAGGGGATCGACATCACCAAGCTCGGCGCGACCGAGCTGCGCCGGCAGCGGCGCAAGATGCAGTACATCTTCCAGGACCCCTTCGCCAGCCTCTCGCCGCGCATGACGATCGGACAGATCCTGACCGAAGGGCTCGATATCCAGGGCATCGGCAGCAAAGCCGAGCGCCGCGCGCGAGCGAAGGAGGCTCTCGTCGCCGTGGAGCTGCCTGCAGATGCGTTCGACCGCTATGCGCACGAATTCTCGGGCGGTCAGCGGCAGCGCATCGGCATTGCGCGCGCTCTCACGCTGCAGCCGGAATTCATCGTCGCCGACGAGCCGGTATCCGCGCTCGACGTCTCGATCCAGGCGCAAGTCGTCAATCTCCTGCATGACCTCAAGCTTCGCCTTGGACTGACGATGCTGTTCATATCGCATGACCTCGCCGTCGTCGAATATATCTGCGACACGGTCGTGGTGCTCTATCTCGGGCGGATCATGGAAGTGGCCCCCGCGGCCGACCTTTATGCGAGACCGCGACACCCCTACACGCGAGCTCTGCTCTCTGCGGTCCCCTCGCTCGACCCCGCCGTCAAGCGGCAGCGACAAGTCCTCAAAGGCGACATACCAAGCCCGGCAAGTCCCCCGTCGGGCTGCGTTTTCCGGACGCGCTGTCCGTACGCCGTCGATGCCTGCGCCGCGGCGGTACCTGCCCTGATAGAGGTCGCTCCCCGGCACCGGAAAGCCTGCATCCGCGACGACATCGAGTGAAGCAAATAGTGAAGATGGCTGCTGCGCCCGCCCGCGCGGCGAAGATCCGGTGGTGATCGAGTATCTGAAGACGCCGCCGAGCCCGCGTGGCCTGATCTCGGCGTGGGCATCACGACGCGCGCGGGAGAAGTGGCCGCCTAACCCAGAGCTTGACCGAGCCGATCCGAGATGGGACGAGGACGAGCTGATCGATTTCATGACCTCACCCGACCCTCATCAGGGCACCAAGCCCTGTCGGCCATGTGTGTCGGTGCTATCGCTACCCGAGAATCCGATGCACGAGTTCATCAACGAAGACAGCGGGAAGTGTATTCCAGCAACGTCCGCGTAAGGGCCGTGTGCCAGCCTATGGGAGGGTTGAGTCGAAGGAGCGCTGCTGTCAATATGGCACCTCGATCGAGATCACCTGTTAGGTAAGCGCGCGGTCATCAACTGGCGCTTAATCTCGGGCCGTCTTCGCGGTGCATTAAATCTGCAGATCCTCCGAGGCTGAGGCTTCAACTTGGGCGGGATTTGCTAGCGTAACAACCTCAGCCGTCTGCCTGAAATTTCAGCCCATGATTCCCGAAATCGTCGATGCGCTTTATGAGGCCGCTTTCATCTCGGAGAAATGGCCTGCCGTTCTCGCCAGGATCACTCAGGCAGCTGCTTCGAAGGGTGGCGCACTCTTTGTGTTCGCGGATGGCATGCCAATTCGCGGAAAGGCCATTCCGCAATTGCAAGGCCTGATGGACGAGGTTCTTGCCGACGAAGTGCTACGGTTTTCCACTGCCGCCACACGCATGAGTACTGTTCGTCCGGCGAGCTTCGTCGATGTGGACAGCTTCATGACGGCAAAGGAGATAATTGATGATCCGGTGCGCATCCGGCTGCGCGCCCGCGGTCTGGGCGCGCATGCCTGCGCGGCCATCCCAATGCCGAGCGGGGAGATCGCCATGTTCGTCTTCCAGCGCGGCCTGGAAGATGGAGCCTACAGGCAAGAGCATTTCGCTCTCCTCGATCGCATGAGGCCCGACATGGCGCGCGCCAGTCTCGCGGCCGTGCGACTGGGGCTGGAGCGCGCACGTGGCACCGTCGAGGCTATGGCCATGATCGGGCTTCCTGCTGCGGTTCTCGCCGCGAATGGCCGCGTCAGATTGACCAATGCCCTGTTCGACCGCGAGAAGACGCTTTTCCTGCCGACAGCATTCGGCGGCATCGCCATCGCCAATCCCGAGTGCAATCGCCTGTTCCAGTTGGCCCTGCAGGCGGCGAGTGGCGAGTTGGCCCCGCGCTCCATACCTGTGCGCAACGCCTTGGCTCCCCCGGTCGTGCTACATGTCTTGCCCCTCAAACGGGACGCGCATGACCTCTTTGGCGGCGGCGACTTTCTCGTCGTCGCAACGGCGATCAGCGCAAGCGCGCTTGTACCCTCGCCGACCATATTGACCGGCCTGTTCGACCTGACATCTGCGGAAGTAAGGCTCGCGACCGCGCTGGCCAAGGGTTTGAGCCTGAAGGCGGCGGCGGCCGAAGCCAACCTGCAATTCTCGACAGTGCGCACCTATCTCAACCGCATCTTCCGCAAGACGGGAACGAACCAGCAAAGCCAGCTCGTCGCTCTGCTGAAGTCGGCGCATCCCTTCCGGCACTAGCGCATCGGACCGAAGAGCGCGCAGCGGTTCAGGCAAAGCGAAAACACACCGAGGGTTGGTTCGGCCAGGTCCCCGGTGCTGTGGGATTTTTACAAGAACGTCGCTCGCGCACTCCGCCTCATTTTAGCCTCATATGGTGATAGGCGGCCCGGGATTTTCACGGCACATTTTTTCTGCATCAGGATCGGATCGATGCTGTCCCGGCGGGCGACAGGCGGCACGCCCGCGGTTCATTCAGCAAGGGCAGTCGCAGAAGGGGGCATGGCGATGCTGGTGGTATTCCATCGCACCCAGTTCTCCGGGCTTGTCGGCGCTGCGGTTCCGCCTACGCCCTTTTGTGTCGGGGGTATGAGACGATGAAAATCTTCGCCAGCATGAAGGGGATCGGCGCCCTCGCGGTGGTGCTGATCGTTAGTGGATTGGGCACGACGGCGGCCGTACGGGCGGCGGACGTCGAAGGCAGTTCCGATCACTCGCTGGTCGGGCGCTACGCCGGCTCCGAGATTGTTGGCTACACGGTCACGGAATTCGACGAGGCTAACGTCGTCGAAGCTCCGTTCTCACCGACAAGCACCAATGGCGGCACCGGCTTCAAGACGTTGGAAGGCCGAGTCACGCTTGTCTACTACACGCTGCCGCAAGGCCGTTCGACGCTCGAGGTTCTCCGCAACTACGAGGAAGGCCTGAAGTCGAAGGGCTTCTCGACGGTCTTCACCTGCGCCACCAAGAACGGGTCCTGCTTCGAATCGGGTCAACCTGAGGGCGGATACCTTCTCGGCCAGGCCGTCGGCGATCCGCTCACCATTCCCAAGCTCGCGGACGACTACGTTCATAACTGGTTCCAGGAGGGCGGCCGCTACTTCCTTGCCAGGCTCGATCGCCCGGAGGGGGCGGTCTACGCAGCTCTCTATCTAGGCGAAAGCAGCAGCGGCAACGTCGCCGTCGTCAGGGTCGTCGAGACGAAGGCGATGGAGACCGGCAAGATCGATTTCCCAGATGCTTCCCAGATGCAGCAGACGCTGGCCGACGCCGGCAAGATTGCCCTCTACGGAATTCTCTTCGACCTCGACAAGGATGCTCTGAAGCCGGAGTCCAAGCCGACGCTCGACGAGATCGCCAAGCTGCTGACGTCGAAGCCCGACCTCAAGTTGAAGATCGTTGGCCATACCGACAACCAGGGTGGCGCGGATTACAATCTCGACCTGTCCCGCCGCCGCGCTGCCAGCGTCGTTGCGGCGCTCGTCTCCCAATATGGCATCGCCGCCGACCGGCTCACCGCAGACGGCGCCGGCATGACGCAGCCGGTCGCCTCCAACGACACCGAGGACGGGCGGGCGAAGAACCGGCGCGTCGAGCTTCAGGTGAACGATCAGAGCGACGCTTCAGGCGGCTCCGGCAGCAATCCCGCTGGGTCCGGCAACGCCGGTTAGAAATGAATGACGCCGTGCAGCTTCACCCCAAGGATTGTCAAGAGGAGGTAAAGATGAAAATTCCAGAATATCAGTGCCGACTCCCATCGCTTGTCGTTATGTTCGGTATCGCGACTTGCGCCACCGTAACCCTGTGTTATCGGCGGATGCGCAAGCATCTTGCAAGGGAGGGGTTTGTGTAAGTGGTATGGATGTTGGTGCCTATCACATCGTAAGTTTCGCCACAACGCCAGGCAGACATTTGCAAGAGCAAAGGTTGAGTGGTCGAACATGGATCTCAGCGTAAATCACGAAGGAATTCTATCATGCTACGCAAGTTAACGAAAACTCTCACTACAGTCTCGACTATTGCCGTTCTCATGGCTCCTCTGGTAGCGCCTAATACAGCCTACGCGAATAGCACAACCGTTCCGCGCAAATGCATAAATGGCGTTTGCGGATCGGTGAAATACTATGGCGGGAAGGTCCGTATCTCACTATCGAGCAAGCTCTCGAGGACCACCCATTTCAATTTCAAGACCAATCCCGGGGATCAGATTGAAGTTGGCAATGGCTATTCGTTCGACAGGGAGCCTGGAGACAGCGGCACATACAGTGCGCAGGCATGCGATCGCGGGGGCTTTGGAGCACGATCGACATGCACAAAATGGGCAACTTTTGACTGGAACAGCGGTCCACAGGAACAAGAAGAGGAGCAGTGATCGGCTTCTCGAAGCTCGAATCTGCCTTTGAAGGCGATGTCTGCCGTCTGCGGATTAAGCTACGGCGACCAAGGATCATCTAACTTGCACAGCATCCAGAAAGTCTCAATTTCAATACCGGCGCACATCAATAGAACTGAGTTGCGCCCATTTCTACAACGCTCAGTCTGACGGCTATCAGCGGCTTCGTGTCGTACTGACTGCAGCACCTATCATCTCCGCGATTTCGTTCGTGAACTGGGGCAGTGCATGATCGTGACGGGATACACCATCGGCCGATTGTTCGTGCCGCCGTTGGCAATGCTTGGCGTTCTCGTGCTGCCGGACGCGACCCTGGCCGCCGCCGTCAAGCTCACATGTGGGCGCGCCGACGTCATGAACCCGAACTGGGGTGTACCGATGACGTTTGCGTACGCAGGCGGCGACGCTGGCCCGGTAACGGTCACCGGACCTTTCGGCGACTTTTCGATCACTGTTAAGCGTTCGCCCATGACAATTCACGGTGAGGCACCCGGCGAGGCTCTGGACGGTGCCGCCGAGATTCGCGTCAAGCTGCCGCTTCTTACCGATCTGGAAGCGTGCATCGAGAAAACGCGCGATCCGGCATCAAAGCCGGATGACAAGGACGCCTTCCTCAACGCGCGCGATGCGTGCCTGCAGAAGCTCGCCCCGGCGCCAGAGGGCGTCGATGTCATCGCGGGACTGAGGATCGGACTCTTCGCCGACAAGGACGAGTCGAGCGGCGAGGATGCCTTTGTCGATTTCAGGCTCAAATACGATGCGGAAAGCCGGGCGCCGGATGGGGCGATGACCGTGGAGCCTCTTCCGGCTCAATGCGTGTTGGAAAAGTGATGCGATCTGGAGAATAAGCGCCGACCCAGGGGCGGTGGACAGCAGTGCACAGCAATTCGGGATACTTGAAGTTTGGGGGTTGATCATGCGCATGAAGCTGCCTGTCTGGCCTTCGCCTCGTCCTTTTCTGCTCGTCATGCAGTCGATGCTGCTTGTGGGCATCGCCTCGGTCGCGGCGGGCCCGGCGCAGGCGGCAGACGACTGCAGCAGCTTCCGACCTTATGCCTGCCTTCGTGAGTCGATCTCGAATGCCGGCGCCGCACGAGAGTTGGCTGCCACCGTCCTTCGGCACGACAGCACTATAGACTACTTCAACATTATCATCCCGGGCCGCGCACAAGGCAGACTCGAGCCGGGCGGAACCTTCACGCTCACCGTCCCGAATGACGGCAAGGCCGTATACTCCATACAGGAGTGCCGCCCTAAGATACCAGGTTTGCCGCACGAATGCAGCTCGTGGACGCAAATCGTGCGGCAGTTCGCGCCCTTGCAGCCTCCCGCGGCGCAGGCGCAGCCCTGTCCCTCCGGCTACGTGTGGCGCGACAACTTCGACGGCGACACGCTCTGCGTGAAACCGGAGCTGCGGCACAAGCTCGCCGACGGAACCTGCCGCGCAGGCTATGTCTGGCGAGACAGCTTTGACGGCGATGCCGTCTGCGTGACCCCGGCGGAGCGGGCAGCCGCCAAAGCCGCCGCCAGTCAGCCTCCGATGAAGCCGATCAAGACGACTGGCAAGGGCGGCTCGGGCGGCGCAGGCAATCCGACCCCGGGCGGGGTGCTGTCGTGCCAGGGCGGCGGCGGAATGCAGGTGACGGTCAAGGACGAGACGGGTGTCTTCGTCGCCTTCAACCACGCATCGCAACCGGCCAATGCCGCGCCGCCGGGGCCCGGCCAATGTGCCTGGGCGGATCGGCTCTTTGCGCCAAACGAGCAGCACCGTTTGGCGTTCAATCCGAACCAGCCCAACGGGCAGCAGCTGCTGCAAGCGGTGCAGGGCGGCACCTTTCAGGTGAAGGCAGTGCCGATGACCGCATTTATCATGGTCAAAGCGATCAACAACGTGCAGGTCATGGACAGCACGCCGCTGTCGCCGGGGGCGGCCAACGCCAACGGCTCCGGGAGCGGTGGCACGCCCCAAACACCGGCGGATATGGGCGGCCCGCCGCCGATGCAGCAGGCGGATGGCACCTGTGGCGGTGGCAATGCAATGGCGACGGTGGTGATCAACCAGCCGGGCCTCGACAAGCTGAACGTTCGCTCCGGTCCCGGCGGCCAGGTGGTCGGCACGGTGCCGGAAGGCGGCACGGCGTCCGTCATCGGTCCATGCGGTGCGATTAGCGGGGCGGCGGGCTTCACCAAGCCGAAGACGCAGCAAGGCGGCGGAGGTGGCGGCGCCGGTGGCTGGTGCCAGATCAGCGCGCCGGTGCACGGTTGCGTATCCTCCCAGTTCCTTGCGTTCGGCGGCAGTGATGCTGGCACGAACATTTCCGGCGGGGCGGCCGGGTTCGCCAAGTCGAAGGCCAGGCCACAGGCATCGGCACCCACGACGGCCGGCTTCTCCGGACGCTGGGCCGCCAATGCCGACAATGTCGCCTACAGCCTCTCGCTGAGACAGAAGGGAAGCGGCGTCTCCGGCAACTACCAGGGCTCTGACGGCAGCGCCGGAACAATAAGCGGCAAGATGAACGGCAACATCCTGCGCTTCGCCTGGGTGCAGCGCGACGGCACCAAAGGGAGCGGCAAGTTCATGCTTGCCGACGACGGCCAGTCCTTCAACGGCAGCTACAGTTTCGGCAGCAATCCCGACGCGGTCGAGGGCAGATGGAACGGAACGCGGCAGTAGCCACGGCAAAACGAGGCGGGAAGTCATGAAAACACTCCAGGCAATCGTGGTGATGCTCTGCATCGGTCCGTTCGCGAACTCGCCTGTCTTGGCCCGCGGTTACGACGGGAGCCGCAATGACGACCAGGCGACGGTTGTTGCCGCCTCGTTGCCGGGACTGGCGACCGCCGGATCGACGGCGCGCACCGTTCGGGCAATCCCGGTGGCGTGGAGTTGCCCGCCTGGCTACGTTGCCGGCCGGTATTATCGCTCCTGTGTGCTCGCGCGGAGACGGTCGTATCCGACTTCGACACCGAGCGCCGAGCAGTTGTCCGGCGCTGCCGCCGCTAATCAAACATGCGTCACCAAGGGCCTGGTGTTTGCTGGCGATATCACCATCGCCACGCACGGGGGCACATGCATGTGCCCGCCGGGCCTGAGGAGTTCGGTAATCAACAACTGGGCATCTTCCCGCAACGAATGCTTTCCGTGACGGAGACTTCGAAATGTCAACTTTGAAAATCGCCCTGCCGCTCCTGGCGGTCCTGCTTGGTATCGCCGTCGTCACCACCGCCACGGAAGCAGTCGCAGCCGAGGGGCCGTACAGCACCCCGGTGATTCGAGCTGCTTTTGGTTGCCAGTTCAGCGACGGCCAGCTGATCTGTGGCACCCTCAAGAAGCATGGGCATGCGCAGCCAGGTAGTAACGAGGGCGACGGAAGACAGGGCGAGCCCCCCTGTCGTCGAGGTGGCGCCGCGGGCCTGACCAGGTTCGGCATGCCCTGTGACGTGCAGAAGAACAAGAAGAAGAAAAAAGACGTCGACGTCGGAAGCGAGGGCGAGTGCTCGTGCCCGCCCGGCTATGTGGTCCTGAAGGAGAAGAACAAATACGGCGCGTTCTGCGAGCCGAAGGAGGGATTCCCGGAACAGGCCGACCAAGGCGGGGCGGGCCCTACGCCTGCAGCGGTTCAGAAGGTTTGCTGCAACGGCCACGCCGGTGGCGGCAACGGACCGATCATCTGCTCTCGCGATTCCACGCCGCCGGAGACAGAGGCCGAGATCCGGCACACACTCGAAAGCCTCTTCCCGAACGACACCACCACCTGCGTCCCCGAGTAAAAGCGCTGCGGTTCCTCGCGGCCCAGGCCGCATTCGGACGGAGAAATTCGAATGGCACTTTCGAGAATCGGCCTACGGCTCCTGTCGGTCCTGCTTGGTATCGCTGTCGTCACCGCCGCCGCGCAAAAGGTCGCCTTGGAAGGGCCATTCAGCGCCCGGTGTTGCAAGCCGCCGCGGGCGATCCTGGTGTCTTGTCTCTTTTGAGGAGGGTGAGGCGATGTGGGACTTCTCAATCGGCAGGTCCGTGGCGATCATGTTTGGGACTTGGCCGTTCATTCTTTTCCGCATGATCGTTTATTTCGCCATGACCCTCGCCTACATCGCGGCGACGGGCACAGGCGCCGGCATCGGCTGGGGTGTCGGCCACATCTTCGCCGACGGCGGGCCCGAAGGCACGGCCTTCTACGGGGGCATCGCCGGTTTCGCGCTGGTTTCCATCGCGCTCTTCTGGATCCGCGAATACATCCTCTATGTGCTGAAGGCTGGCCACATCGCCGTCATGGTGCACCTGATCGACGGTCGCGACGTGCCGGGCGGCCAGAGCCAGATCGCCTATGCGAAAGCGGTCGTCACGCAGCGCTTCGCCGAGGCCAACATCCTCTTCGTCGTCGACCAATTGGTGAAGGGAGCGATCCGCGCCGTCACCGGTCTGCTCGGCGGCATCGCCGCCTTCCTGCCGGGGCTGGACGGGCTGGTGCGCTTCGCTAATACGGTGATCCGCATCTCGCTGACCTATGTCGACGAGATCATCCTAGGCTACAACATCCGCATCGACTCGTCATCGCCCTTCGAGACGGCGCGGCAGGGCGTCGTGCTCTATGCCCAAAACGGCATGAAGATGGTCAAGAATGCGGTGTGGCTGGCGCTGATCCTGTGGGGCGTCACCTTCGTCATCTTCCTGCTCATGCTGGCGCCGGCGGGCGCGGTCGTCTACCTCCTACCAGGCCATTTGAGTGGCTGGGGCTTCGTGCTTGCCATCGTCTTCGCCTGGGCGCTGAAGGCGGCTTTCGTGGAACCCTTCGCCATTGCCTCGCTAATGCAGGTCTATTTCAAGACGATCGAGGGCCAGGTGCCGGACCCGGACTGGGACCGCAGGCTCTCAGAGACGTCGCGCCAGTTCCGCGAGTTGAAAGAAAAGGCAATGTCATCTTTCGACGAAAGGCCGGCAGGGCCGGCGCCGCAGCCGAGCGTATGAAAGGGATCCCTGGCTGCCCAGGAGGCAGCATGGACTGACACGCTCCAGCAACTCTCGATGCTCGGCGGGCCGCAGCGGTGGAGCGGCCCAAACACACTGCTGCTGACCACAGGACAAAAACTCTGATCCCTCCCATCTTGCTCACAAAGCGACCGATATGCTGCTTCACCAATGGATTATCGGCGACGACTTCTTTTCCGTGGAATGTCTTCTCAGAGATAATTTTGATCGGAGTGCAGGCTCGCCATGACTGACGTTGCGCTCCCCATCGGTGGCTTCGCCCGTTTCGACTTCTCGACCGATCGCTACCCGGCGCGGCAGCGCGTTGCAGCCTGGCGCGAGGAGTTTGGTCACACCCTGTTGCGGATCGACCTTGCGCCGCGTTCTCCAGAGCTCTTCCGCGCAAAAGCTACGGCCTATCGGGGGGCGAATTTTGGACTCCTGCGAGCCTCGACATCCGCGGTGAACCAAAAGAACTCGCGCGAGCTGATCATCAAGGATGACGTGACGTTCGGCGTCATCACAAACGCCCGATGGAGTGCATCACAGTTCGGCCGCAGCGCCGACCTCCAGGCCGGCGACGGCGCGATGATGAACAATGGGGAGGTTGGCGCCATCACACTCCCGCACGCCTGCCGATATTTGGCCTTCACGCTTGCGCAGTCGGCGATCAGGCCGCTTGTGCCCGACCTCGATGCGCAATTCGCCCGTCGCGTTCCGTCCTCGAGCCCGGCCTTACGGATGCTCATGCGCTATCTTCAAATGGTCGGAAGCGAGCCAATCGTGGCGACGCCCGAACTCCAGGCCGCGTTCACGGATCACGTCTGCGACCTGGTGGCGCTTACGCTTGGTGCGACTCGTGACGCCACCGAGATTGCGAAAGAGAGAGGCCTGCGTGCGGCTCGGCTGCACGCCATCAAGGCTGACATCGCAAGGGGGCTGCAGGTCGACATGTCGGGCAAGGGCATCGCGGCTGCGCATGGCATCAGTGAACGCTACCTGCAGCGTTTGTTCGAGGAAGACGGTACGACATTGACAACCTTCGTACTCGACGCGCGGTTGGAACTCGCCCATCGTTTGCTCAGCGATCCTGCCCAGGCAGTCCGTTCGGTCAGCGCGATCGCAGTGGATGCCGGCTTCAACGACATTTCCTATTTCAATCGCCGTTTCCGAAGCCGCTATGGCTGCACGCCGTCGGACGTGCGCCGCGCGAGCCGTAACGGCACGTAGCACGCGCAAAGCAGGCTTCTCTGCCCAGGCGACGCAGCCAAGACGGTTAGTTCAGGTGAGCGTCGCTTCGCCGAGGTCGGATTCGAAACTGCGCGCGAAGTTTTGCGGTCGTACGCGCGCATCAACCGCCCAATCTCCTCATCAATACCATAGTGACGCAACGCAGTGCCGACGATGGGCCGGGCTGCGGGCTTCCGTCGTCGGAGTCCCGCGCCCTCGATCAATGGCGCGGCGTCATATTGCCCGCTGCAGCGGGCGCACTCCAACGGGATTGCCTGATTTGTCTTATTGCGCATCGAGCATCCGCGCGACTGTGCGCCAGCGTTCAAGACGGTTTCCGCAGGGGCCGTTAGAATCGGCCGTCACGAAGCAGTGATCGAAATTCGGCTGCGGCGCGCAAATTTGCGGACGATGGACGCGTCCGTATCTCGCGGATGCAGATTTCAGGAAGTCATTTCCAGAAGGGGGCACAATTGGGTACCAGGACAAGATCGGGCGCGGTTCGCCGCCGCGCTCTGCTATGCACCACGTCGCTCGTTGCGCTCGGCTGGCTCGCGGCGACGACGCCGTCGCAGGCGACCGACTGGACCGGCACTGCTTCATACGATTGGTTCTATCCGGGCAACTGGTCCGCCGGGATTCCGACCGCCACGAGCAACGCGCGGATCGACACAGTCACGCCCAATGCGACAGTTGTCGTCGCATCCGGCGCGCAGGCGTCTTTTCTGTTTGTCGGCGATCTCGGCACCGGTACGCTGACGATCCAGGACGGCGGCAAGGTCAACAGCACCTTTGGATTTATCGGCTTCGGCAACGGCTCGATCGGTACCGTGACCGTTGATGGAACAAGCTCAGCCTGGACCAATCTCGGCAATCTTGCTGTCGGCGAATCCGGCGCCGGCACGCTGAAGATCCTGAACGGCGGCACGGTCAGCAACTTCAACGGATATGTCGGCTACAACACCGGCTCGACCGGCACCGTGACGGTCGATGGCGCCGGCTCGACCTGGGCCAATTCAGGCGAGCTTTATGTCGGCGAATATGGCACCGGCACACTGAACATCCAGAACGGCGGCGCGGTCAGCAACACCTTTGGATTTATCGGCTTCGCCACCGGCTCGATCGGTACCGCGACCGTTGATGGAGGCGGCTCTACCTGGACCAATTTCCGCAATCTCATTGTCGGCGACGCCGGCACCGGCATGCTGACGATCCAGAACGGAGGCAAGGTCAGCAACAGCATCGGATACATCGGCTACGACCTTGGCTCGACTGGTACGGTGACGGTCGATGGTGCCGGCTCGTCCTGGACCAATTCCAGCCTCAACTATGGCCTCTATGTCGGCTACGCCGGCACCGGCACGCTGAACATATTGAATGGCGGCAAGGTCACAAACAACCTTGGCATCATTTCCTCCAGCCCTGGCTCGACCGGTATCGTGACGGTCGATGGCGTGGGCTCGTCTTGGAGCAATTTCAGCAATCTTACCATCGGCTACTCTGGTACCGGCGCGCTGACCGTCCAGAACGGCGGCACGGTGAATAACACCGTCGGACAGATCGGCTTCGCCCCCGACTCGACCGGCACCGTGACGGTTGATGGTGCGGGATCGACCTGGATCAACTCCGGCGATCTCCATGTCGGCGAATATGGCGCCGGCACGCTGAACATCCTGAATGGCGGCGGGGTCAGCAGCTTTCAGGGCTATATCGGCCATAACACCGGCTCGACTGGTATTGTGACCGTCGATGGTGCCGGCTCGATCTGGGGTAATTCCAGTGGTCTTTATGTCGGCGAATCCGGTACCGGCACGCTGAAGATCCTGAACGGCGGCACGGTCGCGAGCTGGTTTGGCTTTATTGCTGACGGAGCCGGCTCGATCGGTACGGTGACGATCGACGGCGCCGGCTCGTCCTGGAGCAATTTCAGTGGTCTCTATGTCGGCAACGTCGGCACCGGCATGTTGAACATCCAGAACGGCGGCACGGTCAGCAGCGACGTCGGACAGATCGGCAACTACCTCGGCTCGATCGGCACTGTGACAGTCGATGCCGCGGGGTCATCCTGGTCCAATTTATACGGCCTTTATGTCGGCTATGCCGGCACCGGCACACTGACCGTCCAGAACGGCAGCAAGGTCAGCAATTCCGACGGCTTTATTGCCTTCAATAGCGGCTCGACCGGCACCGTGTCGGTCGATGGTGCGGGATCATCCTGGACCAATCTCGGAAATCTCTATGTTGGCAACTCTGGCACTGGCACGCTGAACATCCTGAATGGCGGCGAGGTCAGCAGCTTCCAGGGCTATATTGGCAAAAACACCGGCTCGACCGGTACGGTGACGGTCGATGGCGCCGGCTCGTCCTGGACCAATTCCAACCTCGGCTATGGCCTCTTTGTCGGCTATGCCGGTACCGGCACGCTGAAGATCTTGAATGGCGGCAAAGTCACAAACAGCATAGGCGTTATTGCCTACGGCGATGGCTCGACCGGTATTGTGACGGTCGATGGCGCGGGATCATCTTGGACCAATTTCGGTAATCTCGATGTTGGCAGCTCTGGAACCGGCACACTGACCGTCCAGAACGGCGGCAAGGTTAGCAACACCCTTGGGTATGTTGCCTACAGCTCCGGCACGACCGGTGCCGTAACGGTTGATGGCGCGGGCTCGACCTGGGCCAATTCGGGCGAGCTCCATGTCGGCGAATTTGGCACCGGCACGCTAACGATCCGGAACGGTGGCATCGTCTCGGCCGAAAGCGTAGAGATCGCCAGCCAGAGCAACTCCATCGGCACGCTCAACATCGGCGCCGGGCTCGGCCAGACGGCGGCAGCGCCCGGCACGCTGAACAGCCCGACCGTCGTCTTCGAGAAGGGCACCGGAAAGATCGTCTTCAACCACACCGCCTCGAACTATGTGGTCGTCCCGGCCATCTCGGGGGCGGGATCGGTCGTGGTCGAGGCCGGCACGACCATCCTGGCCGCCAACAACACCTATACCGGCCCCACCACGGTCGATGGCGGCAAGCTCGTCGTCAACGGTTCAATCGCTTCAAGCTTCACGACGGTGAACGACGGCGGCACGCTGGGCGGCATCGGCACGGCCGGTGGGCTGATCGTCAACAGCGGTGGCGCGGTTGCGCCGGGTAATTCGATCGGCACGCTGAAGGCCACCGGCAACGTCACCTTCAATCCGGACTCGATTTACCAAGTGGAGGTAAATGCCGCGGGGCAATCCGATCGCATTGCCGCGACCGGGATAGCTGCGATCAACGGCGGCACGGTCCAGGCCTTCAATGCGTCGGGGGTCTATGCCTTCGGCAGCCACTACACCATCCTGACGGCGGTCGGCGGCGTATCGGGCGCTTTCGCCAGCCTGACCCAGGCATCGCCCGTCTTGACGCCCTTCCTGTCCTTCGGCCTGAGCTACGATCCGAACAACGTCTATCTGGACATTGGCCGCAGCGCCGTGACCTTTGCTTCGGTTGGTCAGACTCCAAACCAGATGGCGACCGGCGGCGGATTGGACAGCGTGCCGCTATCGAATCCGGTTGTGAACGCCGTCGCCCAGCTTGATGCGTCGTCGGCTCGTTCGGCCTTTGACCAGTTCTCCGGCGAGGCGCATGCGTCGGCAAAGACGGCGCTGATTGAAGACAGCCGCTTGGTGCGCGAGGCGGCGATCGACCGCCTACGCTCGGCCTTCGACGCGGTCGGCGCGGTGAACACTCCGGTCATGAGCTACGCCTCCAGCGGGCCGGAATATCTGCCCGCCACCACCGATCGCTTCGCGCTCTGGGGCCGCGCCTTCGGCTCCTGGGGGCACACTGACGGCGACGGCAATGCGGCGCGGCTCAACCGCTCGACCGGCGGCTTCTTCGTCGGCGGCGATGGGGTCGTCGCCGAGACCTGGCGGCTCGGCCTGCTTGCCGGTTACAGCCGCACCGAGTTCAACGTTCGCGACCGCAGCTCCTCGGGCATAAGCGACAACTACCATGTCGGCCTCTATGGCGGCAGCGAGTTTGGCAATCTCGCCTTCCGCACCAGCGCTGCCTACACATGGCACGACATCGCCACCAGCCGCTCCGTCGCCCTTCCGGGCTTTTCCGATAGCCTGAAGAGTAAGTACAACGCCGGCACGGCGCAGGTGTTCGGTGAACTGGCCTATGGTATTCGCGCGGGCAATGTCGGCTTAGAGCCTTTCGCAAATCTGGCTTACGTGAACCTCCACACCGACGGCTTCCGCGAGGCCGGCAGCGCGGCGGCGTTGTCCAGCAGCGGTGGCTCGACGGATGCGACCTTTTCGACGCTGGGCCTGCGCGCCTCGACGACATTCGACCTAGGCGGCGTGAACGCCACGGCCCGAGGCACCCTCGGCTGGCGGCATGCCTTCGGTGACGTGGCGCCGCTCTCGACCCTGGCTCTTGCGGACGGAGTTCCGTTCACGATCGCCGGCGTGCCGATCGCGCGCAACGCCGCCGTGATCGAAGCAGGACTCGACTTCGCCGTCGCGCCCAGCGCCACGCTCGGTATTTCCTACAACAGCCAGTTCGCGTCCAGCGGCTATGACCAGAGCGTCCGCGGCACCTTTAACTGGAAGTTCTGAGCTAATGGCGAGTCAATACCTGTCTGACGTAGGAGGTTTGATGAAGAAGACATTGCGATCGGAGCAATCGCTGGCTCCGGAAGCGGCGGCCATCTGTCAGCATGCCCGGGACGAACGTCGAGGTCCCAGTGCTGGTCGGCATGCTGCGGTATCGCCATCGGCGCCCGGTGCCCAAGGCCTCTTGCGGCCGCCGCGCTTGCGCACGGTCAGCCGTTCCTCGCGACAGAGCCGGTAGAGCTTCTTCCAGTTTACAACCACAGCTTCGCGCTTCAGGGAGAAGGTGAAACCGACGATAGCCCAATCGCCGACGTTCGGCGGCCCGGTTCCCGCAGCCGCTTGCGCAAAACTAGAAAGGCTGAAGCCACTCCGACGGGCGATTCGATACCTTGGGCTGCTTGATAATGTAGTTGATATCTTCGAAGTGTTCGATCAGGTATTGCGCGTCAGGATCGTATTTTTCGCCATAAGCGTCGAATTCAACGGCGAAGAATTTGCGGCGGCCGTCAAACGAAGAGACCACCGAATCAGCCAGGAAGGAGACCGGCGATATAGATAGCTCGTAGCCTACGGTTGTCCCTTCAATTATTTTCCAATCCGCGTCCTTGTAAGCTATCACCCAAATAAACCTTGGGATGAACTGAAGCTCAGAACAGCTGACAACATCTGGCTCGATATAGTGCTGCTTGATAAATTTCTCAGCCTCTGGGGTAAGCACGATGTTTCTTACGAGCTTCATTCCAAACCAAGCCCCGTAATCCGAGGAAAGTCTGCCAAAACCCTGGACTGGTTGGGTTGACTTTCTTTCAGCAGCGGCCGCCGCCATAGCTACCGCCGATTCCTTTTGGCGCTGGCGCAGTCGGATCACAATTCCCGGAGCCGCCCGACCAGGACGGCCCGCATGAAGGCTGGGCCGTCCTGGTCATGTTGTTGCAGCCGCTACTGTTCTGCGACGTTCTGCTTTGCCATGGCGTCTGCGAGTTGGTCGACATTGTAGCGGAACATCTTCTCAAAGGTCGGAGCAGGGCCGTCTTCCTTTGAGAGCGCCTCGACGTAGAGCTCGCCACCGGACTGGGCGCCGGTGGCGCTGGCGATCTGCTGCACAAGGCGCGGATCGTTGGAGTTCTCGAAGAAGTAGACCTTCACGCCCTCCTTCTTGATCTGCGCAATCAGCTTGGCAACATCGGCGGCAGAGGCTTCGCCCTCAGTGGAGAGGCCGAGAGGCGCGAGGAACGTCACGCCGTATTCGCGTCCGAAGTAGCCGAAGACGTCATGGCTGGTCAGCACCTTGCGCTTGTCCTGAGGGATCGGATCGATCTTGCTGCGTGCATAGGCATCGAGGTCCTTCAGCTCCTTGGTGTAACTCTCGGCATTGGCCTTGAAGTGCTCGGCTGCTTCCGGGTCGGCGGCCTCATACGCCTTTTCGATGTTGTTCACCCACACCTGGACATTGACCGGACTATTCCAGACATGCGGATCGGTAACCGTCTCACCGTCCTCTTCCATTGTGCGGGTGTTGATGCCTTCGGAGGCGACGACCGGCGTGCCGGTATAGCCCGAGCCGCTGATCAGGCGGTCCATCCACCCCTCCAGTCCTAAGCCGCTGACGATGACGACATCCGCCTCTTTCAGGTTCTTGGCGTCATCCGGCGTTGGCTCGTATTCGTGCGGGTCGCCGTCCGGCGGCACGATGTTCTTGACCTCGACATTCGAGCCGCCGACCTGTTTGGCGATATCGCCCAGCACAGTGAAGCTCGTCACGACCTTCAGCGTTTTGGCCGAGGCGGCGCCCGACAGGGCAATCAATGCCGCGATCGCGACTGTGCCCAGCAAAGTCAGTCTCTTCATGATGGTTCTCCTTGGAATCAGCCCGCCAGATGCGGGCGGGGATACAGGCGCCTGAGCACGCCCGACGGCGCGACGAGCAACGACACGCCATAGAGGAGGCTTGCTGTCAGGATGATCGAGGGTCCCGAGGCATAGCCGAGGTGAAAGGATGCGATCAGCCCGACGAAGCCGGACAGCGCGGCAGAGCCGGCCGCGACGACAAACATGGCCGGCAAGGACTGCGCCCATAGGCGCGCGATCGCCGCCGGCATCATCATCAACCCGACCGCCATCAACGTGCCGAGTGCCTGGAAGCCGGCGACGAGATTGACGACCACCAGGAACAGGAAGGTCAGGTGATGGAGGGGACCGTTGCCGCCCACCGCGCGCAGGAAGCCAGGGTCGAAGCACTCGGCGAGCAGCGGCCGGTAGACGACCGCCAAGAGAAGGAGCGTCAGCGAGCTGATGGCCGCGACCAGATAGAGCGCCGGCGGGTCGATGGCGAGGATCGTGCCGAAGAGAACGTGCAGCAGGTCGCGACTTGATCCACGTAGCGACACGATCAGCACGCCAGCGGCGAGCGATGTCAGGTAGAACGTGGCGAAGCTGGCATCCTCGCGCAGCGAGGTCGTGCGGCTGACGATGCCGGACAGGATGGCGACCGCCAAGCCCGCGACAAGGCCGCCGATGCCCATGGCGGTCAGCGAAAAGCCGGCGACGAGAAAGCCGACGGCCGCGCCCGGCAGCACAGCATGGCTGAGCGAGTCGCCGACAAGGCTCATTCGGCGAAGCATCAGCAGCACGCCGACAGGCCCGGAGCCGAGTCCCAGGCAGATGCAAGCGATCAGCGCGCGGCGCATAAAACCGTATTCAACGAAGGGCGCGATTAGCAGGTCATGGATCATCATGCTGCTGCCTCTCCGGGCCGCTCGCAGACCTGCGCCGTCTCGTCCCAGTTCTCGGCCATGGCTCGCGCCTTGAGCAGATTAGCGGACGTCATGACCGAGGCCGTTTGCCCCCACGCAACCAGCTCACGGGCGATGAGAAGCGTTTGCGGAAAATGCGACTTCACCATATCGAAATCGTGCAGGACCGCGATGATTGTGCGGCCGTCGCGATGCCATCCGAGAAGGATATCGAGCAACTCGCGTGTTGTGCGGGCATCAATGGCGCTAAAGGGTTCATCAAGCAGGATCACCGGCGCGTCCTGAAGCAGCAGGCGTGCAAACAGAACACGCTGGAACTGTCCGGCCGAGAGCGAGCCGATCTGTCGGCGCTCGAAGCCCTCCAGGCCAACCGCCGAGAGTGAGTCACGTGCTCGTGCCGAGACCGCGGAGGAGATGCCTCGAAACGCCCCGACCTCGCGCCATGCCCCAAGCATGACGGTGTCGGCGACGGTGAGTGGGAAGCTACGATCGATCTCGGCCGCCTGCGGCAGGTAACCGAAATCGCGGGGAGACCAGCCTGACAGGTCGATGCTGCCGCTGGCAAGCGGCAACTGGCCCATCAGCGCCTTGACCAGCGTCGACTTGCCCGCTCCGTTTGGGCCGGCGATCGCCGTCATGCTGCCGACCGGAAAATTGCCGGAAAGATGATGCACCGCCGGATGCCGGTCGTAGGCAACGGTGACGTCCGAAAAGCGGATAACGTTGCTCGTCATGGCAGCGCTACCGCCCAGGCGACCATCAGCCACAGAATCGCGAGGATAGTGCATACGAGCGTGCAGCGAGCCAACGCATGCCAGCCCAAGAAGGAAGGCATAAACAGCCAATGATCGGCCCTGTAGATCAGCGTGCTCATGCGACCTCGCCAGACCAGCTCGGGAAGGGGTCTGCCAACACGCGCCAACGCCACGGCGAAAACCTGTCCGTTTCGACTAGGCAGGCGTCGAGTTCGGTGCGGATTCGCGCCTCCTTCATCGGCTGCGTGCCGATGAAGACGATCTCCTGACGGCGATCGCCCCAGACGGGGTCGAAATAGGGCTTCATGGCCTCACGCCATTCGGGGTGGTCCGGCCATTGCTGCTTGGGGACGGCCGACCACCACAGGCCACGTCGCTCGGTACGCACCAGCGCACCGGCCTGGCTCAGCTCGCCGACATGGTTCGGGCGGGTCGCCAGCCAGAAGAACCCCTTCGCTCGCACGACACCCGGCCATGCGCGGTCAACAAAGGCCTTGAAAAGGGCCGGGACGAAGGGGCGGCGCGCCCGATAGACGAACGAGCGGACGCCGTATTCCTCGGTTTCTGGAACATGGTCGGCAAAGCCGTTCAGTTCCTTGAACCAGAGGGGATGCTGGTGGGCCTTTTCAAAATCGAACAGGCCCGTCTCAAGTACGTCGGCAAGGGGAACACGGCCGAAATCTGCCTCAACAATCCGTGCGTCCGGATTCAGCGCACGGACGATCTTGCGAGCGGCTTCCAGATCGGATTGGCTGGCGGTCGAGATCTTGTTGAGCACGACGACGTCGGCAAACTCGATCTGGTCGACCAGAAGATCGACCAGGGTGCGGTTGTCTCCGTCGCCAAGTGTTTCACCACGGTCCCTTAAGAAATCGCTCGAACCATAGTCATTGAGCAGATTGGCCGCATCGACCACGGTTACCATCGCATCGAGGCGCGCGACGTCCGAAAGGCTTTCGCCGTATTCATCGCGGAATTCGAAGGTGGAGGCGACCGGCAATGGTTCGGAAATACCCGTCGACTCGATAAGGAGCTGGTCGAACCGCCCCTGGGCCGCGAGCGCCTTGACCTCTTTCAGAAGGTCGTCGCGCAACGTGCAGCAGATGCAGCCATTGGTCATCTCGACGAGCTGCTCGTCGGTGCGCGAGAGGTTCGCCCCGCCGTCGCGCACGAGCGCGGCATCGATATTGATCTCGCTCATGTCGTTGACGATCACCGCGACCCGCCGCCCCTCACGATTATTCAGGATATGGTTGAGAAGCGTCGTCTTGCCGGCGCCGAGAAATCCGGAAAGGACGGTCACAGGTAGTTTGTGAGTTTGCATTCCAACCTCATTCGACGGAGCCGCATGCGCGTCCGCAGGCGTCGTGACCTGCCGACCGTTGACAGTGGGATATGATACGTTATGACATAACGTCAACCGAAAAGTTATGTTATGACATTACATGATTTTTAGACCGACCGATGAAAAGCCCTCTTCCTGTTCACAGAAGCTGACGCGGAACCAGCGCCTGGTTCTCGAGGCCATCGAGCAGGCGACTAGGCCGATCGGGGCCTATGACATCCTGAAGAAGCTCCACTCGCTGGGCTTACGCTCGCCAATCCAGGTCTACCGCGCGACTGAGAAGCTGATCGCCTATGGCACGATCCATCGGGTGGAGAAGCTCAACGCCTTCGTACCTTGCTCCCATCTTCATCCACAAGGCCGGCATCTGACCGTGCTTGCGGTCTGCGATTGCTGCGGGAAGGTCATGGAACTCCATGACGGTGCAATGGAGAAGGAGATCAATCAGTTGGCCGGGCGCGCCAATCTCACCGTCACCGACTCTACCCTCGAAGTCAACGTGTTGTGTGCCGACTGCGCCGGGCGATAGCGCATGTGGAGTAAGCCGCTAACCCGGACCTGAAAAATCACATGCAATCCTCACGGACCTAACGCGCGGCGCCCGAGAGCGAACCAGCGCTTGCCGGCGCCGCGAAGTGGCGAAGGTCCTCCCAATCCATCATTGTGCGATTTCTCCCATATGATGGAGCTCATTCGGAATTTACTCCCGGCAGCCAGTGCCCCGATGATCCCGCCATCGCAGCATTAGAGAAAACAGATGGACAAAAAAGTTCAGATCGCCAGCTTCGGCGGCGGTACTTCGTCAGACGATCAGAGTCGACTTTAGCCACTCCGAGCCGCCGCGAAATCGCCGATAGATGTCGATGGATGCTGCGTACTCACAAATCGGGTGCGCGCTCTCGACGATCACATCCACCGCCTCCTGAAGCAGTGTGCCCTACCGCCGGCCTTTTTGCCAGAACACGACGTTAGAGGGCGCTTGGCTCAAAGGGGCGGGCTTCTACTGGAAAGATGCAAATTGCCGGGCGGCAAAGTGTTGCTGCTTGAAATGCCCAGACCTGCAGCAACGAAGCTGACCTCTTGACCGATGACGTTGACCTGAATCGCCAGATGCGGGTCCGCCCCCATGTATCGCAGCGCGTTCTCACTCATGAGATGCGACTGCATCTGGGGTTCGACATCTGCAAGCGGTCCTCCTACGAGGGTCTACCGACCTGATGATCTCCTTTTGGGAGAAACGATGCTGGCCTTGCGGGCGGAGCCGGCGAGCAAGCCGTAGTGGCGGATGCAATGGAAGCCGCGCGGCAGGACATGGAGCAGGAACCGGCGAATGAACTCATCTGTGGCGAGTATCATGACCTGCTGCCGGTCGGCGCCGTCGCGACGATAGTCCTTGTAGCGGAAGGTGACGCCGTCCTCGTCGAAACGGATGAGGCGCCGGTTCGAGATGGCGACCCGGTGCGCGTAGCGCGACAGATAGGCGAGGACCGCCTCCGGGCCGGCGAACGGCGCTTTGGCGTAGACCACCCAGCGCTTCTTCCAGACGTGGAGCGAGGTGGCGCAGGAATGCCCGCCGGTCGGCGAGGTGCGCCATCGATCCGAAGTCGTCGTTCTCCTGGCAATCGCGATCGCGCTGCTCGCGATCGCCGGTCTCCGGCAGGCGGTGGTACGGGAACCGCCGGCGAAGCGCCTGGCCGACGCGCTTGGGACGGGAGCCGCTTGATGGAAAACCTCGCATCCGTCTTCGCCTTGATGTCAGTGGCGCTTCGTCCTAATGGATGCGTTCCAGCAATATTAGGAATAGCGTATATTTCTTCGCTAGCCGGTGCTCCCTTGGCGAAGTACCCACGCTAAGCCCTGCCGGTTAGGCCCGGCGGCCATCACGCAGCCACCCGACGGCTACCGGGCCGCCCCCGCACTGCAGTCAACTCGCTTCCTACCCATCTCGCCAAGTAGACCCGTCAGTCATCAGGAGGTCGAAGTTTGAGCATGACCAACTCCTGTCCGGAGGCGGGGGAACGGCGCGGCTTGTTCAGGCCCGGGCACATATGGGCTGCGATGAGAAAAGCTACTTGCCCTTGACGGGCGGGACGATCTTGCTGCGGTGCTCAATCCTTCCGTCACCCTGCGGATCGGGCATCAGCTTCGCGTCAGAATCACCGATCGCCTGTTCCGGTGAAGATCGCAATCCGCTCGTGACGCTCGGTTCTGACGCTTGCCAGCCTGTGCTTTCCGAGGTCCCGATGATATTGAGTTGGTTACCGATTTGAAGATGAGCCGTTCTTGAAAAAAGGATGGCTGCACGCTCGATACGAACGTCCGGGCGCCCGAAAGGGGCATCGCTTTGCTCCGTTTGAGGAACCACGGATGCTCGACCGCTGCTGGCGACGACTGGCGTCATCACGTCGAAGGTGACCCGCGAACGGGCGTCAACATCTGCGCTGAGAGCCGTCCAAGGCCATCTCATGCGAGGCGGCGCACCAAGTGCTAATCCGCCGACCCCCGTCGTGCGGAGTAGGCACTCGTGCGCCTCCAAGGGTGGTCCAGAGGGACTCTGGCAAATACATCGTGAGCGTGACGAGCACCCCATCTTGCCTGAGGGCTATCCACTGGGGAGATTTGCCGCCTGATT